>NZ_BBXH01000005.1:0-496142 GCF_001010305.1 Comamonas sp. E6
GAATGGGAAGGATGTCGGCAGCGCTCAGCCCCTGTAGCCTGGAGGCCAGCATGATGTCGTTCAGACGTTCCTGATGATGGTCCAGCAGTTGCTGGACACGGATATGCAAGCCTGTAAAGGGTTTGCCATGCGAGGGCAGAACATAGGTGTTCTGTGGGAGAGCGAAGTAGCGCTTCAGCGATGTGAGAAACAGCTGCAGCGGGTTGGCTTCGGGCTCGGAAGAATGCACGCTGACATTGGCGGAAATACGGGGAAGCACCATGTCGCCGCTGATCAGTGTCTCGAGCTCGGCGCAGTAAAGCGCCATGTGCTCCGGCGCGTGACCATAGCCGGCAATGCATTGCCATGTGCGGCCGTTGATGTCGATCTCGTCGCCATCCATGATGCGGTGATAGATGTCGGGTATGGGGGCCACCAGGGAAGAGTAGTAGCTGCCACGGCCGCGGACATGGAGCAGAAATTCCTCATCTCTTTGTCCGTGCAGGCTGTAGAAGTCTGCACCGGATTCGCCGCCGAAGCCGTCCCTGTCTTTCATGGCGACGCGGGCGACGTTGTAATCGGTGGCGCTGATCCACAAGGGCGTGTTCCATTGCTGGCAGAGCCAGCCGGCCAGGCCGATATGGTCGGGGTGCATATGGGTGACGATGACGCGCAAAACGGGCAGGCCTTCCAGTTCGGCGGCGAAGATCTGCTCCCATTGCTCGCGCGCCTCGGTGCGATTGACGCAGCAGTCGATGACCGTCCAGCCCTCGCGTACCTGGCCATGCAGATCGGTCTGGCGATCACGCAGCAGCCAGAGATTGATGTGATCGAGGGCAAACGGCAAGGTCATGCGGATCCACTTGACGCCGGGCGCCACTTCCAGAGTCTGGGCCGGACCGGGCAAGGTATCGCCGAGTGGGTAGTGAAGAGCGGATTCTTGGCTTGAGGTCATGGGGCGGTATTTCGTTTAGCATTGACGTTAACGTAAACGTCAGTTTTGTCAAAGCATTTTAGAGATCAAGCCACCTCTGGCAGTCGCCTGTGCGATGCAAGACTTACAACCCCACAGAATCATGTCGACCATTTACACCATCAGTGACCTTGCCAAAGAGTTCGATCTCACGACCCGGGCCATCCGTTTTTATGAGGACATGGGCTTGCTGCAGCCGGAGCGCTCCGGCGCAGGCGGTCGCAATCGCGTGTATTCATCGAGAGACCGCGCACGTCTGCGCCTGACGCTGCGGGCCAAGCGCCTGGGACTGTCGCTGTCCGAGGCCAAGGAAATCATCGACATGTATGACAGCCCGCGTGATACGGGCGTGCAGCTGCGCAAGTTTCTTGACGTGCTGGCCATCCATCGCAAGCAGCTCGAAGCGCAGATGGCCGATCTGCAGGTGACTCTGGATGAGGTGCGAGAGCAGGAAAAAGAGGCTCGCACACTATTGAAAAGGAGCGAGAGCAAAAATGGCGCATAATTGACGTTTACGTAAACGTCAATTGCAAAGCTTTGCTGGAGAGTTGCCATGTCTGTTGCAGGTGTCACCGAGTCTCTGGATTTTGTTCATCGGGTGAAGCAGAGCTTTGCGAAGCAAGGCGCCATGGCCACGATTGGCGCGGAGCTGAGCCTGGTGGAGCCAGGCGTTGTCGATATCTGTCTGGACTGGGCTCCCGGCCTGACGCAGCAGCATGGTTTTTTGCACGCCGGCATGGTATCCACCGCACTGGACTCGGCCTGCGGCTACGCGGGCCTGACGCTGATGCCGGCCGATGCGGCCGTGCTCACCATCGAATTCAAGATCAACCTGCTCGCTCCTGCCAAAGGCCAGCGCTTTCGCATGGAAGGCCGGGTCATCAAGCCCGGACGCACCATCACCGTATCCGAAGGCAAGGCGTTTGCCATTGACCAGGGAAAAGAGAAACTGATTGCCACAATGGGCTGCACTCTGATGTGTGTGCAGAACCGTGAAGGCATACAACACTGACAAGACGATTCGTCAGACCCATATCTACAGGAGACAACCATGAGCCTTGCCAATCTGCCCGGACTGAACTTCCAGCTTGGTGAAGACATCGATGCGCTGCGTGATGCGGTGCGTGAATTCGCACAGAGCGAGATTGCTCCGCGTGCGGCCGAGATTGATCGCAGCGACCAGTTCCCCATGGACGTGTGGCGCAAGTTCGGCGAGCTGGGCGTGCTCGGCATTACCGTCCCCGAGCAGTACGGCGGCGCCGATATGGGCTATCTGGCGCATATGGTGGCCATGGAGGAAATATCGCGTGCCAGTGCCTCGGTGGGCCTGTCCTATGGCGCGCACAGCAATCTGTGCGTGAATCAGATCAATCGCAACGGCAGCGAGGCGCAGAAGGCCAAATACCTGCCCAAGCTCATCAGCGGCGAGCATGTGGGAGCTCTGGCCATGAGCGAGCCCGGCGCCGGCTCCGACGTGATCAGCATGAAGCTCAAGGCCGAGGACAAGGGCGGCTACTACCTGCTCAACGGCAGCAAGATGTGGATCACCAACGGGCCCGACGCCGACACCCTGGTGGTCTATGCCAAGACCGAGCCGGAGATGGGCGCGCGCGGCGTGACGGCCTTTCTGATCGAAAAGGGCATGAAGGGCTTCTCGATCGCGCAAAAGCTCGACAAGCTGGGCATGCGCGGCAGCCACACGGGCGAGCTGGTGTTCCAGGATGTGGAAGTGCCGGCTGAAAACATTCTTGGCGGCCTGAACATGGGCGCCAAGGTATTGATGAGCGGCCTGGACTATGAGCGCGCCGTCCTGACCGGCGGCCCGCTGGGCATCATGCAGTCCGTCATGGACAATGTCGTCCCCTATATCCACGACCGCAAGCAGTTCGGCCAGAGCATCGGCGAGTTCCAGCTGATCCAGGGCAAGGTGGCGGACATGTACACCGTGCTGCAAGCAGGCCGCTCTTTTGCCTATACGGTCGCTAAAAACCTGGATCTTCTGGGAACCGATCATGTGCGCCAGGTTCGCAAGGACTGCGCCAGCGTGATCTTGTGGTGCGCCGAGAAGGCCACCTGGATGGCCGGCGAGGGCGTGCAAATCTATGGCGGCAATGGGTATATCAACGAGTATCCGCTCGGTCGCCTGTGGCGAGATGCGAAACTCTACGAGATTGGCGCTGGCACCAGCGAAATTCGCCGCATGCTCATAGGCCGCGAGCTGTTTGCTGAAACCTGCTGAAAAAGCAGGAGCTGCGCCGTTCTTTCAACCACAAAAAGAAGGATAGCTTCATGACAACGACCTCCATCGAAGAACTGTTTGTCCACAACCGCCAATGGGCAGACCAGATGGAGCGTGATCGTCCTGGTTTCTTTACCGGACTGATGGCGCAGCAAAAGCCCAAATACATGTGGATCGGCTGCTCGGACAGCCGCGTGCCAGCCAACCAGATCACGGGTCTGGAGCCTGGCGAGGTGTTCGTGCACCGCAACGTGGCCAACGTGGTGGTGCCCAGCGATCTGAACTGCCTGTCCACCATCCAGTACTCGGTCGATCATCTGAAGATCGAGCACCTGATGGTTGTGGGCCACTATGGCTGCGGCGGCGTGTATGCGGCGCTGAATAATCTGCGTCTGGGTCTGGTGGACAACTGGACCCGCCACGTGCGCGACGTGCGCGACAAGCACATCAAGCTGCTGGAAGGCATCTCCACCCAGTTCCGCCACGATGTGCTGTGCGAACTCAACGCCATCGAGCAGGTGGTCAACGTGGCTCAGTCCACCGTGATGCAGGATGCCTGGGCCCGTGGTCAGAAGGTGACTCTGCACGGCTGGTGCTACAGCCTCAACAACGGCCACATCACCAACCTCGAAATGACCGTGCCTGGTGTGGGCGGCCTGGAGGATGTCTACAACAAGGCTGTCGAGAAGGTCGCTGCGCGCAAGCGCGACTGATCGCTGCCGCTGCGCAGTTGCAGTGCCCTCAAGCGGACTCAAGGCCTGTGTCGCTTGTTCCGTTTGAGAGTGCTGCTCACTTATCTGGAGCGACTGGCCCGCCATGTTTCCGCAACGACTGGACGCCCCCGAGGCCTATGCCATTGCGCAGGCCCTGATGCATGGCTACAACCAGCATTACCGCATGTTCAGTGCGGAAGCTGCCCGAGCCAAGCAGCGCTTCGAGACCATGGACTGGCCGGGCCAGCAGCAGGCTCAGCGTGAGCGCATAGAGTTCTACGATCGGCAGGTGCGTGCCTGCATCCAGAGGCTGGAAGAGGAGTTTGCCGCCAGCCTGCAGAGCATGGCTGTCTGGCAGCAGGTCAAGCTTCATTACATCGGCCTGATGGTCGATCATCTGCAGCCGGAGCTGGCCGAGACCTTCTTCAACTCGGTCACCACCAAGATTCTGCACCGCACCCATTTCCAGAACGACTTCATCTTCGTGCGTGCTGCCGTCAGCACCGAATACCTGGAAAATACCGCGCCGGGTGCCGTACCCATCTACCGCGCCTACTACCCCGGCAACCTCGCCCAGATCGAAGGCACGCTGCAGAGCCTGTTCGAGCAGCTGCAGCTGCAATGCCGCTTCGAAGACCTGCAGCGCGACGTGCATCTGCTGGCCGAGCGCATACGCGAGAGGCTGGCGGGCCTGACGCTCAGGGCCAACTTCCAGCTTCAGGTGCTGTCCAGCCTGTTCTATCGCAACAAGGGAGCGTATCTGGTCGGCAAAATCATCACCGGCTATACCGAGCTGCCGCTGGCGATTCCCATCCTGCATGGAGAAAAGGAGCAGCTCATACTGCATGCGGCCCTGTTCGGAGAGGACGACCTGCATGCGCTGTTCAGCTTTGCGCGCGCCTATTTCATGGTGGACATGGAAGTGCCCAGCGCCTATGTGAGCTTTCTGCGCAGCCTCATGCCGCGCAAGCCCAAGGCGGAAATCTATAACGCCCTGGGTCTGGCCAAGCAGGGCAAGACCCTGTTCTACCGCGACTTTCTGCATCATCTGCGCCACTCCAGCGATCAGCTGCGCATTGCGCCCGGCATCAAAGGCCTGGTCATGCTGGTGTTCGACCTGCCGAGCTTCCCCTATGTGTTCAAGCTCATCAAGGATCGTATCGCCAGCAGCAAGGATGTCTCGCGTCCCCAGGTCAAGGCCAAGTACCAGCTGGTCAAGAAGCATGATCGTGGCGGCCGCATGGCCGACACCATGGAGTACAGCCTGGTGGCTTTTCCCAAGGAACGCTTCAGCGATGAACTGCTGGCCGAGCTGCATGCCCAGGCTCCCGAGCAGATCGAGATCAGCGACCGCGACGGCGACGGGCAGATGGAAGTCATCATCAGCCATCTCTATATCGAGCGTCGCCTGGTGCCGCTGAATCTGTTCCTGATGGAGTGCCTGGCCGAGGCAGACACCAAGCCGGAGCGCCGCGCCGCCATGGAGCGCGCGATTCTCGAGTACGGCAATGCCATCAAGGATCTGGTCGCCACCAATATCTTTCCCGGCGACATGCTGTGGAAGAACTTCGGCGTCACGCGCGGCGGCAAGGTGGTGTTCTACGACTATGACGAGATCGAATACCTGACCGACTGCAATTTCCGCGAGGTGCCGCAGCCGCGAACCGAGGAAGAGGAGATGTCGGGCGACATCTGGTACTCGGTCGGCCCCAGGGATGTCTTTCCCGAGACTTTCGGGCCTTTTCTGCTGGGCCATCCGGCCGTTCGCGACATCTTCATGCGCCATCACGCCGATCTGCTGGAGGCCGAGTTCTGGCGCGGTCACCAGAGCCGTATCCGTGACGGTCATTTCCTGGACGTGTTCCCCTACGAGCGCAGCCGCTTTCTGCATGCCGGCGACGCAGGACTGGACACGCAGCGTTTCGAGATTCCCGCCAATAGCCTCGCTTGAAGAGGCAGATCACATCCATCCATTTTTCAAGGAGACAAACCATGCATCAGGATCCCGTAGTCATCGTCAGCGCCGCCCGCACTCCCATGGGCGCGTTCCAGGGCGATTTTTCCGATCTGGCCGCCCATGACCTGGGGGGGGCAGCCATCAAGGCGGCAGTCGAGCGCGCCGGCATCCGGCCCGAGCTGGTGGAAGAAGTGCTGTTCGGCAACTGCCTGATGGCGGGCCAGGGCCAGGCTCCGGCTCGCCAGGCCGGCTTCAAGGGCGGACTGCCGCAAAGCACGGGCGCCGTGACCCTGTCCAAGATGTGCGGCGCCGGCATGGAGGCCACCATCCTGGCGCACGACCAGCTCATCGCCGGCAGCCGCGAGGTGATGATTGCCGGCGGTATGGAGAGCATGACCAATGCCCCTTATCTGCTCAAGAAGGGGCGTGGCGGCTATCGCATGGGACACGACAAGATCTTCGATCACATGATGCTCGACGGTCTGGAGGACGCCTATGAGGCCGGCCGCTCCATGGGCACTTTCGGTGAGGACTGCGCCGCCAAATACCAGTTCACGCGTGAAGCGCAGGACGCGTTTGCCATTGCCAGCGTGCAGCGCGCCCAGGCCGCCGCGCAAAGCGGTGCTTTTGACGCCGAAATCACGCCCGTCACCGTCAAGACCCGCAAGGGCGACGTGACCGTCAGCGTTGACGAAGGCCCGGCCAAGGCCAAGCTGGACAAGATCTCCAGCCTCAAGCCTGCGTTCAAGAAGGACGGCACCATCACTGCCGCCTCCAGCTCCAGCATCAACGACGGCGCTGCCGCCATGGTGCTGATGCGCGAGTCCACGGCCAAGCAGTTGGGCTGCAAGCCGCTGGCGCGCATCGTCTCGCACGCGACCTTTGCACAGGCACCCGAGTGGTTCACCACCGCACCCGTGGGCGCCACCGAAAAGGCGCTCAAGAAGGCCGGCTGGGCCGTGGAGGATGTGGACCTGTGGGAAATCAACGAAGCCTTTGCCGTGGTGCCCATGGCGCTGATGGCCGATCTCAAGGTCTCGCATGACAAGGTCAACGTGAATGGCGGCGCCTGTGCTCTCGGACACCCGATTGGCGCCAGCGGTGCGCGCATTCTGGTCACCCTGCTGCACGCGCTTAAGACACGCGGCAAGAAGAAGGGCCTGGCCACGCTGTGCATCGGTGGCGGTGAGGCCACGGCCATGGCAATTGAGCTGATCTGACGCCATTTGCTCAGAACCGTCACCGGTTTGCTCTACAGTGAACGCATGTTCAACGGATTGCACGCATTCGCGCTGAATGTGTGCAGCTCACATTGCGGAAATCATTCATGAGCGCAGACATTCACCACGACGAGAGCGAGACCATCAAGCCGCTGGAGCCGCAGCAGATTGATGCTTTCTGGGGCGATTTTTCCAACCAGCTGAGCCAGCTGGAGGAGCTCGATCGCCATGAGTTTGTGGAAAGCTCCAATGAGTTGCTGCACCAATATGCACCGGGCCTGAGTCTGGAGCTGGAAGGCAAGCTCTGGGAGGCCGGCTCCCGTCTGGTGATCTCGGCCCATGGCAACACGGCGCAGTTCGAGAATGCCCAGGCACTGGTGCGCCAGGCGCCGCGTTTCGAGCATTACAGCGTGCAGGCGTTTCGCAGCCGCGCGCTGGGCAGCAACTTCGGCATGCGCATGGACGGCTTCGAGCTGGCCTGCTCCGATATCCGGGTGGGCTATTACGATGCGGGAGGCATCATAGGCCTCAAGCTCTCGTTCGAGAAGCCCATTGCCAGGGACATGGCCGAGCATGCGCAGCACATGGCTTTCATCATGCTGGACCATGTGCTGGGCGAGTGGGATTTTTCCGTACGCGTGGGTCCGGTCGAGTTTGCCTCGGAGGCGGCGGCCGATGTCTACGGCTCCGCACTGCTGTCGGAGTTCCCGCCGCTGTTCGATGGCTTCATCCGCCAGCAACTGGGCCGCAGCTATGAATTCCCCCAGGAAGACAGCGACCGCTGGCTCTCGCTCGAAGTGCGTGCACAGGATGCCGACGAGGATGCGCCGCCTGACATCCTGACCTTCCACGACGGTGCCAATGCCGTGGCCACGCGCGCCGATCTGTCGCATTTCATGGAATGGCGCTTCAATTTCTCCAGCCAGCAGGAGCTGGACGGGGTGCGTGACGCCCAGGATGCGCTGGATGAACAACTCAGCCGTGAACAGCGCGGCATTCTTGCCTTCTCGCGCGTGGAAAACATGAGTGCCCGCGTGGCCACCTACTATGTGGAAGATCCGGCCCATGCGGTGCAACTGGCCGCACAGCTGGGCAGACAGCATGTGCCCGAGCTGGAGGGCGAGCTCAGCGTGAGCTTCGACCCTTCCTGGAACGAGTTCCTGTCACTGTACGCAGCCATCCACCGCAACGACCGTCCCGAGGAGGTCCTGGCTTCATGATCACTTCGCGCGAACAACTGCTGCAGTTGTACGAGCCTCCTGCCGAGCGCGCGTTGCTCAAGCAGCAGTGGGAGCTGGATCGGCACTGCCTGCGCTTTATCGCGCTGTCGCCGTTTCTGGTCATGGCCACCGGCGGTGCGGGCGGCACCTTGCTCGATGCTTCGCCACGAGGCGGCAAGCCTGGCTTCGTCAAGGCACCGGACGCCAATACCTTGCTCATTCCCGATGCGGGCGGCAACAACCGGCTCGACAGCCTGAGCAATCTGCTCGACGACCCGCGCCTGGGTTTGCTGTTCTTTGTGCCGGGCTTTGACGAAACCCTGCGCGTCAACGGCACAGCCCAGCTGCGTGACGAGGCGCATTACACGGCCTTGTTTGCCAGCGATCATTTCCGCCCCAAGCTGGTGATCGAAGTCCGTGTGCAGGAGGCCTATCTGCACTGTGCCAAGGCGCTGATGCGCTCCCGCCTGTGGAGCGAGGAGGCCAGGGTGGCGCGCAACGTCATGCCCACGCTCAATCAGATCATCCATGCCCAAATGGGACTGACCGCCCAGCCCGAGTCGCAGGAAAGCATGGTGGCCCGCTATGGCGCCATGATTGCTGCCGAGCAGACCAAGAAAAGTTGATAGCTGACAGCGCTTGTCATGAAAGGATTTTCGATGGAAAACGTTTTGAAACCAACCATTCATAGGCGCAAACAGCTATGGCTTTGATACTGATTCTTGGCGCATCACGCGGCCTGGGCCGAGCCCTGGCCGAGGCCTATCTGGCACAAGGCCACCAGGTGATTGCCACCGTGCGCAAGGCTGAAGACATGGTCGACCTGCAGGCACGCGGCGCCCGGGTGCTGCAGGTCGATCTGGCAGATCCTGCCAGCGTCAGCGGCCTGGCCTGGCAGCTCGACGGGGCCAGCATCGATATCGCGCTTTACGTGGCCGGTGTCTGGGACGGTCATGACGCAGGCGTGCCGCCTACCCAGCAGCAGTTCGATCTGGTGATGCACAGCAATGTGCTGGGCTTTATGCAGGCCCTGCCGCAGATTGCTCCCATGGTGCAGGAGGCTGGCGGCGTGATCGGCGCCTTCTCCAGCGGCATGTCCCTGCTGGCCGATGCGGACGAGAGCGCCTGGCTGTACCGCGTCAGCAAGGCTGCGCTCAATATGGCCGTGGTCTCGGCCTGCCGCCAATGGCCGGGCCTGACGCTGCTGGCGCTGGATCCGGGCTGGGTGCAGACCGAGATGGGCGGCGCTGCGGCCCCGCTGTCGGTGGCTCAAAGCGTGCAGGGGCTGATGCAGGCCCTGGCGCAGGTCAAGCCCGAAGACCGTGGTCAGCTGCTGCGCCACGACGGCAGATACATCAAGCTTCTAGACGCCTAGCCCAGGCTGAACAACGGGCATATAGCTATAAATATCGGAGACAACATGCTGCTGAATCAGGACCAGGAAATGATCCGCGACGCTTTGCGCGATTTTGTGCGCGAGCAGATCACACCCCATGCCGCGCGCTGGGACAAGGAGCACGAGTTCCCCAAGGACGTGCACCAGGGGCTGGCCGCGCTCGGTGCCTATGGCATCTGCGTGCCCGAGGAACTCGGCGGTGCGGGCCTGGACTATGTGAGCCTGGCGCTGGTGCTCGAGGAAATCGCCGCTGGCGATGGTGGCACCAGCACCGTCATCAGCGTGACCAATTGCCCGGTCAATGCCATCCTCATGAAGTACGGCAATGCCGGCCAGCAGGAGCAATGGCTGCGTCCGCTGGCGCAGGGCCAGATGCTGGGAGCCTTCTGCCTGACCGAGCCCCATGTGGGCAGCGATGCCTCGGCGCTGCGTACCACGGCCGTACGCGATGGCGGCGACTACGTCATCAACGGCGTCAAGCAGTTCATCACCAGCGGCAAGAATGGCGATGTAGCCATCGTCATCGCCGTCACCGACAAGACGGCGGGCAAGAAGGGCATGAGTGCCTTCATCGTGCCCACCGGCAATCCCGGCTACCAGGTGGCACGCCTCGAAGACAAGCTGGGCCAGCACAGCAGCGATACGGCGCAGATCAATTTCGAGAACTGTCGCATTCCCGCCGCGAACCTGATCGGGGCCGAGGGCGAGGGCTACAGGATTGCACTTTCCGCGCTGGAAGGCGGGCGTATCGGCATTGCCGCGCAAAGCGTGGGCATGGCGCGTGCAGCCTTTGAATGCGCGCTGCAATACAGCAAGGAACGCGAGAGCTTTGGTCAGCCCATCTTCAACCATCAGGCCGTGGGCTTCAGGCTTGCCGAATGCGCGACGCAGATCGAAGCGGCCCGGCAACTGATCTGGCATGCTGCCAGCCTGCGTGATGCGGGTCTTCCCTGCCTCAAGGAAGCAGCCATGGCCAAGCTCTTTGCCAGCGAGATGGCCGAGCGCGTATGCAGCGCCGCCATCCAGACCCTGGGCGGCTATGGCGTGGTGAGCGACTTTCCCGTGGAGCGCATCTACCGCGATGTGCGCGTATGCCAGATCTACGAAGGCACCAGCGATGTGCAGAAGATCCTGATCCAGCGGGCGCTGGCCTGATCTGAGTCAGGTGGCAAAAGCCCGCCGCTGTCAACTGTTGTGCACGAGGCTGTGGCACATCAGGGGACGGGCCGGTTGCCGATGTCACAAGGCCTGCTTAGGATGTGCTCAGTGTGGGGAGTTCCCCCAGGGGTTTCAACCATTTGCAGCAGGAGTCCGGCATGCCTTTTGCCCAGGTCAATGGTCAGAATATCTACTACGAGGACACGGGAGGGCGTGGCCCGGCCATTGTGTTCTCGCACGGCCTGCTCATGGATCACACCATGTTCGAGCCGCAGATACAGGCTTTACAGGGGCAGTATCGCTGCATCAGCTGGGATGAGCGCGGCCACGGGCAGACCGCTGATCCCGAGCATTGCGAAGCGTTCAGCTACTATGACTCGGCCGACGATCTGGCGGCCTTGCTCAAATATCTGGGTGTGGAAAAAGCGGTGCTGGTGGGCATGTCGCAAGGCGGCTATCTGTCGCTGCGCTGCGCGCTGATTCATCCGGATGTCGTGGGTGCGCTGGTGCTGATAGACACCCAGGCCATGCTGGAAGACCCCGAGCAGATGCCGCACCACGAGGCCTTGCTCAAGGCCTGGATGGAGCATGGGCTGTCGGATGACATGGCCACCATCGTGGAGCACACGATTCTGGGCCAGGGCTGGCCCGGAGCTGCGCAGTGGCGCGCCAAATGGAAGCAGGCCTCTCCGATCAACCTGGGGCAGAGCTTTGCGACGCTGGCGCTGCGCGACGACATCAGCCCGCGCCTGGCCGAAATCAAGGTGCCCGCGCTGGTGATTCATGGCGACAAGGATGCTGCCATCGGTGTGGAGCGTGCGCGGGCCATGTTCAAGGGCTTGCCCCAGGCCCAGTGGGTGGATGTGGCCGGTGCGGGCCATGCAGCCAATCTCACGCACCCGGAACCCGTGAATGCGGCCATCAGGCAGTTTCTGGACGGCCTGCACTGAGAACTTAAACACGTTCTGAGGCTCTCAGGCCTCCCCCAGCTCAGCCATGCTGCGCTTGCGCAGCACCACGGTGATCTGGCCGTTGGTCTCGATCGTGGCACGCTCCACCTCATGCGCGTTGAGACAGCCATTGGAGCGCAGGGCCGCCGCCAGGTCTTCGGCAGTGATCTGCTCCTGCGTCATCAGACTGGGTTGCACAATGCCTTGGTGAATCAGAACCTTGGGTTTGCCATTCACCAGCCTGCGAAGCCTCGCAAAGCGGTAACTCAGGCGGGAGAGCAGCGCATGGCAGGCCAGCAGCGTGCCGGCACTGATCAGGCCGCCGATCAGCGAGTTGTCGCCGGCATTCATGGAGTTCTGTACTGCGTTGGAAAGAATCAGCAGCAGCACCAGGTCGAAAGGTGCGTACTGGCCGGTCTGGCGCCTGCCGGTCAGACGCAGAAACACCAGCAGAAACAGGTAGACGCTGACACCGCGAATCACGAACTCCCACCAGGGAGCAGCCATGGAGAACATAGGCAAACCTTTGAGCAGCGAGCTTTGGACTGCCGCTACTGTGCTCTGAGGCAACCGACTGCGCAAGCCGGCTTGCTCGTTGTTCGACTTGGTCGACAATGCAGCATTGCCAATCAAGACTGCCAAAGTTGTGAAAGAAGCCGAGAAAAAGCGGGACTGTCCCTGTGGACGCAAGAATGCCAAGGGGCGGCTGCTGGCCTATGCCGATTGCTGCGGCCGCTATATCGATCACTGGGATGCCCGGCCCGCTCCCGATGCCGAGGCGCTGATGCGCTCGCGCTACACGGCCTTCGTGTGTGAGAGTCAGGAATATTTGCAAGCCACCTGGCATGCCAGCCAGCGCCCGTCGCAGCTCGATTTCGATGCCGCCACCAAATGGCTGGGGCTGGATGTGAAGCAGTTTCAGTTGACCGGCGATGCTTCTGCGGAGGTCGAATTCGTCGCCCGCTATCGCCTGGCGGGTCGTGCCGTGCGCTTGCATGAGCGCAGCCGCTTTGTGCTCGAGGGTGGGCGCTGGTTCTACGTCGATGGCGACCAATTCTGAAGTCGATTCGGCGCAGCTGACCCGGCTGCAGGCCTGGTTGCGCCTGTTGCAGTCCCTGGCTTCGCGTGGCTCCTCCGAAATCGCCGCATTGCTGATTCCCGCCCTGCTGCTGTGGGTCAGTACCCGCAACAGCCCTGCCGTCAGCACGGGGCTGGCCTGGTGGTGGGGGCTGATGATCGTCATGGCACTGGGCTTTCTGCTGTTTCGCCGCAGCCTGCATCGTCAGTGGCGGTCGGCGCGCGATTGGGAGCCATCGCGACTGCAGGCGGCATTGACGACCTGGCAGCGACAGCTGGCGCTGGCCGCACTGATCAACGGCCTGCTTTGGGTCAGCGTGCTGGCCTTTACCTGGGGCGAAAGCCATAGTGAGCTGCGTCTGCTGATCTATCTGGTGCTGCTGGGCGTGATGGCGTCGGCTGCCACTTTTCTGGCGCCCGTACTGCAGGTATTTGCCGCCTTCATGGCGGGTATCTACTTGCCCATGTTGCTGTGCACGCTGCATTACTTTCCGAAAAAAGGCCCTTATCTGTTGCCGCTGCTGCTGCTGTACGGCGCCATACTTGCGCGCCACGCCTGGGGCGCGCGGCGTTTCGTGCAGCAGCAGATGGCGCACGAGCTGGAGCGTCAGGCACTGGCGGAGCGCTATCGCGAGGCCAAGGAGCAGGCCGAGAATGCGCTGGCCGAGAAAAACTGGTTCATTTCCGCCGCCAGCCATGATCTGCGGCAACCCTTGCATGCCATGGGCCTGATGCTGCAAGCCGCCCACCAGCGCAATCAGGATGACGAGCTGGCACAACTGCTGCAGGAAATGCAGGCCTGCACGCGCGATCTGGGCTCCATGTTCAACGACCTGATGGATCTGTCGCGACTTGAGGGCGACAGCTTCGCACCGCAATGGCAGGCGGTATCCATGAGTGCGGTGCTGGACGAGGCTCGGCGCCTGTTCTCGCGCGAGGCAGCGCAGCGCGGTCTGCGTCTGCGCGTGAGGCAGCCGGCTCATATGCCGGCGCTGTGCACGGATGCGGTGCTGTTGCGGCAGATGGTTTTCAATCTGCTGCAAAACGCGCTGCGCTACACGGACCAAGGCGGGGTGCTGCTGGCGCTGCGGCACAGGCAGGGGCGCTGGCTTTTGCAGGTGTGGGACAGCGGCTGCGGCATGAGCGAGCAGGAATGCGCACAGGTCTTCATGCGTCACTATCGCAGCCCTGCGCGCCAGCAGCGCGATGCCAGGGATGGCGTGCCGGCGCCATTGCGCGGGCGTGGCCTGGGCTTGTCCGTGGTGGCGCTGGCGGCGCAGCGGCTGGGCGTGGAATGCGGGGTTCAGTCGCTGCCGGGCAAGGGTTCATGTTTCTGGCTGCGCTGGCCGCAGGATGCCGAGCAATGGCAGACCTCGTCTGTGCTGCCGGCACCGCCGATATCGACTGGGCCGCAGTGGTTCGCCCCCTTGCAGGGACACTGTCTGGTCGTGGAAAACGATGCGCAGCTGGCCCCGGTGCTGGTGCAGATTTTGCAGAGCTGGGGTGTGCAGGTGCAAAGAGCGCGCAGCTTGCTTGAGGCGCAGCAACTGCTGGCCGATGGATTGCGGCCAGACTTTGTGTTGTGCGACCAGCGATTGAAGGATGGTGCAAGCGGGCTTGAGTGCTTGATGCAGCTGCTGGACCAGCATCCGCAAGCCAGCGGTGCTTTGATGAGCGGCGATGAGGAGATGCTGGAGCAGGTCCAGGATCAGGGCTATCTGGCTCTGGCGACGCCCTTGCAGCCCGACCAGCTGCATGCGGTGCTGGCGCGCTGTATGGCGATCCGTCAGCCTTAGTCCAAGTCGACCTCGATGCCTCGCATGCGCGTGATCAGTGCCACGCGGTTGCTGGCGCCCAGGCGCTGAAGCAGGGCGGTGACATGTTCCTTGACCGTGTATTCGGACAGGTTCAGCGCCTGTGCAATGGCGCGATTGGGCTTGCCCTGCAGCAACAGGCTCAGCACCTGCGCCTGGCGGGCAGTGATGCCGAGCTCTCTGGCGCTCATATGCAGGATGCTGCCCGCGGTTGGTGCCGGAGGGGCGGTGGGGATGGGAGGCAGGGCCTCAAACCAGGTGCGGCCGCTCAGCAGGGCTTGCACTGCTGCCTGAAATTCGTGAGACGGGCTGCTTTTGTGCACAAAGCCATGCACACCTGCGGCTGCGGCCTTGCTGGCGATGGCCGGGTGCTTGTCGCCGCTGGTCACCAGAATGCGTGTGCCAGGAGCCAAGGCCAGGATGCTGTGCACAAATTCCAGTGATGCGCCGTCCTCCAGCCAGAAGTCCATCACGGTGATAACGGGTTCGCCCAGCGCAGCAATCATTGCCAGAGCCTCATTGCCGTGTGCCGCACAGCGCACCCGCTGCACGCCGGCGCTGGTCATCAGCATATGGGCTGCACCCTCCGCGACCAGCGGGTGATCATCCACCACCAGCGCATAGGGCTGTGCGCTCAGTTGAGTGGTGCTCAGGATTTGCAGTAGATCGGGCATGAGCGTTCCTTTGGGGCTTGGTAACAAAGACCCCTCCTCGGTAGGGAGTGATCTGCTCGCAAGCCTTCTGACAATGTCTGTAATACGACGCTGCTTGTTATCTCAGTGTCGGGATATGGACATTTTCAACCAACATCAAGACCGAGGAGCAAGCCCGTGCCATCTCTTATGCAAATCACCCGTAGAACTGCAGCCTTGCTGCTGATTTCCACTCTGGCTGCCTGTGGCGGCGGTGGTGGTGGAGACGGAGGCAGCGGCGCAGGCTCAGGAGGCGGCTCCGAAGGTGGCGGCGGCAATACGGGAGGCGGGGACAACGGCGGCGGCAACAATGGTGGCGGTACTGGTGGCGGCACCGGCAATCAGGCCGTCACGGGAACCTACAAGATGGGCGGTCAGACGGCCACCAGCCATGCGCAGATGCTTGAAGCCGCCAACAGCATGGGGGCCGACGGCTATGCGCTGTTCAGCTCCCTGGCGGGCTCGGTCGGTTCGACCGGTTCGGAGATCGGCGACTTCTACCTCACGGATACCGCGCATGCCGGGCGCAAGTTCAGCTATGTCAATCCTGCGGCGCAGCCATCGCGCACCGCCTTTCTGGCACAGCTGAACCAACAGGGCAGCAGCGGCTATATGTACAAGTCCGATGCGGTGTTCAGCGATGTCAGCGACATCCGCAGCGTCTATGTCAAGGACAACAGCCGCAGCGACCAGTTCAGCTACAGAACGGTGACGCCCGTGGCCACGACCGCTGAAGCCTTTGCCACGGAGCTCAACGGACAGGGGGCCGAAGGCTATCGCTATCTGGGTCCCCAGATCGTCAACAACGAGCTGTTCAGCCTGTATGCCAAGCGCAATGACAGCGTCACCTATACCTATCAGGTCGACAAGCTCGGCAGCGCATCCTCGGCCGCCGATGCTGCAGAAATGAGAACGCGCCTGGCCCAGAAGGGTGCGGACGGCTGGTTCATTCGCGGCACGCAGGGGCTGGGCAGCGACCCGATGAATATGAACTATGTGGATGTCTTCGAGAAAAGCTCGGCACAGAATGGCGCCATCGAGTATCTGGTCGAGGCCTCGGCAAGCAGTGACTCGCTCACAACCCAGCTGAGCAATATGAATGCCAATGCAGCCAACGGCTTCTTCTATTTCAGCGGCATCATGACTGCCGACAACAAGACGAGCACCATCTACGCCAAGAACAGCGCGTGGATGATCAATCCGCTGGCCGGAGTGACCTTCCCCTGAACTCGAAAAGGGCGTGAGCGCATAATCACGCCCTCTGTTTCTTGATACTAGGCGCCGTTGGGCGCCTTTTTTGCATCCCATGATGCGCTGGTAATGCTTCCATGACTGCTTTTGACGCTGTGCTTTTCGACTGTGATGGTGTGTTGGTGGACAGCGAATCCATCACCAATCGCGTGCTGTGCACCATGCTCAACGAATCCGGCTGGGCGATCAGCCAGGAACAGTGCACGCGTGACTTCATCGGCAAAACGGTACGCAGCCAGGCGACCGTGATCGAGGCCCATACCGGCAAGCCGCTGACCGATGCCTGGATGGCAGAGTTCTACGAGCGCCGCAATGCTGCGCTGAGTGCCGAGCTGGTAGCCATCGACGGCGCACTGGAAGCAGTCAGGCGGATTCATGCACTGTGCGATGGACGCATTGCCTGCGCCTCCGGTGCGGACCGTGCCAAGGTGGAGATGCAGCTCACCAAGGTGGGCATGGAGCCTTATTTCGAAGGTCATGTCTACAGCGGTCATGAAATGCCACGCAGCAAGCCCTTCCCCGATGTGTATCTGGCTGCGGCCGAAGCGCTGAAGGCCGATCCTGCCAAGTGCCTGGTGATCGAGGACACCATGACCGGCGTGCAGGCCGGCGTGGCAGCAGGTGCCACCGTCTGGGGCTATTTCCCGGCCGATCAGGGCCATGCCTCGGCAGAGCAGTTGCTCGAGGCCGGCGCCGCCTGCGTGTTCGGTGACATGGGGGATCTGCCCGCCATGTTCGAGGCCGTGCGCAAGAGCGCCGCCAGCGCTTCGGTCGGCGAAGACGACGAGCACGACCTGCGCTGAAGCGCTCTCAGTCCCAGATCGACAGCGCCTCGCGCAGCCGTTTCACTGGCTGATCGTCGATCACGCTGTTGTGCAGCAGGATCACGCGCTGCACGGGCCAGCTTTGGACCCGCTTCACCCAGTTGCGCACGGCGGCCCTGTCCCTGACCAGCAGGCGCACGGTGCGCGGCACGGTCAGGCGCTCATGCCCGCCCGTCAGACCCAGATACATGCGTACCGGCAGGCTTAGCGGTCCCTGCCAGCATTGCAGCACGTCGGTGGCGATGAGGCTGCCGCTGGCCGGGTGGAGCCACAGCGTCTCGTCGAGCATGGGAATGCCGTCCAGCCGCAGGCACTGCAGCTCGCCTGCCCAGGGTGCTTCGGAGTCCGGAGGCAAGGGCTCCAGCAGCGGCAGATCAGGTCGCTTGCGCAGCACGCCTTGTGTGCCATAGATCCTGGCCTGTGGATAAAGCCTGGCCAGTTTGCCCACGAACAAATGGTGCATGGCGCTGGGTGCGACTATGTGTTGCAGCGGTCCCAGGGCGTCGAGCGCAGCTTTCTGCCCGCCCGTCAGCGGCACTGCAGAGTGCGAGAACAGGCTGCCGTCGGCCAGCCGGATCACCGTCATGCGTGTGCTGACCTTCAGCCCTGCATTGCTGAAGTGATAGCTGAGTGCCCATACCCCATCAGCGATTGCCTGCCAGTTTTCTGAGGATTCCTGCATGGAGAGCTCCTTGCGTCAGGCGGCGCGCTGGCCGGCGGTTTTGCGGAATTCCGAAGGGGAGAGCCCTGTCCAGAGGCGAAAGGCGCGGATAAAGCTTTTGTCGTTGAGAAAGCCGCAGGCCTGGGCCACGCGCTTGATGGGGCGGCTGGTGCGCAGCAGCAGCGCAATCGCGCGTTCACGCCGGATATCGTCCTTGAGGGCCTGCAGCGAAATACCTTCTTCCTTGAGCTGGCGGTGCAGGCTGCGCTGCGACAGATGCAGTTGACGGGACAGCGTTTCAGCCGTCTGCTGCTCCTCCCCGCTGGCGGCCAGCAGATGGCGCACGCGCTGCACCAGAGTCTTCTCGCGCTGGTAGGGGCGCACCTGGATCGGCAAGGCGCGCTGCAGCATCCGGTTGAGGGCGGCCTCGTCGCGCGCCAGCGGTGCCTGCAGCCAGCGTGCTTCAAACTGCAGACTGGCGACGGGGGCATCAAAAGCGATGCTGCCCGGTGCGAAAAGCACCTTGTAGACATCGGCATGCGCGGGCTCGGCAAACGGAAAGCTGGCATGCAGCAGGCTGATCGGTTCGTTGATCAACCAGCTGGCAAAGCCGTGGATATTGCGCAGCACCGATACCATGCAGAACTCGCGCATGGCGCCCAGTGGACGGCTTTCATGCAGGGTAAGGGTGGCAATGCCGGCCTGCTCGCTGAGCTGCAGCTGTATGTCCTGCGCAATCAGGCCGTGATGTCGGCACCAGCGCGCCAGCGCCAGGCCCAATTGCGGTGCGCTGATGCTGGCGCGGGCCAGCATGCCGTAGCTGCCCCAGGGCAGGCGACGCTCGAACCAGCCCAAGGCTTCATCGTCCAGCTCGCGCATGGCTGCATCGGATAGTGCCTCCATCTGCAGGGCCGTGATGCGCTCGTTGGCATCGTTAATCAGATCTGGCGGGATTTGTGCCTTTTCCAGAGCTCCTAGCGCTGACATCTGCCTGGCTTCATAAGCGCTGACAATGGCTTTGACAAACGCCATGGGGGTAATTGCCGGGTGCGATTTGAGCACGGAGCTGGCATGGTGCGGTAGTGGAGTCTTGACCAGAGAGGGGGTGAGCATTTGGCAATTATTGCAACCTTTGTGACCTCTTCTGGACAGGGCTTGCCCTTATTCTGAGGCGCAGAAAACGGTGCTGAATGGACGCTGCGCAGCCAGTTCGCAGGTGGCTGCCGGCACGCAAGGAGACACAAGACCATGCCATCGCAAGTGAACGCGCTGACCGCCAGCTATGCCAAGGGGCGCACGGATGTGCCGCTGATCGAGCAGACGATTGGCGATTTTTTTGCTGCAATGGCACAGCGCCAGGGCCCGCGTGACGCGCTGGTCAGCCGTCATCAGGGTCTGCGCTACAGCTATGCCCAGCTGCATGTGGCAGCGCGCCAGCTGGCCAGCGCGCTGCTGTCGCAAGGGCTGGTCAAAGGTGACCGGGTGGGTATCTGGAGCCATAACAACGCCGAGTGGGTGCTGATGCAGCTGGCCACGGCTCAGGTGGGCCTGGTGCTGGTCAATATCAACCCAGCCTATCGCACCGCCGAAGTCGAATATGCACTCAACAAGGTGGGTTGCAAGGCGCTGGTGTCCATGCCGCGCTTCAAGACCAGCGACTATCTGGGCATGCTGCGCGAGCTGGCGCCCGAGCTGACGAGCTGCGCGCCAGGTCAGCTGCAATCCAAACGCCTGCCGGCCTTGCGCACCGTGGTGTGGATTGATGCGGCCGGCTCAGGTGCAGCCGGCCCAGGTGCAGCCGGCTCAGGTGCGGTGGATCTGGACGCCGAACAGCCCGGCATGCTGCGTTTTTCGCAGCTGATGGCGCAAGGAACCAGTGCGGATGAGCGCATTGATGCGATTGCGGCCACGCTCAGCAACCGCGACCCCATCAATATCCAGTTCACGAGCGGCACCACGGGCTTCCCCAAGGGGGCGACGCTGACACACCGCAACATCCTCAACAACGGCTTTTTCATTGGCGAATGCATGCGCCTCACGCCCGAGGACCGACTGTGCATTCCCGTGCCCCTGTATCACTGCTTCGGCATGGTGCTGGGCAATCTGGCCTGCTTCACCCATGGCTCGACCATTGTCTATCCCAATGATGGCTTTGACCCCATCACCGTGCTGGAGGCAGTGCAGGCCGAGAAATGCACGGGTCTGCACGGCGTGCCCACCATGTTCATCGCCGAGCTCGACCATCCGCGCTTTGCCGAGTTCGATCTGTCCACGCTGCGCACCGGCATCATGGCCGGCTCGCCCTGTCCCATCGAGGTGATGAAGCGCGTGGTGCGCGACATGCACCTGAGCGAAATCACCATCGCCTACGGCATGACGGAAACCAGTCCCGTAAGCTGCCAGAGCGATGCCGATACGCCCCTGGAAAAGCGTGTTGCCACCGTGGGCAAGGTGCAGCCGCATCTGGAGGTGAAGATCGTGGACCCGTCCACGGGCGAGATCATGCCGCCGGGCCAGTCGGGCGAGCTGTGCACGCGCGGTTATTCCGTCATGCACGGCTACTGGGAAGACGAGGCCAGAACCCGCGAGGCCATCGATGCCGAGCAGTGGATGCACACCGGCGATCTGGCGACCATGGACGGCGAAGGCTATGTGAATATCGTGGGTCGCATCAAGGACATGGTGATCCGTGGCGGCGAGAACATCTACCCGCGTGAAATCGAGGAATTTCTCTATCGCCACCCCAAGGTGCAGGACGTGCAGGTGGTGGGCGTGCCCGATGTGCGCTATGGCGAGGAGCTGTGTGCCTGGATCATTGTCAAGCCCGGCCAGGAGCTCGGCGAGGAAGAGGTGCGCGACTTTTGCAAGGGGCAGATTGCCCACTACAAGGTGCCGCGCTATATCCGCTTTGTCCAGGCCTTCCCGATGACGGTGACGGGAAAGATCCAGAAGTTCAAGATTCGCGACGAGATGATCGAGTTGCTGGATCTGCGCGTGATCAAGACCGCCTGAATATGCGCTACCCCCTGAGCTGCTTCGCACCTTCCCTGCGCCGGGTGCCCCCCAAGGGGGACGACACCCTTGCCGCGAGGCGGCTCTTGCTGGGCGTCTCTGAATTAGTGGTTGGCGTGCGTGCTGGTCATGGGAAGACCGGCGGCACGGCGGGCGACAGCGAGGCGCTTGCGCATGGCGATTTCCTGCATGTCCAGCTCGCTGACCAGGCTGCGCAGCGATTCGTCGTTGATGCGATGAGCCTGTCTTTCGGCGTAGTAGAAGTCCCGCTCGGCATGAATGCACTCGATGCGGGTTTCGATCTCCATCACATAGCGCAGCTTGCGCTGGCGCACGACTTCGGGTGCTTCGCGCAGCAGCTCTATGCTTTGCGCGGCGCCGCTGCCGTCGTCGAGCAACTGGATGCGGTTACGGTATTCCTGGGTCAGGTGGCCGTTGACCTCCTGGCGCATCGCCACCCATTCGGGGTCGCGGCGCTGCATTTCCTCCTCGCTCAGCGTGAGCTTGGCCATGGCCGCCATGCAGGCCTGTTCACGGGCCAGGCGCTCCTCGCGCACGGTGGGCGACTCTTCGTGCGGGGGCAGATGGCGCAGCACGATGGGCAGGCCCACGGCACCGATCACCAGCGTGAACAAAATGGTGCCGGTGGCGAGAAAGACCAGCATGTCGCGGCCCGGGAAGGGCTGGCCGTTGTTCAGCAGCATGGGCACGGACAGCGCACCGGCCAGCGTGACCGCGCCGCGAATGCCGGCCAGCGTGGTGGCCAGATTCAGCAGTGGCGAGGGACGCTCGGACATCTTGCCCTGCCGGTGGGCGCGCAGCAGCGAGCCATGCACACCCAGCACCAGCCAGATCCAGCGCATCAGCAGCAGCGCAAACGAAATCGCGGCCACATAGCCGACCAGAATCCACCAGTCATGGCCGGCCTGATGCAGGGGCACGCCGATGATGGAGGGCAGCTGCAGGCCCAGCAGCAGGAAGATGGCGCCGTTGAAGGCGGCCTCCACCATGCTCCAGGTGCCTTCGGTCTGCAGGCGTTCGCTGATATAGCTGCTGCGCTCCAGGTCGGCGAAATTGGTGGCGATGCCTGCGGCCACGGCAGCCAGAATGCCGGAGACACCGATCTTCTCACCCACGATATAGGCGGCAAAAGGCAGCAGCACCAGCAGCAGCACCATCTGCGTGGCAGCGACATCGCCCAGGCGGCGCGTGATGGTGCCGCGCGCATGGCTGAAGCCCCAGCCTATCAGCGCACCCACACCCAGGCCGCCGACGGCCATCCAGGTGAATTCCTTGGCGACTTCGCCCCAGGAGAACATGCCGGTCAGCGTGGCTGCAATCGCAAACTTCAGCGCCACAAGGCCAGATGCGTCATTGAGCAGCGACTCGCCCTCCAGCACATGCATGGTCTTCTCGGGCATGCCCAGATTGCGCGTGATGGCCGAAACGGCCACGGCATCGGTGGGCGAGATCACGGCGGCCAGGGCAAAGGCCACGGTCAGTGGAATCTCGGGAATCATCCAGTGGATGAGATAGCCCAGGCCCAGCACGGTGAACAGAACCAGGCCCAGGGCCAGCAGCAAAATGGGTTTGGCCAGTGCGAAGAATTCACGCTTGGGGATGCGCCAGCCGTCGGCGAACAGCAGCGGCGGAATGAAGAGCAGCAGGAACAGCTCGGGGTCGAACGCGATGTGCAGGCCGGCTTGCGGCCAGGCAATCAGCGCACCCAGTGCGATTTGAATCAGAGGCAGGGGGATGGCCCGGATATAGCGGGCCACAATGCCTGTCAGCGCTCCCAGCAGCAAGACAAGCAGAACAGTTTCAACAGCGTGCATAAGGCATTTTCTTCAACTGCAGTGGCAGCGCTGTGTCTGAGCAAGAAAAAAACCAAGTTCCCGTATCGGGCAAAGTAATCAAGACAAGAGGCAAGCGATGAGCATTCTGGGCACACAACTGAATCCGCGTTCGGCAGATTTCCTGGCCAACGCTGCCGCCATGCAGGCGCTGGTCAATGAGCTGCACGCACGCTGCGATCAGAACGCGCTGGGCGGCAATGAAGCCGCGCGCGCCAAGCATGTGGCGCGCGGCAAGCTGCTGCCGCGCGAGCGCGTGCAGCGGCTGCTGGACCCCGGCACGCCGTTTCTGGAGCTGTCGCCGCTGGCCGCGCTCAATATGTACAACAACGATGCGCCGGGCGCCGGCGTGATTGTCGGCGTGGGCCGCGTCAGCGGCGTGGACTGCATGATCGTCTGCAACGACGCCACCGTGAAGGGCGGAACCTACTACCCGATGACGGTGAAAAAGCATCTGCGCGCGCAGGAAGTGGCCGCGCAGAACCGTCTGCCCTGCATCTATCTGGTGGACTCGGGCGGTGCCAACCTGCCCAATCAGGACGAGGTCTTCCCCGACCGCGAGCACTTCGGTCGCATCTTCTACAACCAGGCCAATATGAGCGCTCAGGGCATCGCCCAGATCGCCGTGGTCATGGGTTCGTGCACGGCAGGCGGCGCCTATGTGCCGGCCATGAGCGACGAGTCCATCATCGTCAAGAACCAGGGCACCATCTTTCTGGGCGGCCCTCCTCTGGTCAAGGCAGCCACCGGCGAGGTGGTCAGTGCCGAGGACCTGGGCGGCGGCGATGTTCACACGCGCCTGTCGGGTGTGGCCGACCATCTGGCCGAGAACGATCTGCATGCACTGGCGCTGGCACGCCAGGCGGTGGCGAACCTGAACAAGGACAAGCCCCAGTCGCAGACCGACCATGCGCCTGCGGCGCCGCTGTTCGAGAGCGAAGAGCTGTATGGCGTGATTCCCGTCGATACGCGCAAGCCCTTCGATGTGCGCGAGATCATCGCCCGCATCGTGGACGGCAGCCAGTTCGATGAGTTCAAGGCCCGCTTCGGCAATACCCTGGTCTGCGGCTTTGCGCGCATCGAGGGCATGCAGGTCGGCATCATCGCCAACAACGGCATTCTGTTTTCCGAGTCGGCCGTCAAGGGTGCACACTTCATCGAGCTGTGCTGCCAGCGCAAGGTGCCACTGGTGTTCCTGCAGAACATCACGGGCTTTATGGTCGGCCGCAAATACGAAAACGAAGGCATTGCCCGCCACGGCGCCAAGCTGGTCACGGCCGTGGCCACGGCAGCGGTGCCCAAGTTCACCATCATCATCGGCGGCAGCTTTGGCGCGGGCAATTACGGCATGTGCGGCCGCGCCTATTCGCCCCGCTTCCTCTGGATGTGGCCCAACGCGCGCATCAGCGTCATGGGCGGCGAGCAGGCGGCCAGCGTGCTCGCCACCGTCAAGCGCGACGGCATCGAAGCCAAGGGCGGCAACTGGAGTGCCGAAGAAGAGGAACGCTTCAAGGCGCCCATCCGCCAGCAGTATGAGGATCAGGGCCATCCCTATTACGCCACGGCGCGTCTCTGGGACGACGGCGTGATCGATCCCGCCGACACGCGCCGCGTGCTGGCGCTGGGCCTGGCTGCCGCGCGCAATGCGCCGATTGAGGACACACGCTTCGGCGTATTCCGCATGTAAGCGAGCATAGGTTGTCAGTCATGTCGCGTCGCCATTTCCTCACCTGCTTGCCGCCGGTCCTGCTGTCGGCTGCGTTGGCCATGCCCATGGTTGGCGCTGCCGAGCCAGCGGTGCAGCGCATGGATGCGCGCATTCCGGTCTGGGTGCCAGCAAGCGGCGATTCGCCCGCGCACAGCGCCGAGTTGGCAGGTCATGTCTATCGTCCTCATGGGCAGGGTCCTTGGGGATTGATTGTGCTCAGCCATGGCACACCCAGCGGCAAAGAGGCGCGCGAAACCATGCGCGATCGCTACGGCCCGCAGGCGCGCGCTCTGGCCGAGCTGGGCTATGTGGTGGTGACGGGCTTGCGACGCGGCTATGGCGCATCGGACGGTCCTCTGGCCGACCGCTACGGCAGCTGCGATGACCCCGACTACGCCCATGCGGCCCAGGAGGCAGCGCGCGATGTGGCGGCCATCATGACTTACGGGCAAAAGCTGCCCTATGTCGATGGCTCGCATGTGCTGCTGCTGGGCAAGTCCGCCGGCGGCTTTGCATCGCTGGCGCTGGCGGCGCAGCAGCCCGCGGGCTTGCGCGGCGTCGTCAACTTTGCCGGCGGCCGCGGTTCGCAGCCGCAGATGCGTGAAAAAGCCGCGGTTTGCGGCGAGGCACAACTGCTCAAGACCGTGGCCGGCTTTGCCGCCACCAGCCGTGTGCCACAGCTGTGGATTTATGCCGAGAACGATAGCTACTTTCGCCCGCCGCTGGTGCGCAAGATGGCTGAAAGCTATCTGGCCGCAGGCCAGAACCTGAAACTGGTGTTTGCTCCATCCAGTGGCGCTGAGGGACACCAGTTCTTTGACCGTGCAGCCAATATCGGGCAATGGTTGCCGCAGGTCCGTGAATTCCTGATGCAGCAGCTGCCGGGTACGGCGGCTGCGCAACTGCAAAGCTCTAACTCACTGGGAGACAAGCCATGACTGCTTTGACTTTGACCGTGGACGGCGGCATCGCCCGCGTCACGCTGGCTCAGCCCGCCATTCGCAACGCCTTCAGCGATGCGGCGATTGCCGAGATCTCCGCCGCCTTCATTCAGGTCGGCGAGCGTGCCGATGTGCGCGCCGTGGTGCTGGCCGCCGAAGGGCCCGCATTCTGCGCGGGCGCGGACCTGAACTGGATGCGCCGCATGGCCGATTACTCGCGCGACGAAAACCGCGTCGATGCGGGCTTGCTGGCCGAGATGCTGCGCGTCATCTACGAATGCCCCAAACCCACGATTGCGCGTGTGCAGGGCGATGTCTATGCGGGCGGCATGGGCCTGGTGGCCTGCTGCGATATGGCGGTGGCGGCCGACACGGCAGGTTTCTGCCTCAGCGAGGTCAAGATCGGACTGATTCCCGCCACCATCAGCCCCTATGTGATCCGCGCCATGGGTGCCAGGGCTGCGCACCGCTACTTTCTCACGGGCGAGCGCTTTTCGGCGCAGGAGGCGCATCGCATCGGCTATGTGCATGAGGTGGTCGATGCCGACGGGCTAGACGCCGTGGTCGACGGCTGGCTCAAGCATTTGCTGAGCGCCGGCCCCGCAGCTGTTCGGGCCTGCAAGCGCCTGGTGCTGGACATGGCCGAGCGCGAAATCAGCGAGCAGCTGATTGCGGCGACAGTGGAATCGATTGCCACCATCCGCGCCAGCAGCGAAGGCAAGGAAGGCGTGCAGGCCTTTCTCAACAAGCGCAAACCCAACTGGCTGCCTGGATGAGATGACAAACCTTGTGTCCGGGGCGCTTTAGAGTCCGGGCGAGACATAAGGAGTGAACACCATGGATATCTGGCAAACCATCATCGACTGGCTGCACCGCATCGGCCTGCATATCGACCCCGAAACGGCCAGGGCCGTGGGCGATGCTGCGGGCCAGGTCACAGATGTGGCCGCCAGGGCCGGGCAAGCCGTGGGTCAGATGGACATGGCCTCGATGCTTGCGCTGGCCGCAGCCCTGGGCTGGGCCAGCGGCTTTCGCCTCTATGCCGTGGTGTTTGTCGTGGGCCTGCTGGGGGCAAGTGGTCTGATGCCGCTGCCCGGCGGTCTGCATGTGCTGCAGCACCCCATGGTGCTGGTCATCAGCGGCGGTCTGCTGTTCGTGGAGTTCTTTGCCGACAAGATTCCCGTGGTCGACTCGGTCTGGGACCTGTTCCAGAGCGTGCTGCGCATTCCCGCCGGGGCGGCGCTGGCGGCCTCGGTCTTTGCTGCCGACAGCACCACCATGGCCATGGCTGCCGCCTTGATGGGCGGAACGCTGGCCGCGACCAGCCAGGCGGCCAAGACCACGACGCGTGCCCTCATCAACACCTCGCCCGAACCGTTCTCCAACGTGGGAGCCAGTCTGGCTGAAGACACGGTGTCGCTGGGCGCCATCTGGCTGGCGCTGACCAATCCGCTGGTGTTTGCCGCCGTGCTGCTGGTCGTGGTGATTGCGATGTGGCTGGTGATCTGGGCGCTTTGGCGCTTTCTCAAGGCGATTTTTCGACGCCTGCGCGGCAGTGGTGAGGCGCAGGATCCATTGCAAAAAACATAGCTGCTTGCGTTTGATGGATATGCGCTGAGTGGTGATTTGACCGATAACCGGAGACGATATGTTCAAGAAAATTCTGATTGCGAATAGAGGTGAAATCGCCTGCCGCGTAGCCGCCACCGCCCGTCGCATGGGTGTGAAGACCGTGGCTGTGTATTCGGATGCCGATGCCAGGGCCAAGCATGTCGCGGCCTGCGACGAGGCCGTGCACATCGGCGGCAGCGCCCCCAAGGACAGCTATCTGCGCTGGGAGCGCATTCTGGAGGCGGCCCAGGCCACGGGTGCCGAAGCCATTCACCCCGGCTATGGCTTTCTCTCCGAGAACGAAGACTTTGCCAATGCCTGCGCAGCGGCCGGACTGGTCTTCATCGGCCCGCCCGCCAGCGCGATCCGCGCCATGGGCCTCAAGGCCGAGTCCAAGCAGCTGATGGAAAAAGCCGGCGTCCCGCTGGTGCCCGGCTATCACGGTCACGACCAGAACCCCGAACTGCTGCAGCAAGAGGCCGACCGCATCGGCTATCCCGTGCTCATCAAGGCCAGCGCGGGCGGTGGCGGCAAGGGCATGCGTCTGGTGGAAAAGAGCGAGGACTTTGCGGCTTCGCTGGAGTCCTGCAAGCGCGAGGCCATCAACAGCTTCGGCAACGATGCCGTGCTGATCGAGAAATACGTGCTGCGTCCGCGCCATATCGAGATCCAGGTGTTTGGTGACACGCAAGGCAACTGCGTCTATCTGTTCGAGCGCGACTGCTCGGTGCAGCGCCGTCACCAGAAGGTGCTTGAGGAAGCGCCGGCGCCCGGCATGACTGCCGCGCTGCGCCAGAAGATGGGCGAGGCCGCCGTGGCCGCCGCCAAGGCCGTGAACTATGTGGGCGCGGGCACGGTGGAGTTCATCGTCGAGCAGCCCGGTGGCTACGACCAGCCCGAAGCCATGAAGTTCTACTTCATGGAAATGAACACCCGGCTGCAGGTGGAGCACCCCGTGACCGAAGCCATCACCGGAGAGGATCTGGTGCGGTGGCAGCTGCTCGTGGCTTCAGGACAGCCTTTGCCCAAGGCGCAGTCGGAGCTTCGTATCCTGGGGCATGCCATCGAGGCACGCATCTGCGCCGAGAACCCCGAGAATAACTTCCTGCCCGCCACCGGCCATCTGGCCGTCTATCGCAAGCCCGTGTGCAGCAGCTTCGAGATCAGCGATGTGCGCGTGGACGACGGCGTGCGCGAGGGCGATGCGATCAGCCCCTTCTACGACTCCATGATCGCCAAGCTCATCGTCCATGGCGAGGACCGTGCCCAGGCGCTGGCGCGTCTGGACGCGGCGCTGGCCCAGACCCATATCGTGGGCCTGACGACCAATGTGCAGTTTCTGCGCCAGGTGGTGAAGAGCCAGGCTTTCTCCAATGCATTGCTCGATACCGCGCTGATCGAGCGCGAGCGCGAGGCCTTGTTCGGCAAGGATTTCGTGGGCCGCGACCTAGCCGTCGCCGCTGCCATGGCCTGGCAGTTGCAGGGCGAGCAGGCAGGCCAGGGCGTCGACCCCTTCAGCCGCCGCGACGGCTGGCGCATGTCGGGCCGCTATGTGCGCTCCTTCGGCTTTGCCTACCGCGGCGAGGACTTCACGGCCGGCCTGGCCTACGGTCGCGGCACGCAGGCGGCGCAGACCTATCAGCTCGGCATTGGCGAGGGCGAGAGCCGCAGCGATGCCGCGCTGCAGTGGCGTGCACTGGCCGACGGGCGGCTGGAGCTGGGCCTGGACGGCAAGCGCACGGTAGTCGTGGTCCATGCCCAGGGCGACCAGCTGTCCATCTTCACCGAGGCGGGCAGCACCCAGATCACCGTGGTCGACCAGCTGGCCCACGCCGGCGATACCGGCCATGAAGGCGGCCGCCTGACGGCGCCCATGCCGGGTAAGGTGGTGTCTTTCACGGTCAAGGCCGGCGACAAGGTCAGCAAGGGCCAGCCGCTGGCCGTGATGGAGGCCATGAAGATGGAGCACACGATTGCCGCCCCTGGCGATGGCGTGGTGCTGGAGCTGCTGTATGTTCCCGGCGACCAGGTCAGCGAAGGCGCGGAGCTGCTGCGCATCGAGGTGGCCGCCTGATCCGGCCAGGGTTGAACTGTTTAACAAAAAGAGCAGCTTGCGCTGGACTATCCATGAATTCAGTCACTTTCGACGATGAAATCAAGACAGGTAAAGCGCAAGAAGCTTCTTTTTTGATAGCAGTCCATTGGCCATCTGCGTCTGCAGCAGGAATGCCAAAGCGTTAGGCTTCGCATCTATGAAAGTCTTATTTTGCTGTGACGATACGCGGCCGGAGCCCTGGCTCAAAGGTTTGCACGACGCGCTGCCGGGCGCGGAGATTGCCATCTGGGAGTCGGGCGCGCCCCAGGCCGACTATGCGCTGGTCTGGGCGCCGCCCCAGCAGTTCCTCGACGAGCAGGCGGCCGGACTGAAGGCCATGTTCAACATCGGCGCGGGCGTGGATGCCTTGCTGCCGCTGCGCATTCCCGCCGAGCTGCCCGTCTACCGCCTCGAAGATGCGGGCATGGCCGTGCAGATGGCCGAGTATGTGGCCCAGGCCGTGATCCGCTTCTTTCGCGGCCTCGATCAGTACGAGTCCGATATGGCGCAAGGCCTGTGGCAGCACCAGCGCAACCCCAGGCGGGTGGACTATCCCGTGGGCGTGATGGGCCTGGGCAAGATGGGCGAGCGCGTGGCCAGGGCGCTGACGGTGTTCGATTTCAAGGTCAATGGCTGGAGCCGCTCGCCGCGCGAGCTGCAGGGCGTTGAATGCTTCAGCGGCATGGACAGCCTGGACCGGTTTCTGTCCGAGACGCGCATTCTGGTCAATCTGCTGCCCCTGCACGACGAGACCCGCGACATCATCAATGCCCGCACGCTGGCGCTGCTGCAGCCCGGTGCCTATGTGATCAACGTGGGTCGCGGCGGCCATGTGGTCGATGCCGACCTGATTGCGCAGATCGAGTCCGGCCATGTCAGCGGTGCCATGCTGGATGTGTTCCGCGAGGAGCCGCTGCCCGAGGATCACCCGTTCTGGAAGCAGTCCAGAATCATCCTCACCCCCCATACCTCGGCCCGCACGCTGGCGGCGGACAGCATTGCCCAGATCGTGGGCAAGGTCGCAGCCATGAGCCGGGGCGAGCCCGTCACAGGTCGGGTCGATCTGAGAAAAGGGTATTAACCCCCTGAGCCGTTGCGCCTAGGCGGCTCCGCGGCTTCCCCCTTTCTCTGCGGAAGGGGGACGACGCCAACGCTGCGGGGCGGCGGGGCCGCCCAGGCCCTTGCTGGGCGTCTCTTGCGACGGGGGATTGTTCAGTGGTTCAGGTAATGAAGAGATAGGAGAACGAAATGAAATACCCCGCACGCGTCAAGATCATCGATGTGGGCCCGCGCGACGGTCTGCAGAACGAAAAGCAGCCTGTGCCTGCCGCCGTCAAGATCGAGCTGGTGCAGCGCCTGCAGGACGCAGGCCTCAAGGAGATCGAGGTCACCAGCTATGTGTCGCCCAAATGGGTGCCGCAGATGGCGGACAACGCCGAAGTCATGGCTGGCATAGCGCGCCGAGGCGGGGTGCGGTATTCGGTGCTCACGCCGAATCTCAAGGGCTTCGAGGCCGCGCTGGCCGGCAAGCCCGACGAGATCGTGGTGTTCGGTGCGGCCAGCGAAGCCTTCAGCCAGCGCAACATCAACTGCTCGATTGCCGAGAGCATAGAGCGCTTTGCGCCTGTGGTGCAGGCGGCCCTGGAGGCCGGCATTGCCGTGCGCGGCGCCATGAGCTGCACCGTGGGCTGCCCCTACGAGGGCGAGATCGCGCCCGAGAAGGTGGGCTATCTGGCCGGGCTCATGAAGAGCATCGGCGTGCAGCGCGTGGACGTGGCCGACACCATCGGCGTGGGCACGCCCGTCAAGGTGCAAAAAGCGCTGGAAGCCACGCTGGCGCACTTCGATATCGACCAGGTGTCCGGCCATTTCCACGATACCTACGGCCAGGCTCTGAGCAACACGCTGGCGGCGCTGGACCTGGGGGTCTGGAACTTCCAGTCATCGGTCGCTGGCCTTGGCGGCTGTCCCTATGCCAAGGGCGCCACGGGCAATGTGGCCACCGAAGACGTGGTCTATCTGCTGCAGGGCATGGGTATAGAGACCGGCATCGACCTCGACAAGCTGATCGATGCGGGCCAGTTCATCAGCGAGCATCTGGGCCGCCCCACGCAGTCGCGCGTGGCCAAGGCCTTGCTGACCAAGCGCGCGGGCTGAGGCCAAGCCCGACTCGGAACGGGCCGGGCAGGCATGAGCGTTGTTACCATCGCCGCCATGCAAGCAAGATCACGTTTTTCGCTGGCCCTGTGTCTGGTGACCGCTGCGCTGCTGGGCGGCTGCGCCGGTATGGATGCCCAGGAGTGCAGGGACACGGACTGGGCCTATCTGGGCCAGCTCGATGCCATGGACGGCAGGCTGGACCTGTCCACCCGCGCCAGACGGCATTTCAAGGCCTGCAAGGACCAGGGCGTGCAGATGGATGCACGGGCCTATCAGCAGGGCTGGCTGCGCGGCCTGCAGGATTTCTGCACCCCGGAAAGCGGCAAGGCCTATGCGGAAGCCGGCAGGAAGTTTCAGCCGGGCTATTGCCCGGCACCGCTGGAGGCGGCGTTTCTGCAAGGCTATGCACCGGCGCGCGACCGCTATCAGGACAGACAGTCGGTGCTTGAGCTGGAGCGCCGCATCGAGGCCAAGAAAAAAGAGCTGCGCGAGGCGCGTGACGCCAAGAACAGTGCCGGACATATCGCCTATGTCCAGAAAGACCTGCGTGATTTGCAGCTGGAGCTGGTGCAGCTCAGGCTCAAGCTGGCACAGTAGGGGCCGTGGCGCTGCCGGATGGCGGCGCGATTTTCAGGAAAACATCATGTGTGGGTCAGAACTTCATGCGCTGCCGGAAGGCGTGCAGCGCGTCAGCCGCTTTTTGCAGGATGCCGGTCATCCGCATGCGCCGCAGATGCTGGACGGTGCGGCGCGTACCGCCCAGGAGGCCGCCGATCAGCTCAGCATTCTGGTCGGGCAGGTGGCCAAGAGCATCATTTTCAAGCGCAGGAGCGATGGCGCGGCCGTGCTGGTCGTGGCCTCGGGCGACAGGCGTGTCGATGAAAAGAAAGTGACGCAGCTGGTGGGCAAGGTCGGCCGCGCCGATGCGGATTTCGTCAAGTCCAGCACCGGCTTTTCGATTGGCGGCGTCAGCCCCGTGGCTCATGCAACCAAGGTCGTCACCTTGATGGATGCCGAATTGCAGCGTTTCGAGACGGTGTGGGCCGCAGCAGGCCATCCTCACGGCGTGTTTCCCGCATCGCCCGCGCAGCTGCAGGCGCTGACCGCAGCCCCCTGGTCGGACGTGGTGGAGCAGGCATGAGCACGGAACTTCTTCAGGAGCAGCAGGCACAGCAGGCACAGCAACTGGCACAACTTGCCGCCAAGGCCGAGGTGGCCCTGGTCTGGGCAGAGGCCGACCAGCCCGTGGCTTCTCCCTGCATCAACGTCTGTCGCATGACGGCGGACCGCAGCCATTGCCAGGGCTGCTTCAGAACCATTGACGAGATTCGCGCCTGGTCCAAGGGCGATGCCGAGCTGCGTCTGCAGATCTGGGGCCAACTGCTGCAGCGCGCCGGCCTCGAGGACCCGCGCAAAGCCGAGATCTGATCACCCTTTGAGGAGAGCCGACATGAAGCACATCACCTGTTATCTGGACTTTGTGTCGCCCTATGCATGGCTGGCGCTGGAGCAAATGCCCAAGGCGCTGCAAGGGCTCAGCTATCACGTTGATTACCGCCCGGTGCTGCTGGGTGCCTTGCTGCAAGGCAATGCCAACCCCGGACCGGCCGGCATTCCTGCCAAGCGCACCTGGACCTACCGCCATGTCACATGGCTTGGCCGGTCGCTGGGCATACCTCTGCAGATGCCGGCCCGGCATCCGTTCAAGCCGCTGCCGCTGCTGCGGCTGGCGCTGGCACATGGGCGTGACGGCAGCATCAACCGCTTTGTGGCGCAGGCCGTGATGCAGCATGTCTGGCAGGGCGGACATGAGGCCAATGATGCGCAGCGCCTGCAGCAGCTGCGCGAGCAGTTGAAGGAGCAGCTGCGCCAGGAAGAGGACAGTGCCGAGGTCAAGCAATGGCTGCGCGGCAATACGGAGCAGGCGCAGCAGGCCGGCGTGTTCGGCGTGCCGGCCTGGGTGGTGGACGGCCATGTATTCTGGGGCCTGGACGGCCTGCCCATGCTGCAGGCCTATCTGCGTGGCGATGAGTGGTTTGCGCAGCAGTGGGAGGCCGCGGCCGGCGTGCCCTGGGGGCTGGAGTAGGGCGGCAGGTGTGGGGCCGGAGCCGGGATCGACACGCAGGACGGTGCTTTCTCTTTGGCATCGGCCATGGCGCCTAGGCGACGCCGGGCGTGGTGGGCCTTGCATAAGCTGGTGCGGTTTTCAAGACCATCAAGGAGACCGCACCATGGATACCCAGCAGATGTTTTCGCTCAAGGGCCGCACGGCTCTTGTCACCGGTGGTTCGCGCGGTATCGGCCGCATGATCGCCGAAGGCTTTGTGCGCCAGGGCGCGCGCGTGTACATCTCGGCGCGCAAGGCCGAGGCCTGCGACCAGACGGCGCGCGAACTGTCGGAGCTGGGCCACTGCGTTTCGCTGCCTGCCGACGTGTCCACCATGGACGGCGTGAAGTCGCTGGTCGATGCCTATGCGGCGCACGAAGATCAGCTGGGCATCCTAGTCAACAACGCGGGCGCGGCCTGGGGCGCGCCCTATGACGAATTTCCCGAAAGCGGCTGGGACAAGGTCGTGGACCTGAACATGAAGTCGCCCTTCTTCCTGACCCAGGCGCTCACGCCCATGCTGCGCAAGTCGGCCGCGGGCGCGCAGCTGGCCAAGGTCATCAACATTGCCTCCATCGACGGCGTCTCGGTCAACCCCTGGGAGACCTACTCCTACGCGGCCAGCAAGGCCGGCCTGATCCACCTGACCAAGCGCATGGCCCTGCGCCTGGCGCCCGAGCGCATCGTGGTCAGCGCCATCGCGCCCGGCCCGTTCGCCTCGGAGATGAACAAGAACGCGCGCGACCATGCGGACGAGGCCGCGGGGCGCGTGCCCCTGGGCCGCATCGGCGAGCCCGAGGATATGGCCGGCGCCGCCATCTTCCTGGCCTCGCGCGCCGGCGACTATGTGGTGGGCTCCACCCTGGTCGTGGATGGCGGCTGCGCCTGGGCGCGCTGAGTTCGCCCGAGCGCAGCCATTGCATAAAAAGATAGCTTCTACCGCTTGATGGATAAGTAAATCAGATAAATAAGTATCTGAGTTTTAATTGCAGCAAGCGATAAAAGCTATTGTTTTTGAATCCTCATTTCGACAGGAATAGATTCTTTCGAGGCCGCTCCCCTGCGCTCAGGGATGCCACTGCGTGGCGCGCACAGGGCTGGCGGCCGGTGTGGCGGAATTGCCGGCCAGCGCATAGGACAGCTTGTTGGCTGCGGCGATCACGGTCCGGGCCAGGGCTTCGAGCCTGGCCTCGGGCAGGCGTAATGCGGGGCCCGAGATGCAGACCGATCCCATGAGCCGCCAGTGCATGCCGAACACCGGCGCCGAAACCGTTGCCACACCTTGCTCGCGCTCGCCGATGGAGCAGTGGTAGCCCTTTTGGCGGATCTGCTCGTAGATCTCGCCGGGCTCGCCCGAGAACGCCAGGATGACGCGGCCCGGCGAGCCTTTGTCCAGTGGCAACCCCTCGCCCATGCGCGCATGGTGGCGCAGGGCCTGCGGCCCTTCCACGCGTACCAGGCAGGTACGCACATGGCCCTCGCGCACGTAGAAGGCGGCGCTCTCGCCGCTGAGTTGGGTGAGCTCGCGCAGCGCGGGCTCCAGCACGTTCTGCACATCGAAGCCCGCCTGGTAGCGCGCGCCCAGCCAGCCCGAGGAAGGGCCCAGCCGCCATTCCCCGTCCTCGCGCTGCACCATGTAGCCCGACTGGGCCAGCGTGCGCGCCAGCCGCAGCACCGTGGTCTTGTGCAGGCCGCAGCGCCGGCTGAGTTCGGCCAGTGAAAGATGGGATTCGCCCAGCGCAAAGGCCTCGAGCAGCTGCAGTGCGCGGGTGACGGCGATGACGCCGTCGCCGGACTTCTGTGCGGATTGGGTGGGGTTGCTCATGGTGCAATGTGTTTCATTCTGCGAAACAGCATTGTATGGGTTGAAACGTTTGCCTACAGTCGCCTCCAGCGGTCGGGGATTCCGGCCGCACGCATCAGAACACGCTTCAAAGCGACCAACAGGAGACAACAGATGAACTTTCGCCCGCTTTCGCGCGCCCTGCATGCCGCCGTGCTCGGCTTCGTGGCTGTAGTCACTCCCTTCGACAGCGCGCTGGCGCAGCCCGCCTATCCGGCCAAGCCGATCCGCCTGATCGTGCCGTTCCCGCCTGGCGGCGGCACGGACATGATTGCGCGCACCGTGGCCCAGAAGATGGCCGAGCAGAACAAGTGGAGCGTGGTGGTGGACAACCGCCCCGGCGCGGGCGGCAACCTGGGCGTGGACGCCGCAGCCAAGGCCGCGCCCGATGGCTACACCCTGGTCATGGGCCAGACCAGCAATCTCGCCATCAACCCCTGGCTCTACGCCAAGCTGCCCTACGATCCGATCAAGAGCCTGGCGCCCGTGGCCCTGGTGTCCTCGGCGCCCATCGTCATGGCCGCTCCCGCCAACACGCCCTACAAGACCTTTGCCGATCTGGTGACGGCGGCCAAGGCCAGGCCCGACGGCATCACCCTGGGCTATTCGGGGAACGGCACAGTGGCCCATCTGGCGGGCGAGCAGGCCCAGAAGATCTCGGGCATGAGCCTGCGCCATGTGCCCTACAAGGGAGCAGGCCAGGCCATGACGGACCTGGTGGGCGGACAGATCGACCTGTACATGTCCGCCATTCCCACGCTGCTTGGCCAGGTGCGCAACGGCAAGCTGCGACCCATTGTCGTGACCTCGCTGGCGCGCTCCAGCCAGTTGCCCGACACGCCCACGCTGGCCGAGCTCGGCTACAAGGACTTCGAGGCCAGCTCCTGGTACGGCGTGCTGGCGCCCGCGGGCACGCCCGAGGCCATCGTGCAGCAGCTCAACAAGGCCATCAACCGGGCTCTGAAGCAGGCCGATGTGGCCGAGAAGCTGCGCTCCGAGGGCGGCGATGTGCTGGGCGGCACGCCCCAGGCCTTTGCCCAGCTGCTGCGCACCGAGGTGCCGCGCTGGGGCCGCATCGTCAAGGACTCGGGCGCCAGCCTGGACTGAGGCCGATCAGGCCACCGTGCCATCGCGCCGACAAAGCGCCCACCGAGCACACCTGCCGCGCCATGCCTGGTGCACATGCCTGGCATGTGCCCTTGCGGGCAGGACGCGGTGCGCCCTGCCACTCCTGCTCCTTCTTCACTTTCACCTCTGCAACCGGACCGAACCGCGGACCTAACCATCATGAGCCAACTTCCAGAAATCATCCGTGACTTCGAGCGCGTCAGCGCCGAGGTCGTCCAGAAGGCCTCGGGCTTTCAGGCCGCCATCCTGGCCGACGTGGCAGGCCGCCGCGGCACCATGAACGCACGCGTGGCACCCGTGCACCAGGACATGAAGCTCGCCGGCCCGGCCTTCACCGTCGAGGTGCGCCCCGGAGACAACCTGATGATCCACGCCGCCATCGCCCTGGCCAAGCCCGGCGATATCCTGGTCATCGACGGCAAGGGAGACCAGACTGCGGCCCTGATGGGTACGCTGATGCTCAGCGCCTGCAAGAAGAAAGGCCTTGGCGGCGTGATCGTGGATGGCGCGATCCGCGACAAGCTGGAGCTGCTGGAGCTGGGCTTTGCGGTGTTCAGCGCCGGCTTCAATCCTGCAGGTCCGACCAAGTTCGTGCCCGGTCGCATCAATCACCCCATCTCCTGCGGCGGTGCGATGGTGAACCCGGGCGACCTGGTGGTGGGCGACGCCGACGGCGTGGTCGTGATCGAGCGCGCCAAGGCGCCCGCCATGCTGGCGCTGGCCGACAGGAAAGTGGCCGACGAGGCCGCGCGCATCGAGGCCATCGCCCGCGGCGACACGGCCTCGAAGTGGCTGCCCGCCGCGCTGCGCGCGGCCGGCGTGCTCAAGGAAGGAGAGACGCTGTGAGCACCATCATCGTCACGGGCGCCGACCTGGCGCAGCAGGCACTGGATCTGCTGCAAGGCCACGACATAGTCTACGCGGGCAAGACGCCCACCGAGCAAGACCTGGTGGCCCTGTGCCGCCGGCATGATCCCGTCGCCATCATCGTGCGCTACGGCAAGGTGGGGGCCGCAGTCATGGATGCCGGACCTTCGCTCAAGGTGATTTCCAAGCACGGCAGCGGCACGGACACCATAGACAAGGCCGAGGCCGCGCAGCGCGGCATCGAGGTCGTGGCGGCGGCCGGCGCCAACGCGGCGGCCGTGGCCGAACAGGCCCTGGCCCTGCTGCTGGCCTGCGCCAAGTCGGTGGTGCAGCTGGACTCGCGCATGCACTCCGGCCATTGGGACAAGGCCACGCACAAAAGCCTGGAACTGGCCGGGCGCACCGTGGGCCTGGTCGGCCTGGGTGCCATAGGCCTGCGCTTTGCGAAGATGGCCGATGCACTGGGCATGCGCGTGATCGGCTTCGATCCCTTTGCGGGCCAGCTGCCCGGCTACGTGCAGGCCGTGGAGCTGGATACGCTGTGGCGCGAAAGCGATGCGATCTCGCTGCACTGCCCGCTGACCGACGACAACCGCAACCTGCTCAACGCCGCAACTCTGGCGTGCTGCAGGCGCGGCGTGATTGTGGTCAACACCGCGCGCGGCGGTCTCATCGACGAGGCCGCGCTGCTGGCCGCCGTCCAGCAAGGCCAGGTCAGCGCCGCAGGCCTGGACAGCTTTGCCGTTGAGCCCATGGCGGCTGGCCACCCGTTCCTGCACCAGCCGGGTTTCATCCTCAGCCCGCACATCGGCGGCGTGACCTCGGATGCCTATGTGAACATGGGAGTGGGAGCGGCGCGCAACGTGCTGGCGGTGCTGGAGCGCGCCAGCGTCTCCTGAGCCGGCGCCTGCCTTGCAAGGCCGATGAGACTGGTTGCGGGCTTTGCTGCGGGCGGGCGAGGCATCGATGCGGTGCGCTCTTTCCCGCCCTTGCGCGCGGTGGCGTCCAGTTCTGCGGTGCTGGTCGTGGGGCGGGCCGCCGGTGAAAACCTTCGCCGACTGCATGGCGCAGGAGCGCAGGCAGCCCGGCCTCCTTGCGGTCGATATCTTTGGCGCGTGGAGGGGCGACGGCCGGCTCTCAGGCTGTGGCCTGCTTGGCGGCGCCGCGATAGCGCTCCAGCCAGTGGGCATAGGGTGCGGGCAAGGTCCAGTCGGGGCGGTCCACGCCCAGGCTTTGCGCCAGCTGGTAGGCGTAGTGCGGATTGGCCAGATGGGCGCGGCCGATCATCACCAGGTCGACCTGGCCGTCGGCCACGATGCGCTCGGCAATCTGTGGATCATCCATGCCCCAACCTGAGGCCACGGGCAGGCCGGCGCTGCGGCTCACGCGCTGGGCGATGGGAGCGAGGAAGGCGGGCGTTCCCCAGGGAATCTTCACATCGGGAATCACGAAGTTGACGCTGACATTGAGCAGGTCCAGGCCGCGCTCGCGCATCTGGCGCGTCACGGCAATCGATTCCTCCAGGGTTTCTTCGTCGCGGCCGTCGTACTCGATGACGCCGAAACGCGCGGTCAGCGGCAGATGCTCGGGCCAGACCTCGCGCACCTTGGCCACGGTCTCCAGCAGAAAGCGGGCGCGGTTGCTGAAGCTGCCGCCATAGGCGTCGTCGCGCTGGTTGCTGTGGGGCGAGAAAAAGCTCTGGGCCAGATAGCCGTGGGCAAAGTGCAGCTCCAGCCATTCGAAGCTGGCCGCAAGCGCGCGGCGGGCCGCCGCTACAAAGTCGTCCTGCACGCGGGCGATGTCCGCAAGCGTCATGGCGCGAGGAACACGCGGCAGACCGCCGCCAAAGGCGATTGCCGATGGCGCAATCGGCTGCCAGCCGCGGGCATCGCCTTCGGCAATATGGTCGTCGCCTTCCCAGGGATTGTTGGCGCTGGCCTTGCGTCCGGCATGGCCGATCTGGATGCCGGGCACGGCGCCTGCGGCTTTGATGCCGGCGGCAATGCGCGACATGCCGTCGATCTGGCCGTCATTCCACAGGCCGGTGCAGTCGGGCGAGATGCGGCCCTCGGGCGACACGCCCGTGGCTTCGACAATCACCAGCCCCGCGCCGCCGCGCGCCATGGAGGCGTAGTGGACCTGGTGCCAGTCATTGGTGAGACCGTCCACGGCGCTGTACTGGCACATCGGCGGAATGGCGATGCGGTTGCGCAGGGTCAGGCTTTTGAGGGTGAAAGGGGTAAAGAGTGCAGACATGCGAAGTATCGGTGGTGCGAATGGAATGAGCCGGCAGTCCTGCGGCAATGCAGGATGCAAAAGGTTTGATAGCGCCTGGCGCTTTTCATGGCCTGTTTTCAGCATGAAATCAAACTGAAAATCAATGAATGAAGGTGCTGACAGCTATCAAAAAATCAAGGGCATCAGGGCACGGAAAGCGGCGGATACAGGCCCCGGGCAATGAGCTCGCTGGAGACGAAGTTTTTGGTGGTGCCCGGCATGTAGTCGGCGGGCCAGTGAATGCGGTGCATGCAGGGCTTCTGTCGAAGGGAATGGGGAAATGATGGGGGTTGTGGTGAAATAAATCCAATCGATATTTCTGATTTATGAAATCATGCCGACTGATATCAAGAGTCTGGACCTGAATCTGCTCAAGGCCCTGGATGCGCTGCTGGACGAGCGCAGCGTGACGCGCGCTGCCGAGCGTCTGGCGCTGACCCAGCCGGCGGTCAGCGGCATGCTGACGCGGCTGCGCGAGAGCTTCGACGATCCCTTGTTCGTGCGCACGCAGCGCGGCATCGCCCCCACGCTGCGCGCGCTGGCACTGGCAGGGCCGCTCAAGGAGTTGCTGTGCAATGCCGAAGCGCTGCTGCGCCCCCAGGCCTTTGATCCGGCCACGGCGCATATGACGCTGCGCATTGCCGCCACGGATTACGCGCTGCAGGCGGTGGTGCTGCCGTTTCTGGCCGTGTTGCGCCAGCGCGCGCCCGGTCTGTGCGTGGCCGTGGTGCCGGCCCAGCATCTGCCGCTGCACGAGCGGCTGGAGCGCGGCGATATCGACCTGGCGCTGATCACGCCGGAGCGCACGGCCCCCGATCTGCATGCGCGCCGGCTGTTCGACGAACGCTATGTCTGCGTGATGCGCCAGGGCCATCCCGATGCGCGCCGGCGTGGCCTGTCACTGGAGCGCTTCTGCGCTCTGGATCATGCGCTGGTGTCCTATGACGGAGGCAGTTTTCATGGTGTGACGGACGAGGCGCTGGAGCGTCTGGGCCGCAAGCGGCGTGTGGCGCTGTCCGTGACCAGCTTTCTGGTGCTGCCCGAAATCCTGCGCAGCTGCGATCTGATTGCCGTCGTGCCCAGGCGGCTGGTCAAGCCCGACTCGGGGCTGGTGGTGCTGGAGCCGCCGCTGGAAATTCCGGGCTTTACCAAGACGGCCGCCTGGCATGCGCGCACCCATCGCTCTGCGGGGCACCAATGGGCACGGGAGCTGCTGTTCGAGCTGGCGCAGTCCGGCGGGCTGGACGTGGAATGAGCAAGGCCCGCAGAAACCGTGGAGGTCTCTGCGGGCCGAGGTGAGGGCAGATTCCTGCCGGGGCCTGGCATGGTGCCAAGCCATTCACATCATCAGTGGCCCGATGCGCCTGCCGCACCCAGACCGGTTTCCGAGCGCACTTGCTGCGCAGGGAACACGGCGCGCTCCTTGGCCGCCTGAGCGCTCTTGTCGAGCACGGAGAACAGCCACACGCCGAAGAAGCCGATTGCCATGGAGAACAGTGCGGGCGAGGCATAGGGGAACCAGGCCGAGCCGGCGGGATGGCCCAGAGTCGCTTCCCACACCGATGGCGAGACGATGGTCAGACCCACGGAGGAGACCAGACCCATGAAGCCGCCGATGACGGCGCCCTTGGTGGTGCAGTTCTTCCACAGCACCGACAGCAGCAGCGGCGGGAAGTTGGCGGAAGCCGCCACGGCAAAGGCCAGCGAGACCATGAAGGCGATGTTCTGCTTCTCGAACACAATGCCCAGCAGCACGGCCACAAAGCCCAGGCACAGCGTGGTGATGCGCGAGACCTTGAGTTCGGAGGCGCTGTCGGCCTTGCCCTTCTTGATGACGGTGGCGTAGAGGTCGTGCGAGACGGCCGAGGCGCCGGACAGGGTCAGACCTGCGACCACGGCGAGAATCGTGGCAAAGGCCACGGCCGAGATGAAGCCGTAGAACACATCGCCGCCCACGGTCTTGGCCACCAGCACGGCCGCCATATTGGCCGTGCCTGCGCCGCCGTGGATCACGCCCTTGGCCGTGTCCGCCATTTCGGGGTTGGTGAGCACCAGGGTGATGGCGCCGAAGCCGATGATGAAGATCAGCACATAGAAGTAGCCGATCCAGGTCGTGGCCCAGAACACGCTCTTGCGTGCTTCCTTGGCGTCAGGCACGGTGAAGAAGCGCATCAGGATGTGGGGCAGGCCCAGGGTGCCGAACATCAGCGCCATGCCGAAGCTGATGGCGGAGATCGGGTCCTTGATGAAGCCGCCCGGTCCCATGATGGCCAGGCCGAGCTTTTCCGCCACGGATGGCTCTGCGCCGCCATTGGCGGCGATCTGGGTGCGCACCTTCACACCTTCGGCAAACAGTGCCTCGGGGCTGAAGCCGTACTTGGCCAGCACCATGAAGCCCATGAAGGTCACGCCGGCCAGCAGCAGGCAGGCCTTGATGATTTGCACCCAGGTGGTGGCCGTCATGCCGCCGAACAGCACATAGATCATCATCAGCGCGCCCACCAGCACCACCGCGATCCAGTAGTCCAGACCGAACAGCAGCTTGATGAGCTGACCGGCGCCGACCATCTGGGCAATCAGATAGAAGGCCACCACGACCAGCGTGCCGCAGGAGGCAAAGATGCGGAACGGCGTCTGCGCAAAGCGGTAGCCGGCCACATCGGCAAAGGTGAAGCGGCCCAGATTGCGCAGGCGCTCGGCCAGCAGAAAGGTGAGCAGAGGCCAGCCGACCAGAAAGCCGATGGAGTAGATCAGGCCGTCATAGCCGCTGGCCATGACGGAGGCCGAGATGCCGAGGAAGGAGGCGGCGGACATATAGTCGCCCGCAATCGCCAGACCGTTCTGAAAGCCGGTGATGCCGCCGCCTGCGGTATAGAAATCGGAAGCCGACTTGGTGCGGCCCGCTGCCCATTTGGTGATCCACAGGGTTGCCACCACAAAGGCGGTGAACATGATGATGGCCGTCCAGTTGGTGGCCTGCTTGGCGGCGTTGCCGACGTCGCCGCCGGCGGCCAGCACGGGAGCTGTCGCGACCAGCGCCGCAGCGCCCGCCAGCCATTGGGAAGAGATGCGCTGCTTCATTGCTTGATGCCTTTGAGAATGTCGCGGGTGAGCTGATCAAACTCGTTGTTGGCGCGGCGCACATAGAGGCCGGTAATGATCACGGAAAAAATGATGACGCCCATGCCGATGGGAATGCCCAGCGTGGTCACTCCAGCGCCTATGGGCCGGGCCAGGAATTCCTTGTCGAATGCGATCAGCGCAACATAGCCGTAGTACACGATCAGCATCAGGACGGTCAGCGCCAGGCCGAGGCGATTGCGCTTGCGGCGCAGCTGCTGGTAGGCGGGGTTGCTTTGGATTGTCTCTATCACCGGGTCTCGCACAGCGTTGTCTCCTTTGAAGTTTTCCAGCCTGCCATCAGGTGCTCGGTGGCTTGCTTGCGATGCATTCTGAGAAGCCCGTCTGACCGTCTCCTTACTTACGATATCGGTGTTTGCCCCTGGTTTTTCACATCAAAAAAAAACCAATCCGGGTAAGTGCGGAGAGGGTCGGGTAATGCCCAGTCTTGAATTTTTGAGAAGCATTTTTTTGTAAGTTAGCGGTCAGTTGTCGCTTTGATATTGGGCAAACAGGTGAGTTGGCAGCGCCTGAAATTCCAAAACCTAGGAGACAAACATGGCCATCAATGCGACAGCACATATGGGAGGTAAATCGGCCCCAAGGCCGATGAGCCCGGAAGAGCGCAAAGTCATCTTTGCGTCTTCCCTCGGAACCGTTTTCGAGTGGTACGACTTCTATCTGTACGGATCTCTGGCAGCCATCATCGCCAAGCAGTTCTTCAGCGGTCTGGATGCGGGATCGGCCTTCATCTTCGCGTTGCTGGCCTTTGCGGCAGGCTTCATCGTGCGCCCCTTCGGCGCGCTGGTGTTCGGTCGTCTGGGCGACATGATCGGGCGCAAGTACACCTTCCTGGTGACGATCCTGATCATGGGCCTGTCCACCTTCATCGTCGGCATCTTGCCCAACTACGCCAGCATTGGCGTGGCCGCCCCCGTCATCCTGATCGCGCTGCGCATGCTGCAAGGTCTGGCCCTGGGCGGTGAGTACGGCGGCGCTGCCACCTATGTGGCAGAGCATGCGCCGCATGGCAAGCGCGGTGCTTACACCTCGTGGATCCAGACCACGGCAACGCTGGGCCTGTTCCTGTCGCTGCTGGTGATTCTGGGTGTGCGTACCTCGATGGGCGAAGAGAAGTTTGCCGACTGGGGCTGGCGCATTCCCTTCCTGGTTTCCATTTTGCTGCTGGCCATCTCGGTCTGGATTCGCATGACGCTGTCCGAGTCTCCAGCCTTTCAGAAGATGAAGGCCGAGGGCAAGGTGTCCAAGGCGCCTCTGACTGAGTCGTTCGGTCAGTGGAAGAACCTCAAGATCGTGATTCTGGCGCTGGTCGGCCTGACCGCCGGCCAGGCGGTGGTCTGGTATACCGGCCAGTTCTATGCGCTGTTCTTTCTGACGCAGCAGCTCAAGGTCGATGCCGTGACGGCCAATCTGATGATTGCCGCCGCACTGCTGATCGGCACGCCTTTCTTTGTGATCTTTGGCACGCTGTCCGACAAGATCGGCCGCAAGCCCATCATCATGCTGGGCTGCATTCTGGCCGTGTTGACCTATTTCCCCGTCTTCAAGGCGCTGACCGAAGCTGCCAACCCCGATCTGGCTGCGGCTCAAGCCAAGAACAAGGTGGTCATCGTGGCCGATCCTGCGGAGTGCTCCTTCCAGTTCAACCCCACAGGTACGAGCAAGTTCACCAGCTCCTGCGACGTGGCCAAGCAGGTGCTGGCTGCGGGTTCCGTGAGCTATGAAAACGAAGATGCGCCTGCAGGCACGCAGGCCGTGATCCGTATCGGTGCGACCGAGATTCCTTCGTTCTCGCTCAAGGGCCTGAGCCCTGAAGACGCCAAGGCCAAGGACGGTGCGTTCAAGAAGACTGTGGCGGCAGAACTGGCCAAGGATGGCTATCCCACCAAGGCCGACCCCGCCAAGATGAACAAGGTCATGATGGTCGTGATCCTGACCTATCTGGTGCTGCTGGTGACCATGGTCTACGGCCCCATCGCGGCCATGCTGGTGGAGCTGTTCCCGACACGCATCCGCTACACCTCGATGAGCTTGCCTTATCACATCGGCAACGGCTGGTTTGGCGGTCTGCTGCCCACCATGTCCTTCGCCATCGTGGCGCAGACCGGCAATATGTACAACGGTCTCTGGTACCCCATCATCATCGCTGGTGTGACGGCCGTGATCGGCACGCTGTTCGTGCCCGAAACCAAGGATCGCGACATCTACGCCGAAGACTGATGCCAGGCGCTGATGCTGCAATTTATGCAGCATCGCATCAAAGACCTGCAAGGCTTGTGCTTTGCAGGTCTTTTTTGTTTGCTTCAGCACTAGTGGGTTACAGCAGTGTGGCAACAAAGCATCATTGTGTTACTTTTTTGCGATGGAAATCATGCTTTTGAGAGGGGCCAACCTAGAATCACACCTAGCCGCGAGAGGGCCAACAACCTACAAGCCAATGCGGTGCAAAAAACACTATCCCAGGACATAGTAGCACTGAATGACCAAGATGACTCGCATCGCACTGGCCGCACTGGCTGTGATGGGCGCAACCACCGCAATGGCGCAGAGCAGCGTGACGCTGTACGGCCGTATCAACACCACAGTCGAACGCCAGAAGGTGGGCGATGAGTCGGTGTCCGGCCTGTACAACAATGCTTCCCGCTGGGGCATTCGCGGTACCGAAGATCTGGGTGGCGGCCTGAAGGCTGGCTTCACCCTGGAGTCCGGCTTCAACTCCGACACCGGTACCGGTTCCGCCTGGACCCACCCCACCACCGGCATGTCCTTTGCGCGTCAGAGCGAAGTGAACCTGTCCGGCGGCTTCGGCATGATCCGTCTGGGCAACTTCGTTCCCGAGTCCTACTACGCAACTGCTGACTACATCAGCATGCACAACCACGACACCGGTTCTTCTTCCGATGCGCTGTACTACGATCCCGTCTGGTTCGGCGGTCTGAGCACCAAGAACAAGATCGGCTATCGCACTCCCAGCATGGGCGGCCTGACGGTGGATGCCTCCGTGTCTATGCACGAGAAGGATCCCACGGTCGGTCCTCGCAAGAACGGCTACGATCTGGCTGCCAACTACGCCACCGGTCCTCTGCACCTGGGTGCCGGTTTCAGCAAGGTGGGCGATAACTGGCAAGCCGCACTGCGCGGTCTGTACACATTTGGTCAGTTCACGGTTGGCGCCTACTACCAGCGCAATGACCAAGACCTGATCGGCACACGCAACAACTTCCGCCTGTCCGGTATGTACACCATGGGCGCTTCCGAGTTCCACGTGAACGTTGGTCACGCCAACAAGTGGAGCAAGGTTGCCGACTCCGCAGCTACCCAGTGGACTCTGGGCTACAACTACAACCTGAGCAAGCGCTCCAAGGTTTACGGTTACTACACCCGTGTGAACAACGACAGCGGTGCTGCATATAACGCACCAGCTGGCAAGGACTTCGGCTCCATCGCCGTGGGTATCCGCCACAACTTCTAATTTGTGCACCGCGTAAGCGGTGTCTCCAGCAGCTGCAGCTGATAATGCAGACCATTACTCCAAGTTCATACCCCATGTCGCAAGGCATGGGGTTTTTTCTTATGTGCAGCCTGTCTGGCAGTAAGCCACGCGCAAACTCGCTCAGGCTCAATGGTCGTGCTGACTGGCGTGGCACGAGCGGCTGCACCAGCTGCTTATTCATAACACTCTGGAGACTGATATGTGGAAGCTGGCGATTGGTTTTGTGGTGTTTGCTGCCGTGGCGCTGTTTGTCATCATGAAGGCGGGCGACAAGGTGGATATGAGTGGAGAAAAGCATGGCGCGGATGCGATTCATGCACCGGCAGAATCCAAATGAAGGCAGCAGCACTCGATCAAAGCCCCGCCAGCCGGGGCTTTTTTGCGCCGGCCCTGGCTGCACGCTGAAACGGTAATGCACATGCGCACCCAAGGCTCATGCCAGGACTGCCTAGAATGTTTGGCCTCCATAGAAAAGACCGCAGAACATGACGCAGGGCCTGATCCGTATCCGTGGTGCTCGCCAGCACAATCTTCGCAATCTGGACATCGATATCCGTACCGGTGAGCTGACCGTTGTCACCGGCCCCAGCGGCTCGGGCAAGTCCAGTCTGGTGTTCGACACGCTGTACGCCGAAGGTCAGCGCCGCTATGTCGAGACCTTCTCCGCCTATGCGCGCCAGTTCCTCGATCGCATGGACAAGCCGGCCGTGGACAAGGTCGAGGGTGTGCCGCCAGCGATTGCCATCGACCAGACCAATCCGGTGCGCAACTCGCGTTCCACCGTGGGCACGATGACGGAGATCAACGATCACCTCAAGCTGCTGTTTGCGCGCGCGGCCCAGTTGTTCGACAGCAGGACGGCCCTGCCGGTGCGCCACGATACGGCGGACAGCATTTATGCCGAATTGGCCCAGCGCTGCGAGGCCGCGGGCGATCCGCGTATTGCCATTACCTTCCCGGTGGAGCTGCCGGCCAATACCTCGGCCGAAGAGGTGGAGCAATGGCTGTCTGCCAGCGGTTTCACCAAGGTGCAGGCCGAGCGCGAAGTGGAGCGCGCTCACCCGGCAGCTGATGAGGTCGCCAAGGGCAAGAAAAAGGCCAAGCCAGCCCCCGAGAAGATCAAGGTGCTGGATGTGATTGCCGACCGCTTTCGCCTCGGCAAGGCCGAGCGCTCCCGCGCCATGGAGGCGATCGAGGTGGGCCTCAAGCGCGGCAGCGGCAGGCTCACGGTCTATGTGTTGCCCGAGAGCGGTGTCGAGGCGGCCGAGCCCGAGCTGTGGAAGTTCTCGCTGGGCCTGCATTGCCCCGAGAGCAATCTGACTTACCAGGAGCCGATTCCCTCGCTGTTTTCGTTCAACTCCGCGGTGGGTGCCTGCGATGCCTGCCGTGGTTTCGGCCGCGTCATCGGGGTCGACTGGGGACTGGTGATTCCCAATGAAAAGCTCACCTTGCGCACCGGTGTCATCAAGCCGATCCAGACGCCGGCCTGGAAGGAGATTCAGGACGACCTGATGCGCCATTCCGAGGCCGAGGGCATTCCACGCGATACGGCCTGGTCCAAGCTGACCCGGGAGCAGAAGGACTGGGTGATCGAGGGCTCGCCCAACTGGAACGGCAAGTGGAGCCAGACCTGGTATGGCATTCGCCGCTTCTTCGAGTATCTCGAAAGCAAGGCCTACAAGATGCATATCCGGGTGCTGCTGTCCAAGTACCGCAGCTATACCGAATGCCCGACATGCGGAGGTGCGCGTCTCAAGACCGAAAGCCTGCTCTGGCGCATAGGAGGCAAGCAGGCTGCGGATGCCGTGCTGCCGCCCGGCGATGACAGCGGCAGATACCAGCGCTTCATGCCGCAGGCGGTGGGCTGGAGCCGAGAGCAGCTCGACAGCCTGCCTGGCCTGTGTCTGCACGATCTGATGCGCTTGCCGATCACGCGCCTGCGTGACTTCTTTGCGCAGCTGGCGCCAGACAACAACGCCGTTAAAAATGATGGTGAAGCCCAGGCATTGAAGATGCTGCATGCAGAAGTCATGACGCGGCTGCAGTATCTGTGCGATGTGGGCATAGGCTACCTCACGCTGGACCGCCAGAGCCGCACGCTGAGCGGCGGCGAGGTGCAGCGCATCAATCTGACCACCGCTTTGGGCACTTCGCTGGTCAATACCTTGTTCGTGCTCGACGAGCCATCGATAGGACTGCACCCGCGCGATATGGAACGCATCACCGAGGCCATGCAGCGCCTGCGCGATGCGGGCAATACGCTGGTTGTGGTGGAGCATGACCCGGCCGTGATGTTTGCCGCCGACCGCATGATCGACATGGGGCCGGGCCCTGGCGCACGCGGCGGCCAGATCGTGTTCGACGGCACACCCGAGGATCTGCGCAAGGCCGATACCCTCACTGGCGCCTATCTGGGCGGGCGCAAGCAGGTGGGCTTCGGTCTCAAGCGCATGGTGACCGAGAGCACGCCGCGCCTGATTCTCGAAGGCGCACGCGAACACAATCTGCGCGATATCAGCGTGGACTTTCCGCTGCAGCGCCTGGTCACGATCACCGGCGTGTCGGGCTCGGGCAAATCCACGCTGATCCAGGATGTGCTGGTGCCTGCGCTGATGCGCCATTTCGGCAAGCCCACCGATGCGGCGGGCGCGTTCGAGCGCCTGTTGGGCGCAGACCATCTGGCCGATGTGATGTTCGTGGATCAGTCGCCCATCGGCAAGACGGCGCGTTCCAACCCGGTCAGCTATGTGGGCGCCTGGGATGCGATCCGCGAGCTGTTCGCCGTCGCGCCGCTGTCGCGCCAGCGCGGCTACACGGCCGCCAAGTTCAGCTTCAACAGCGGCGACGGCCGCTGCCCGACCTGCGGCGGCTCGGGCTTCGAGCATGTGGAGATGCAGTTTCTCTCGGATGTCTATCTTCGCTGCCCCGACTGCAACGGCACGCGCTATCGCCCCGAGATTCTGGAAGTGAAAATCGAGCGCAACGGCCAGCCGCTGAATGTGGCCGATGTGCTGGAGCTCACTGTGGCCGAAGCCGCGCTGCTGTTTGCGCAGGACCGCGATGTGATCCGCGCTCTGCAGCCCATCGTCGATGTGGGTCTGGAATATGTGAAGCTGGGTCAGCCCGTGCCCACGCTGTCGGGCGGCGAGGCCCAGCGCTTGAAACTGGCAGGCTTCCTCGCGGAAGCGGCTCGCGCGCAAAGCAAGTCCAAGCAGTCGCTGGCCAAGAAAGGCACGCTGTTCCTGTTCGACGAGCCCACGACCGGCCTGCATTTCGAGGACATCGCCAAGCTCATGCGCGCGCTGCGCAAGCTGCTCGAAGCGGGCCACTCGCTGATCGTCATCGAGCACAATCTGGATGTGATTCGCGCCAGTGACTGGCTCATCGATCTGGGCCCCGAAGGCGGCGATGGCGGCGGTCTGATAGTGGCCCAGGGCACGCCTGAAGATGTGCGCCATGTGCAAGAGTCGCACACGGCCCAGGCCTTGCGTGAATACGACCTGGCCATGGGCGTGGGCGGCGAGGCGGTGCGTGAAGTCGCGCCCATGCTCTATAAACCAGAGCGCAAGGCCAAGGCAGCACAAGCGCTGCAGGCCAAGAATGCGATTGAAATCGTCAACGCCAAGGAGCACAACCTTAAGTCGCTGACGGTCGATGTGCCGCGCGGCAAGTTCAATGTGGTGACCGGTGTCTCGGGTTCCGGAAAATCCACGCTGGCTTTCGACATTCTGTTCAACGAAGGCCAGCGCCGCTATCTCGAATCGCTCAATGCCTATGCGCGTTCCATCGTGCAGCCTGCGGGCCGTCCCGAGGTCGATGCGGTCTATGGCATACCGCCTACGGTGGCCATCGAGCAGCGCCTGTCGCGCGGCGGTCGCAAGTCCACGGTGGGCACGACCACCGAGGTCTGGCACTTTCTGCGTCTGCTCTATGTGAAGCTGGGTGTGCAGCACTGCATACACGACGATGCCATCGTGCAGCCGCAGACCGAGGAAAGCATTGCCGCGCAGCTGATGACGAACTTCCGCGGTCAGACCATCGGTCTCTTGAGTCCGCTGGTCGTCAACCGCAAGGGCGTCTATACCGAGCTGGCCGACTGGGCCAGACCCAAGGGCTACACGCATCTGCGCGTGGACGGCGAGTTTCTGCCGACCACGGGCTTTCCACGCATTGACCGTTTCAAGGAGCACACCATCGAGCTGCCCGTGGCCAGCGTGACGGTGACCGCGGCCAACGAGAAGGAGTTGCGCGGCCACCTGCGCCAGGCACTGGAGATCGGCAAGGGCGTGCTGCATGTGCTATCGGGCATCGAGAATCTGGCCGACGCCATGCAAGGCGGCCGGAGCACGGCCGGCATCGGTGCGCTGCAGGTGTTCTCCACCCAGCGCGCCTGCCCGGTCTGCGCCACCAGCTATGCCGAGCTGGACCCGCGTCTGTTCTCCTACAACAGCAAGCATGGCTGGTGTCCCGATTGCGTGGGCACGGGCGTGAAGCTGACCAAGGACCAGCGCAAGGTCTATGACGACACCTTGCTGGCCGACGACAACCGGGGCCGTGAGGTGAAGTTCGAAGGCCAGGAAGTGGAAGACCTGGCTGAAGTCGTTTGTCCCAAATGCCATGGCACACGTTTGAACCCTGTGGCGCGAGCCGTGAAGTTTCACGGCGAGGCGATTACCGATATTGCCCAGCTGTCAGTCAGCGATGTGCGCCACTGGATACAGAGTCTGGAGCTCACGGGCCGCGAAGCCGATATTGCGCGCGATCTGATTCCCGAGATTCAAAGCCGTCTCGAATTCCTGGAAGAAGTCGGTCTCAACTATCTGACGCTGGACCGTGGCGCGCCCACGCTGAGCGGGGGCGAGGCCCAGCGCATCCGTCTGGCTGCGCAGCTGGGCAGCAATCTGCAAGGCGTCTGCTATGTGCTGGACGAACCCACCATCGGCCTGCATGCGCGCGACAACCAGATCCTGCTCAATGCCTTGCACAAGCTAGGCGACAAGGGCAACACGCTGGTGGTGGTGGAGCATGATGAAGACACGATTCGCCGCGCCGACCACGTGATCGATATCGGCCCCAGCGCTGGCATTCGTGGCGGCCGTCTGGTGGCCGAAGGCACGGTGGATGACATCATGGCGGCCAAGGACTCGGTCACGGGGCGCTATCTGCTGCACGCCATGCGCCATCCCTTCAAGCCTCGTCTATGGGTGGGGGAGGGCGAGCCTCCGGAGCAGCCGGCTGCTATCAATGCAGAAGCTGCTGACGCCGGTGATATGGCAGTTTCAGAGAAGAAACCATCCAAGACCAAGAAAAAGAAAGCGGTAGCTGCTACTGAAAATGTGGTGCAGCAAGACAGCGACGCCTTGCACTGGCTCACGGTGCTGGGCGCGAATCTGCACAATCTGCAGAGCGTGGACGCTCGCGTTCCGCTCAAGCGGCTGGTGGCCGTGACCGGGGTTTCGGGCTCGGGCAAGTCCACGCTGGCGCGCGATGTGCTGCTGAGCAATGTGGCGGCCTGGGTGCAGCAGCGCTCGACCAAGGCCGGCCGCGATGCCATGGATGCAGGCAAGTCGCCGGCGCTCGTGGGCTGCAAGGGACTCAAGGGTTTCGAGACCATCGATCGCGTGCTCGAAGTCGATCAGACCCCGATCGGCAAGACGCCGCGCTCCTGCCCGGCGACCTATATCGGCTTCTGGGACACGATTCGCAAGCTGTTTGCCGAGACCCTGGAGGCCAAGGCCCGCGGCTATGCGGCTGGCCGTTTCTCGTTCAACACCGGCGAAGGCCGTTGCCCGGCCTGCGAGGGCCAGGGCGTGCGCACCATCGAGATGAGCTTTCTGCCTGATGTGAAAGTGCCTTGCGAAGTCTGCCACGGTGCACGCTTCAACCCCGAGACGCTGGCCGTGAGCTGGCGCGGCAAGAGCATTGGCGATGTGCTGAAGATGGAGGTCGACGAGGCCGTGGAGTTCTTCGCCTCCATGCCCTCGATTGCCCATCCGCTGCAGCTGCTGAAAGACGTGGGCCTGGGCTATCTGACCCTGGGCCAGCCATCGCCCACGCTGTCGGGTGGCGAGGCCCAGCGCATCAAGCTGGTGACCGAGCTGACCAAGGTGCGCGACGATATCGGCCGGCGCGGACAGAAGGCTCCGCACACGCTGTATGTGCTGGACGAGCCCACCGTGGGCCTGCACATGGCCGATGTGGACAAGCTCATCCATGTGCTGCACCGCCTTGTCGACGGCGGCCACAGCGTGGTGGTCATCGAGCATGACCTCGACGTGATTGCCGAGGCGGACTGGATCATCGATCTGGGCCCCGAAGGCGGCAAGGACGGCGGGCGCATCGTGGCCACGGGAACTCCCGAGGAACTGGTGAAGATCGGCACCCACACCGGCAAGGCACTGGCGCCGGTGCTGGCGCGGTAGGAGGCGGCGCACACCATGTCCTTCTCGCGCAGCAACTTTCCTGCACCGGCGGAGCTGGCAGCCTCGCGTGTCGCGTGGATGGCGCAGATCGCGCGCCCACCGCTGCCGCCGGCGGTGCAGACCTGGATGACCTGGGCGCTTGGTTGGAGAGATGAGCTGCCGTGGTTGCAGCTTCCTGCATGGCGTGAAGGTGCGGGCAACTGGCTCGCGATGCAGCGCGCCACCGATACGGCAGGGCTGTGGTCTCAGACTGGTGAGTACCGCTTCGGTCTGGACCTCAAGGCCAGCACGCCCGGTGATCTGCGCTGGATCGATGGTGCGGTGGCGGATGGCTGGAGCCCGCACTGGCTGGTGTTGACCCATGGCCTGGATGGCGACCCGCTGATCGGTGACATGAGCCGGCCCGAAGTGCCTGTGCTGTGGAAGTGGCATGACGAGCCGCACCGCGCGGCCAGGCCATTGTTCGCCTCGCTCGAGGAGTTGATGGCGCATGTGCAGGCCAAGGTAGCCAAAGCGCCACTTGTGCCGCGTGAAACGCGCTCTTCCACCATCTTCTACACCGTGCGCCTGCTGGAGCTGGGGCCCGATCCGGCCAGGGTCATGCTGGCGCTCAGGAAAATCTTCACGACGCTGTCTGCGCAGGAGCTGCTGAAACTCAAGACCCGGCTGCCGCTGACGCTGCTGGACGATAGCGTCAGCGCTTTGCAAAAGGACCGCCTGGTGCAGCATTTCGAGGGGCTGGGCGCGCGCATGGAAGTGAGCGAACGTCGCTTGTAGCGCGCACGCAAGGGCGGCCGATACGGCGCATGCAGCGCGTCCTTCCAAACACACCTCACCCGCGCCATTTCTGCCAAGGCAGGTTCATGGTGTTCATGGGCAGCGGCACCGATTATTTGATCGAAAAAAAGGCCCGCGTGATGCACGCAGGCCTTGTGGTCCAGCACAGTCCGCTTTACTGGAAGCCCAGCGTGTGCGGCAGCCAGGTCGACAGCTCGGGGATGAATGTCAGCAGGCAAAGTACGACGAAGTGGGCCAGCAGGAACAGCGGCATCTCGCGCGTCAGATCGGTGATGGACACGCGCGTGGATACGGCCGTCACGAACAGCAGGCCGCCGACCGGCGGCGTGATCATGCCCAGCGTGAGGTTGACGATCACCACCATGGCGAAGTGCGTGGGATCGATGCCCAGGCTGAAGGCGATGGGCGCGAGAATGGGCACCAGAATCATCACGCCGGGCAGTGGCTCCATGAAGATGCCGAAGACCAGCAGCAGAATGTTCACGGCAATCAGGAACATGACGGGCGAGAGTTCCCAGCTCACGATCAGCTCGGACAGATACTGCGGAATGCCTTCCACCGTGAGCACCCAGGCAAATGCTGCCGAGGTCGCCATCACCAGCAGCACCGAGGCCGTGAGCATGGCCGAGCGCGCCAGGATGCCGGGCAGGGCCGACCACCTGAGCGTGCGGTAAACCCATTTGCCGCAGACCAGGGCATAGAACACGGCCACGACGGAGGCTTCCGTGGGCGTGAAGATGCCGAAGCGGATGCCGACCACGATGAGCACGATGAGCATCAGCGCGGGGATGGCCTTGAAGCTGGTGCTCCACATCTCGCGTGCCGAGGGGCGTGGTTCGGTGCTGCGGTAGTCGCGCTTCTTGCAGACCCACCAGTTGACGGCCGCCATGGCCAGCGCGATCAGAATGCCGGGAATGAAGCCGGCCATGAACAGGCCGCCCACGGACACGTTCTCATCCTGCAGCGCATAGATGATCATGCTGACCGAGGGCGGAATGATGGGGCCGACGATGGCGGTGCTGGCCGTCAGCGCGGCCGCATAGGGGCGGCTGTAGCCGGCCTTGTCCATCATCTTGACCATCATGGAGCCGGGTCCGGCCGCATCGGCAAGGGCCGAGCCGGAGATGCCCGAGAACATGGTCAGCGAAAGCACATTGGCATAGCCCAGGCCGCCGCGCAGATGGCCGACGAACTGGGCGGCAAAGCGCAGCAGCACGGCCGTGAGCGCACCGCCCGACATCAGCTCTGCGGCCAGGATGAAGAAGGGCACGGCCATCAGCGGAAAGCTGTCGATGCCTGTGAACATTTCCTTGAAGACGATCAGCTGTGGATAACGTCCGCCGACAAAGACTGCCAGGGCGGCCGAGATGGCCAGCGCAAACGCCACCGGAAAGCCCAGCGTGAGCAGGACGATGATGGCAACAAATAAAGTGATACCCATGATGTTTCAACCGATCAGTGATTCGTGGCGCAACGCATAAAACTGGCCTGACCCAAGCCAGGGACAGCGAGCAAGGGCCTGTGCCGGCCGCGCCGCCCCGCAGCGGGGGCTGCCCCAGCTAGGGCTGCCCCAGCGAGGCTGTCGTCCTTCTTACAGGAGGAAGGCGCGCAGCGACTTAGATTCGTGGCGCAACGCATAAAACTGGCCTGACCCAAGCCAGGGACAGCGAGCAAGGGACGCCCCGCGGCGAGGCTGTCGTCCCCCTTCCAGGGGGAAGGCGCGCAGCGACTCAGGGGGTGTTTCATATAGACGCTGCAGCGTCCGCATCCATTTCATCGGACTCGGCGAAGCTGCCAGCGGTGATGTAGCCGCGTGCGATGAACAGCAGATGGATCAGCATCAGCACAAAGCCCACGGGCATGGCCGCATAGATATAGGAGATCGGGATGTCCGTGGCCGCCGTGGTCTGAAAGCGCGTGGCGTACACATACTGCGAGGAGGTAACGGTCATCACGGCAAAGAAGATCGCCAGAATGAGCACGACAAAGCCGCGCATGGCCTGTGCCTTGCGGGCGCTCACGCTGCGGTGCAGATTGTCGATGGCCACATGGCCGCCAAAGCGCAGCACCAGGCCTGCGCCCAGGAAAGTGACCCAGATCATCATGTGGCGGGCGACTTCTTCGGCCCAGACGATGGAGTCGCCCGTGGTGTAGCGCAGCACCACGTTGGCAAAAACGATGCAGGCCATGGCCAGCAGCAGCAAGATCAGCAGCCAGCGATTGCCGGCCACGAGAATGCGTTCGATACGATCAAGCATAGGAGTGGGGGTGAGCAGGCGCAGCGGCACGGAACGCCGCAGGAGCTGGCTGCATCACAAAGTTGAGAGCTGCTTCATCATCGGCAGGAATTGGCGCAAGTCCATTCGTGCTGACCGCAGCCGGGCAAGGACCGGCCTTGCCCAGAAGGGAGAAAAATGCACGGGCCCGTCTCCGTGGAGGCAGGCCCATGTTGCCGGTTGCTTACTTGACGGCGGTGATGGAGTCCAGCGTCTTCTGGCCGAACTTCTTGGCGTATTCCTTGTACGCGGGCTCCAGCGCGGTGCGGAAAGCGGTCTGGTCGACCTTCTCCACGACCTTCATGCCGTTGGCCTTGGCTTCTTCCACGCCCTTCTTCTCCACGTTGTCCACAAAGGCGCGAGAGGCCAGTGCACCCTTCTTGGCGGCTTCTGTGAAGGCGGTCTTCTGGGCGGCGTTCAGCGATCCCCAGAACGAGGGCGACACGATCAGGGCCATGGGGGCGTAGACGTGGGAGGTCAGGGTCAGGTGCTTTTGCACTTGCCACAGCTTGGCGGACACCAGCACGGAGATGGGGTTCTCCTGGCCGTCGATCGTGCCCTGCTGCAGCGCACCGATGACTTCGGGCCAGGACATGGGGGTGGGCGAGGCACCCAGGGTACGGAAGGCCGTGATGTGCACGGGGTTCTCGGTCACGCGGATCTTCAGGCCCTTGAGGTCGGGCACGCCATTGACGGCATGCTTGTTGTTGCTCAGATGGCGAAAGCCCTGCTCGCCCCAGGCCAGCGCGATCAGACCGCGCTTCTGGAACTTGGCCAGCAGTTCCTGACCGAAGGCTCCGTCCATCACGGCACGTGCGTGCTGGGTGTCGCGGAACAGGAAGGGGATGTCCACCACGCCCACATCGGGCACGAAGTTGCTCAGCGCTCCCGTGGAGACGATGGCGGCTTCCACGGTGCCCAGCTGCAGGCCTTCGATCAGCTCACGCTCGCCGCCCAGCGCGGAGGCGGGGAACTGCTTGAACTTGTAGGCACCGTTGGTGCCTTTTTCCACGCCCTCGGCCCAGGCGTTGGCGGCAGCGCCGTAATGGGAGTTGACGGCCAGCGCATAGCCGATCTTGACTTCCTTGCCCTGGGCAAATGCAGTGCCTGCGGTCAGGGCGGCTGTTGCTGCCACGGCCGTGGCGACGAAGGTGCGGCGAATCATGCGCATGGTGTTGGTCTCTCAGAAATGTTTTGAAATGAATCAAAAATTGTAGTGAGTGCCAACCGTGGGTTTTTACGCATCCGGGGGTCGTCTTGTACGGGTGGATGCATCGTGTTTGGCGATGGATGGGCGTCGAAAAAGGCCTCCGTGCCGGCAAGCACGGAGGCCTTTGAAAATGAGAGCTGCTTGCGCTTGTTGTCAAACGATTTCAGATTGTTTTGATATTGAAATCATTAAGCAAAGAGCGGTTGAAGCTACTATTTTTGCTGAGCCAGCAGCAGCTCTGCGAGCTGAACAAAGCCGTCGCCGCGCTCGGCCGTGGTCACATGGCGCGGCAGATGCCTGAGCTGGGGCACGAAGCGCGCGATATTGGCCACGCCCACGCTGTGGGGCATGTGCTCGAACATCTGCTGGTCGTTGGTCGAGTCGCCGATATACACCCAGCGCGCCAGCGTGGCGTCCAGATCGATGTCGAACAGCTCGCGTGTGATCCAGCGCGCGCCTTCGAGCTTGTTGTGCTCGCCGAACCAGCCGTTGATGTGGATGGAGCTGACGGTGGCATTCATGCCGGCCGCCTTCATGATGGCCACGCATTCATCGATCTGTGCCTGGGGCATGTTCGTGAATTCGCTGTGGTCCACGGCGATATCGCATTCGCGGCCGGCCGAGTCCGTGGCGCGTCTGGCGCCGGGCACGGTGGCCTCGATCTGCTCGAGCACCTGCTGCATGCGGGCAAAGTTGCGGGCGCGCTCGTCGGCAGATTGCTGGTAGAGCTTGTCCAGGCTGCCCTCGGCATTGCGGCGCAGGGCCACGGCTCCGTTCTCGGCCACGATGGCGTCCACGGGCCAGGCCGATGCAAAGGGCACGCTCCAGCCCACGGGGCGGCCGGTGATGGGTACGACCTTCAGGCCCGCATCCTTGAGGCGCGCAATCGCGGCCACCACATGCTCGGGCACCACGCCGTCGGTGGTCAGCGTGTCGTCGATATCGGTCAGCACGCCCAGCAGCTTGACAGGTGTCCGCAGTTCAGACAAAGGGCGCAGAAATTCTTGGCTCACAGAAAACTCTCAATGCATTGCAAAGGACGCTTGAACCTGGCGCGGCCCATCGGCGTGACGCCGAGCAAGGGCCGCCCCGCAGCGAGGGCGTCGTCCCCCTCCGGCGAAGCCAGAGAGGGGGAAGGCGCGAAGCGCCTCAGGGGGTGACCACGCTCAATTCGCCGAGCCCAGTGCCAGGCCCGCATGCTCGCGCAGCGGGTGGAAGTGGATCTTGGGGAAGCGCTCCTGCGCCAGGCGCACGTCATAGGGGCTGGTGCACAGATAGGCCAGGGTGTCGGCCGCATCATGCGCCAGACGCATGGGGTAGGCGTTCTCGAACTCGCGCAGCTCGGCGGGCGAGTCGGCCGTGATCCAGCGTGCCCCGGTGTACTGGCAGCCTTCCAGGCGCACGTCGCAGTCGTACTCGGTCTTGAGGCGGTGCTGCACCACTTCGAACTGCAGCTGACCCACGGCGCCCAGCAGCATATTGCCGCCGACATCGGGCTTGAAGACCTGGATCGCGCCTTCCTCGCCCAGCTGCATCAGGCCTTGCTGCAGCTGCTTGGTGCGCAGCGGGTTCTTGAGCACCACGGTCATGAACATTTCGGGTGCGAAGAAGGGCAGGCCGGTGAACTGCAGGCTGGGGCCGTCGGTGATGGAGTCGCCCAGCTGCACGCCGCCGTGAATCGTGAAGCCGATGATGTCGCCCGCATAGGCCTCGTCGACGGCCTCGCGGCGCTGGCTCATGAAGGTCACCACGGACGTGGGGCGCAGCTCCTTGCCGGTGCGCTGCACCTTCATCTTCATGCCAGGCGTGTACTTGCCGCTGGCCACGCGCACAAAGGCGATGCGGTCGCGGTGGTTGGCATCCATGTTCGCCTGCACCTTGAACACCACGCCTGCGAAGGTCTTGTCTTCAGGGTTGATGGTGACTTCTTCGCGCTGGCGGTTCACTTCGGTGAAGGCGACGCGCGGGCCGGGTGGGGGCGACATGTCGACCACGGCGTTCAGCACTTCCATCACACCGAAGTTGTTCACGCCGGAGCCGAAGAACACGGGGGTCAGCTTGCCTTCCAGAAACGCCTGGTGATCCCATTCGGCCGATGCGCCCTGGGCCAGTTCCATGCTCTCGATGGCATCGTCGTAGGCTTGGCCGAAGCGGGCACGCAGCCTGTCGACTTCCGTCAGCGGGATGACTTCGAAGTCTTCGGGGCGCTTCTCGCTGCCGGCGGCAAACACCGTCATGCTCTGTGTCTGCAGATTGATGATGCCGCCGAAGCTCTTGCCCTGGCCCACGGGCCAGGTGATGGGGCAGCAGGGCATGCCCAGCTCGCGCTCGACTTCGTCCATGATGTCCAGCGGGTCGCGCACTTCACGGTCGAACTTGTTGACGAAGGAGATGATGGGCGTGTTGCGTTGGCGGCAGACCTCGATCAGGCGGCGAGTCTGCGATTCCACGCCGTTGGCCGCGTCGATCACCATCAGCGCCGAGTCCACGGCCGTCAGCACGCGGTAGGTATCTTCCGAGAAGTCCTTGTGGCCGGGAGTGTCGAGCAGGTTGATCACATGGTCGCGGTAGCTCATCTGCATCACCGACGAGGCCACCGAGATGCCGCGCTGCTTTTCGATTTCCATCCAGTCGGAGGTGGCGTGGCGCGAAGCCTTGCGGCCCTTGACCGCGCCGGCAATCTGGATCGCGCCCGAGAACAGCAGCAGCTTTTCGGTCAGCGTGGTCTTACCCGCGTCCGGGTGGGAGATGATGGCGAACGTACGACGGCGCCGGGTTTCTGGGGCGTATGACACAGTATTGAGAGCTGTAAATACAGCCGGAGAACGCCGGCTGTGACAACAAAAGGTGCGGCGGTCCGTTTGCCGCACCAGGCCCGCACCCATGCAGGGCAGACCTGTGAATAAGTCTTGAGGGCGCTTATTTTAACGGCAGGGCCAATTCATGGAGATGCTCCGGCAAATGCGGGACGGGCGATGCTATTGCCCAAGGCCGCTGGCTCCGGCAACTGGCAGATGCGGAGCACAATAGCGGCCTAGTCTCCGGTCCTTATTTGCCCCTCATGAACAGCGCCCCGCAGGATGTGAACACCTCCTTACCCATCCAGCCTCCAGCCTCTGCCGCCCCGGTATGGATCAAGCGCGGCACGCCCGAGTACCGGCGGGTCAGCGTGGCGCTGTTCCTGGCGGGGTTTGCCACCTTCTCCCTGCTGTACTGCGTGCAGCCGCTGCTGCCCGAGCTGGCCCACAGCTTTGCCGTCAGTCCGGCCCAGAGCGCGCTGGCGCTGTCGGTATCCACGGCCTGCCTGGCCGGCTCCATCGTGCTGGCAGGGGCCTTGTCCGAGGGGCTGGGGCGGCGCAAGCTGATGTTCATCTCCATGGCCCTGGCGGCGCTGTGCAATCTGCTGGCTTCGTTCATGCCGCAGTGGCATGCGCTGCTGGCCGCACGCGCGCTGGAAGGCTTGCTGCTGGGCGGCGTGCCTGCCGTGGCCATGGCCTATCTGTCCGAGGAGATCGACCCGCCCGGCCTGGGCTTTGCCATGGGCCTGTATGTGGGCGGCACGGCGCTGGGCGGCATGCTGGGCCGGGTCGGCATGAGTGCGATGACCGAGTTCTGGGGCTGGCGCCACGCCATGGCTGCACTTTCGGTGCTTGACCTGCTGGCCGCCCTTGGCTTTGTCTGGCTGCTACCCAACTCGCGCAACTTCATCAAGAAGACCGGGCTGGGTGCCCGGTATCACCTGCAGGCCTGGGGCCGGCATCTGCGCCACCCGGGCCTGCCGCTGCTGTTCCTGATCGCCTTCGGCCTGATGGGCGTGTTTGTCAGCATCTACAACTATGCCGGCTTTCTGCTCAGCGCATCGCCCTATGGTCTGAGCCAGTTGCAGATCAGCCATATCTTCTACGCCTATCTGCTGGGCACGGCGGCGTCGCCGATTGCCGGGGGGCTGGCCGACAGGCTGGGCCGCGGCCCGGTGCTGGTCGCTGGCACTTTGCTGATGGCCGCAGGCGTGGTGCTGACCCTGTTGCAGCCGCTGGCCGTCATCGTGGCCGGCATCGTCCTGCTGACGGCAGGGTTCTTCATCGCGCATTCGGTGGCCAGCGGCTGGGTGGGGCGGCTGGCCACGCAGTCCAAGGGGCACGCATCATCGCTATACCTCTGGGGCTATTACATGGGCTCCAGCGTGCTGGGGGCCGGGGCGGGCTGGTTCTGGTCGCGCTGGGGCTGGACGGGCGTCGGCTCCGTGGCCTTGGCTGTGCTGGCGCTGGTTATCGTGCTGGCCTTGCGCGTTCAGTGGCAGGCCGGGGTTGCGGCCGCGAATCGAGCCGCTTCTTGATGCCGTCTTGATATCGGCAAGGCCAATCTCTACCCGTTCTTGACGGGTGAATTCCTACAGTTCCTCCATCGCAATCAAGCCGCGTGAACGGCTTGTGGGAGGAATGAAATGACCATCACCTGGATTGAAGCCCTGGCCGCCCTGACGGCGCTGGGGCTGTTTGCCTATTTGGGCTATGCGCTGCTGCGCCCCGAGAAATTCTGAAGGGGCCGCCATGCAAGTGCTGCAAGACCTGATTTTTGTGAGCCTGACTGTGGTCTGCTTTGTCGGACTGCTGGGCTTTGTGCGCGCCCTGGCGCGTCTCTGAAAGGGGTGGATCATGTGGTTACCCTGGATGGAATTTGCCGCCGTGCTGATTGCGGCAACCTTGCTGACGATTCCCATGGGCCAATGGCTGGCGCGCTGCTTTACCAGCGAGCGTCATGGCTGGCTGGAGCGCCTGAGCTACCGGGCCATGGGCGTGAACCCGCAGGAGCGCATGGGCTGGCAGCGCTATGGCGCCGCTGTGGTGCTGAGCAATGCGCTGATGATGCTGCTGGGTTATCTGCTGCTGCGCCTGCAGGGCGCACTGCCGCTGAATCCGCTGGAGATCGCGGCGCAGGCGCCCGACCTGGCCTTCAACACCGCAGCCTCCTTCATCACCAATACCAACTGGCAGGCCTACGCGGGCGAGAACAGCCTGAGCAATGCGACGCAGATGGTGGTCATCACCTTCCTGATGTTTGCCGGTGCCACCACGGGGGTCGCGGCCGGTGCCGGCTTTGTGCGCGGTCTGGCGCGGTCAAGCGCACAGGATATCGGCAACTTCTGGGTCGACTTCGTGCGCGTGTTCTGGCGCGTGCTGCTGCCGCTTTCCTTCATCATGGCCCTGGTCTATGTCTGGCAGGGCATTCCGCAGACTATGCACACCGACGCGGTGGCGACGACGCTCGAAGGCGCCCGGCAGCAACTGCTGATGGGGCCGGTGGCCAGCCTGGAAAGCATCAAGCATCTGGGCACGAATGGCGGTGGCTTCTTCGGCATGAATGCAGCCCACCCCTTTGAGAACCCGACGCCGCTGACCAACCTGCTGCACATCCTCTCGATGCTGCTGATCCCGGCCGGCATGACCTACGCCTTCGGCTCCATGCTGCTGCGCCGCAAGCAGGGCTGGGTGCTGTTTGCTGCCTGCATGGTGATGTTCGTCGGCTTTCTGAGCCTGGTGTTTGTGGCCGAGCAAAACGGCAGCCAGTTGCTGGCGCGCGCCGGAGCCGATCAGCAATACAGCCTGACCCAGAGCGGCGGCAATATGGAGGGCAAGGAGCTGCGCTTCGGCATTGCCGATACAGCCTTGTTCGTGGCTACCACCACCGCGGCCACCACGGGTTCGGTCAATGCCATGCATGATTCGCTGACCCCGCTGGGCTCCATCACGCCGCTGGCGCAGATGATGCTCAACTGCGTCTTCGGCGGCGACGGCGTGGGACTGATCAACCTGATTCAGTACGCCATCCTCACGGTGTTTCTGGCCGGCATGATGATTGGTCGTACCCCTGAATTCCTGGGCAAGAAGATCGAGGTGCGCGAGATCAAGCTGGTCATGCTTGCGGTACTGGTGCCGCCGGCCTGCATTCTGGGCTTCACGGCGCTGGCCGCGCTCTGGCCGGATGCCGCAGCCAGTCTCAACAACCGCGGCCCGCATGGCTTCTCGGAGATTCTCTACGCCTATGCCTCGGCCACGGCCAACAACGGCTCGGCTTTTGCAGGGCTGAATGCCAACACGCCGTTCTTCAACACCACCACGGGCCTGGCCATGCTGGCGGGGCGCTTTCTGACGCTTGTGCCCATGCTGGCCGTGGCTGGCAGCCTGGCGGCCAAGGCCACCGTGCCTCCGGGTCCGGGCACTTTCCCCACGGCCACGCCGTTGTTCATGGGCCTGCTGGTGTTTGTGGTGCTGGTGGTGGGTGGGTTGACCTTTTTGCCGGCGCTGGCTCTGGGGCCCGTGATCGAGCACCTGCAAATGCTTGTGGCTCAGCTGTACGCCTGACGCCTTCTTCCAATTGATGCCAATGGTCTGCAGTCCATGCACGGCTGCAGACCAGGGAGCAAATCATGAAAACATCGACTCAAACTCTTTGCGCTTCAGTGCTACCAAGCCATGCACAAGCGCAGCCCGAGGCGCAATCCGCCTCCTGGCCACATCTGCTGGGCTCCAGCGTGCGCGCCGCCCTGCTGGTGATGGCGGTCTCCGGCATTGCCTATCCCTTGCTGACCACGGGTGTGGCGCAGGCACTGTTCCCGCATGCAGCCAATGGCAGCCTGATCGAACGCCAGGGCCGGATCGTGGGCTCGGCCCTGATCGGTCAGCAATTCACCGGGCCGCAGTACTTCCATGGCCGTCCCAGCGCCACAGTCGCTCCCGATCCGAGTCAGGAGGGGGCAAATATTGCGGCTCCCTACAACGCCGGCCTGTCCGGTGCCAGCAACCAGGGGGCCACGCACAAGGACTTGTCCGAAGCCGTGGCGCAGCGTGTCGCACAGTACCGCGCCGATAACGGTCTGGCCGCAGACCTGGCGGTGCCGGTGGATGCGGTCACTGCGTCGGCATCGGGCCTGGACCCGCATATCTCTATGGCCAATGCACTGCTGCAACTGCCGCGTGTGGCGAGGGCGCGAGGGCTCTCGCCAGACCAGGTGCAGCCATTGCTGGCGCAGAAAACAGAGCAGCGCACGCTGGGCTTGCTGGGCGAGCCGCGCGTGAATGTGCTGCAGCTCAATCTGGCGCTGGACGCCTTGCAGCCCGCCACCAGCGCAGTGAAGGAGTAAGCCATGAGCACCAAGAAAATGACGGCAGGTCGCAGCCTGCTCGATGCCAAGCTGGCGAAATCGGCTCTGTGGGACGCGGTGCGCAAACTCTCGCCGCGTACGCAGTGGGCCAACCCAGTGATGTTTGTGGTGTATCTGGGTGCGATCCTGAGCAGTCTGTTGTGGTGGCAGAGCCTGATGGAGCCGGGCAGCGAGAACAGCGGCTTTGTCCTGGCGATTGCGCTGTGGCTGTGGTTCACCGTGCTGTTTGCCAACTTTGCCGAAGCATTGGCCGAGGGCCGCAGCCGCGCCCAGGCCGCCAGCCTGCGCGGCATGAAGCGCGATACGGTGGCCAAGCTGCTGCAGCAACCGCATTTCGGCAGCTCATGGATTCCCATGCGCGCCAGCGAACTGCGCAAGGGCGTGGTCATCTTCGTGGAAGCCGGCGACACGATTGCGCTTGACGGCACGGTGATAGAAGGCGTTGCTTCGGTGGACGAAAGCGCGATCACCGGCGAATCAGCACCCGTGATCCGCGAGGCCGGAGGCGACTTCTCGTCGGTGACCGGCGGCACGCGCGTGCTGTCGGACTGGCTGGTGGTGGAAGTCACGGTCAATCCTGGCGAGTCATTTCTGGATCGCATGATCTCCATGGTCGAGTCGGCCAAGCGCCAGAAGACTCCCAACGAGATGGCGTTGACGATCTTGCTCGTGGGGCTGACGCTGGTCTTTTTGCTGGTCATCGTCACGCTGTGGCCCTTCTCGGCCTTTGCGGTGTCACAGGCCGGAACGGGCTCGGTGGTCGGCATTGCCGTGCTGATTGCGCTGCTGGTCTGCCTGATTCCGACCACGATTGGCGGCCTGCTGTCGGCCATCGGTGTGGCCGGCATGAGCCGCATGATGCAGGCCAATGTCATTGCGACTTCGGGCCGGGCCGTTGAGGCTGCCGGCGATGTGGACGTGCTGCTGCTGGACAAGACCGGCACCATCACCCTGGGCAACCGCCAGGCCTGCGAGTTTCTGCCGGCCCCCGGAACGAGCGCCGCGCAGCTGGCCGAAGCCGCACAGCTCTCGTCTCTGGCAGATGAGACACCTGAAGGCCGCAGCGTGGTGGCTCTGGCCAGGGAGCGCCATGGCTTGCCTGATCGCAGCAGTGCGGATTTTCCGGGCGAGTTCGTACCCTTTACCGCTCAGACGCGTATGAGCGGGGTGGATCTGCAGAGCCCGCAAGGCTTGCGCAGCTTGCGCAAGGGCGCCGCCGATGCCGTGCGCCGGCATGTCGAGGCGCTGGGAGGCAGCTTCCCGGCTCAGGTACAACTGTCCGTGGACAACGTCTCGCGCAAGGGCAGCACGCCTTTGGTGGTGGCCGATGGCGCCAAGGTTCTGGGTGTGATCGAACTCAAGGACATCGTCAAGCCCGGCATGCGCGAGCGCTTTGCCGAGCTGCGCCGCATGGGCATAAAGACGGTGATGGTGACGGGCGACAACCCGCTGACGGCTGCCGCCATTGCAGCCGAAGCCGGGGTGGATGATTACCTGGCCGAAGCCAGACCCGAAGACAAGCTGCAGCTGATCCGCTCGCACCAGGCGGCGGGCCGCCTGGTGGCCATGACGGGGGACGGCACCAACGATGCTCCTGCCCTGGCCCAGGCCGATGTGGCCGTGGCCATGAACAGCGGCACCCAGGCTGCCAAAGAGGCCGGCAATATGGTGGACCTGGACTCCAACCCCACCAAGCTGATCGAGGTGGTGGAAACCGGCAAGCAGATGCTGATGACGCGCGGTGCGTTGACCACCTTCAGCATTGCCAATGATGTGGCCAAGTATTTCGCCATCATTCCTGCCGCCTTTGTGGGCACTTATCCGCAACTGGCCTCGCTCAACGTGATGCAGCTGCACAGCGCCGATTCCGCCATCCTCAGTGCCGTGATCTTCAATGCACTGATCATCATCGCCCTGGTGCCGCTGGCCTTGCGTGGTGTGCAGTATCGCGCCGTGGGTGCGGCCTTGCTGCTGCGCCGAAACCTGCTGATCTATGGCCTGGGCGGGCTGATCGTGCCGTTTGTTGGCATCAAGCTCATCGACATGCTGCTGACCGTTCTGGGTCTCGTCTAAGTCATATCCAGGCCTTGCTTTCTCGTTTCTCGGGCTTGTCCGCGTTCCCTGCGGGCGCGGCAAGTCTGATCTGTTTGCTTCACCATCATGCGTCTCTCCCATCTCCAAAAACCATTTCACGCCTCGCGTTCCTGGGTCATCGGCTCTGCGTTGCTGATGATTGCCTTGAGCTGTGCAAAACCCTCTGCTGCCGAGGAAACAAAAGCGCAATCTGCTTCTGAAAGCTCAGCCACTGTGCAGGCTGACAGCAAGTCTTCCCTGACCGGCTCGCTGAGCCTGATCAGTGACTACCGCTTTCGCGGCATCTCGCAGACCTGGCAAGGTGCGGCCGTGCAGGGCGCAGTGGAACTGGCCTTGCCCAAGGGCTTTTATCTGGGCACGTCGCTGTCCAATGTCTCTACCAACAGCTACGGCCGGGGCCAGGGGCTGGAGCACGATATCTATGGTGGCTGGCGCGGCGAGCTCGTGCCTGACTGGTTGCTGGATGCCGGGCTTTTGCAGTACCGCTATCCCGGCGCACGCCTGGGCGCAAGCGATGGCAGCAGCAAACGCTTTGACACCACCGAGCTCTATCTGGGAGCGACTCATGGTGGTCTGAGCATCAAATGGTCCGTGGCACTGACGCCTTATTTCGGCCTGGGCGAGAGTACCGCCGACTCGGCGTTCGCCACTGCGCTGCAGCCGGCAGGCAGCAGCCGCGGCAGCCAGTATCTGGATCTGAACTATCAGCATCCGCTGGGCGATCTCGCCACCTTGGGCCTGCATGGCGGCTATGCCTGGGTGCGCAATTACAGCGATGTTTCCTATGCCGACTGGCGCATCTCGCTATCCAGGGCCTGGGGCCCGTGGACAGCATCGCTTGCGTACGCGGGTACCTCGGCCGATGCTCGCTACTACAGCGCCGTCAACAGCCGTGGCCAATGGCGTGATCTGGCACGCAGCGGCTGGCTGCTGGGCCTGAGTGCCGGGTTCTGACCGGACTTGAGTGATACGCTGATCGCCTGATGCCTTCATCCACACCCTCATCCGCCGCGCAGCGCCCCGACCCCGACGCGCTGGTCGCTCAACTGCAGGCAGATCGGCAGCGCGCCCATCTCGGCAAGCTGCGCATCTACTTTGGCTCCAATGCCGGAGTGGGCAAGACCTATTCCATGCTGGCGGCTGCGCAGCGCGAGCGGCAGGCAGGGCGCAAGGTTCTGGTGGGGTTGGTGGAGACGCATGGCCGCGCCGAGACCGAGCAGCAGCTGCACGACCTGGAGCTGCTGCCGCGGCGCACGCTGATCTACCAGGGCAGGCAGCTGGACGAGTTCGATCTGGATGCAGCTCTGGCACGCCGCCCGGAGGTGCTGCTGCTCGACGAGCTGGCACACAGCAATGTGAGCGGCTCGCGCCATCCCAAGCGCTGGCAGGATGTGCAGGAGCTTCTGGAGGCGGGTATCGAGGTGTGGACCACGCTCAACGTTCAGCATCTGGAAAGCCTGAACGATGTGGTGGGCGGCATTGTGGGCATACAGGTCCATGAGACCGTGCCCGACCATATCTTTGACGATGCCGACGAGGTCATCGTGGTCGACATCCCGCCGGAGGAACTGCTCAAGCGCCTCAAGTCGGGCAAGGTCTATCCGCTGGAGCAGGCAGAGCGGGCCTCGCGCAATTTCTTTCGCCAGGGCAATTTGCTGGCGCTGCGCGAGCTGGCCTTGCGCCGCACGGCCGATCGTGTCGATGAGGACATGCGCGACTACCGCCGCGAGCGCTCCATCGGCGATGTCTGGCCCACGCGCGAGCGCCTGCTGGTGGGCGTGGGCGGCCGTGCCGGTGACGATGCCCTGGTGCGCCAGGTGGCACGCCTGGCGAGAAGGCTGGAGGCCGACTGGGTGGTGGTCTATGTGGATGCGCCGGAGCGCCAGCATAGGCCTCGGGCAGCGCAGGAGGCAGTGCTCAAGACCCTGGCGCTGGCGGCGCGTCTGGGCGCGGACACGGCCACCATCCCCGGCGCCCATGTGGCCCAGGCTCTGGTGGACTTTGCGCGTGAGCGCAATGCCAGTCATCTGGTGCTGGCGCGTGTGCATGAACCTTTGAGCCGCTGGCTGCGCTGGCGTGCCCCCAGCCTGTCCGAACAGATCGCTGCGCTGGATCCAGGCCTGGACGTGCTGCTGCTGTCCGTCAAGCAAAGCAAGAACGAGAGCACCTTGCGATTGCCGGCGGCGCGTGAAAAGAACATTCCGTGGAAGGGCTATGCGGGTGTGACCCTGGCTTGCCTGGCCGCTACAGCGGTGGCGGAGCTGCTGCTGCGAGTGTTCGATCCGGCCAATGTGGTCATGCTTTTCCTGCTGGTGGTGGTGCTGTCCGCCGTACGCTGGGGACGCGGCCCCGGAGCATGGGCGGCCCTGCTGTCGGTGCTGCTGTTCGATTTCTACTTTGTGCCGCCGCGCAACTCCTTCAGCGTCAACGATACGCAATACCTGTTCACCTTCAGCCTGATGCTGGGTGTGGCCCTGGTCTGCGGCCAGCTGACGGCGCGGCTGCGCCACGAGGCGCGCGTGGCAGCAGAGCGCGAAAGGCGGGCCGGCGCGCTGGCCAGGCTGGCGCGTGACCTGTCGGGTGCGCTGACGCAGGAGCAGGTCACGCAGATCGCGCTGACTACGATTTCAGGCGTTTTCGATGCCCAGACCGGGCTGCTGGTGCCCGATGCCGATGAGCGCCTGCAGCTGGCGCCTGGCAGCGAAGCTCAGATCGACACCAGCGTGGGTCGCTGGAGCATGGAGCATGGCCAGATGGCCGGCCATGGAACCGATACCCTGGCAGCTGCGCCGGCACTTTATGTGCCACTGATGGCGCCCGTGCGCTCGCGCGGCGTGCTGGTACTACAGTTGCGTGCGCCGCAACGATTGCGAGTGCCCGAGGAGCGCCGTCTGCTTGAAGCCTGTGCCAGCCAGATTGCCCTGGCATTGGAGCGTGTGCATTTTGTGGAGGTGGCGCAGCAGACCCAGATCGCCATGGAGGGCGAACGCATGCGCAACACCTTGCTCTCGGCCGTCTCGCATGATCTGCGCACGCCGCTGACGGGCATCCTGGGCGCGGCCCAGGCGGCCTTGCCCCATGCGCCGCAGGGGCCGGCGCACCACATGCTGGTGCAGATTCGCAATCAGGCACAGGCGCTGCAGCAACTGGTGGACAACCTGCTGGCCATGGCGCGCCTGCAGCAAGGCGGCGTGCAGCTCAAGCGTGAATGGCTGCCGGTGGACGAACTGGTGGGCAGCGCGCTGGCGCAGATGCGCGAGCGACTGGCCGCTCATGTGCTGCAGACCTCGCTGCCGGCCGATCTGCCCTTGCTGCAGCTCGATGCCGTGCTGATGGAGCGTGTGCTGGTCAATCTGCTGGACAACGCCATCAAGTACACGCCCGAAGGCACGACGATCACCGTGGCAGCCAGCGTGGCCGACGGCGACTGCGTGCTGAGCGTGCAGGACGCAGGGCCGGGTCTGCCCGTGCATCTGTCGGCCGAGCAACTGTTCGAGCCGTTCACGCGTGGGCAGGCGGAGAGTGCCGTGTTCGGCATGGGGCTCGGCCTGGCTCTGGCTCAGCGCATCGTGCAAGCCCATGGCGGCAGATTGCGGGTTGCACAGGCAGATCCCGGTCCGGGCACCATTTTCAGCGTACACCTGCCCGTGCCCGAGCAGCCGGCCATGGACGAATGAGCCGACAATCCCGTGCATCACATGCAAATCCGAACATGACAAGCGCCGCACCCCGCATTTTGCTGATTGAAGACGACGCCAGCATCCGCCGCTTTGTGCGCCTGGCATTGGAGGACGAAGGCTGGCAGGTGTTCGAGTCAGAAACCGCCAGGCGCGGCCTGATCGAGGCCGCCAGCCGCCAGCCCGACGCCGTGGTGCTGGACCTGGGCCTGCCCGATGCCGATGGCAAGACCGTGATTGCCGAGCTGCGCGCCTGGAGCCAGTTGCCGATTCTGATTCTGTCCGCGCGCGAGCGGGAAGAAGAGAAGGTGGCGGCGCTGGACGCCGGTGCCGACGACTACCTGACCAAGCCCTTTGGCGTGCCCGAGCTGCTGGCCAGGCTGCGCGTGATGCTGCGCCGCCGCCAGCAGGCGTCGGCGTCAGACAAGCCCGGCAGCTGTGCGCGTTTCGGTGCGGTGGTGGTGGATCTGGCGGCGCACGATGTCAGGCGCGACGGAGTGGCAGTGCACCTGACGCCCATAGAGTTCCGCCTGCTGGCGGCCCTGATTGCCGGCCATGGAAAGGTGCTGACGCATCGCCAGTTGCTGCTGCAGGTCTGGGGGGCGGAGTATCTGGACCGTCCTCACTATCTGCGCGTGCACATGGCCAATCTGCGCCAGAAGATAGAGAGCGATCCGGCCCAGCCCCGGCATCTGGTAACCGAGTTGCAAGTGGGTTATCGCTTGGTGGGACTGGAAGGCTGATTCCTTTATAATCGCCGTCCATCCGAGGAGCGTTGCAGCGTTCCCCAGCCAGCCATGAGCTGGTCTGCGCGGGGCGTGAGGCTCGGATTTCATCCCGCAACGACGCTCGCCCACGCTTTCTGTGCGGTGAGCCGGTTTATTCCCCCTCTGCTGCAGAACGTGGTTTTTCATTCAAGATTTGGAGAAAACCATGAACGCTGCCGTGCGCTTCAACCCCGCTGATTCGGCCATTACCGATATTTCCCTGGCTGCCTGGGGCCGCAAGGAAATCAGGATCGCCGAAACCGAAATGCCTGGTCTGATGGCCGTGCGCGAGGAGTTCGCCGCTGCCCAGCCCCTGAAGGGTGCGCGCATCACCGGCTCGCTGCACATGACCATCCAGACCGCCGTGCTGATCGAGACGCTGACGGCTCTGGGCGCGCAAGTGCGCTGGGCCTCGTGCAACATCTTCTCGACCCAGGACCACGCTGCTGCCGCCATCGCCGAAACCGGCGTGCCTGTCTACGCCATCAAGGGCGAGTCGCTGGAAGACTACTGGAATTACACCCACTCCATCTTTGAATTCGGCGCTGCCGGCACCGAAGGCGAAGGCCCCAACATGATCCTGGACGACGGCGGCGACGCCACCATGCTCATGCACCTGGGCAAGCGCGCCGAGAAGGACCTGTCCGTGCTGGCCAACCCCGGTTCGGAAGAAGAGCGCATCGTCTTCGCCGCCATCAAGGCCAAGCTGGCCGTGGATCCCACCTGGTACAGCCGCAAGTCGGCCCAGATCATGGGCGTGACCGAAGAGACCACCACCGGCGTGCACCGCCTCAACGAAATGTCGGCCAAGGGCACGCTGCTGTTCCGCGCCATCAACGTCAACGACTCGGTGACCAAGTCCAAGTTCGACAATCTGTACGGCTGCCGCGAATCGCTGGTGGACGGCATCAAGCGCGCCACCGACGTGATGATCGCCGGCAAGGTGGCTTGCGTGGCCGGCTATGGTGACGTGGGCAAGGGCTCGGCCCAGGCGCTGCGCGCACTGTCGGCCCAGGTCTGGGTGACCGAGATCGACCCCATCAACGCCCTGCAGGCCGCCATGGAAGGCTACAAGGTCGTGACCATGGAATATGCTGCCGACAAGGCCGATATCTTCGTGACCACCACCGGCAACAAGGACATCATCCGCCACGAGCACATGGTTGCCATGAAGGATCAGGCCATCGTCTGCAACATCGGTCACTTCGACAACGAAATCGATGTGGCTTCGATCGAGAAGTACAAGTGGGAAGAAGTGAAGCCCCAGGTGGATCAGATCGAGTTCCCCGACGGCAAGAAGATCACCCTGCTGGCCAAGGGCCGTCTGGTGAACCTGGGCTGCGCCACCGGCCACCCCAGCTTCGTGATGTCCAACTCCTTCGCCAACCAGACCCTGGCGCAGATCGAGCTGTTCACCCGCCCCGACGCCTACGAAGTGGGCAAGGTCTATGTGCTGCCCAAGATCCTGGACGAAAAGGTCGCCCGCCTGCACCTGAAGAAGGTCGGCGCCATGCTGACCGAACTGAGCGACGAGCAGGCCGCTTATATCGGCGTGAGCAAGCAAGGCCCTTACAAGCCTGAAACGTATCGCTATTAACTCCCCCTTAGGCGCTTTGCGCCTTCCCCCTCTCTGGCTTCGCCGGAGGGGGACGACAGCCTCGCTGCGAGGCGGCTCTTGCTCGCTGTCCCTTGTTTGGTGTGCGCCAGTATTGGGGCTGTGTTGATTTATTTGATAGCTTCTTGCGCTTGTCGTATCTTGATTTCAGATGAATTTCTGTCTGAAATTAAGACAGGGTAAGCGCAGGCAGCTATAAAAAAACAGATTATCTTGCCTGCAGCGTATGGCTGCGGTTGATTTCAAAGGAAGCGACGCTATGCGCGCAGATGTTTTTTTGGTTGAAGCAGGTCATGCTGCCACCCGTTCCCAGGCCCAGCGCCTGATTGCCTCGGGTGTGGAGTGGCGCCTGACGCCGCTGGCGCCATGGAAGAAAGTGGCCAAGAACGGCGATGACATTCCTGCCGGTGCCGAGCTGCAGCTGCTGGACGCCGCCGAGGCCAAATACATCTCGCGCGGCGGGCTCAAGCTCGAAGGCGCGCTGGCCGCGACCGGCCTGAGCGTCAAGGGCTTGCGCTGTCTGGACGTAGGCCAGAGCACGGGCGGCTTCACCGATTGCCTGCTGCAGGCCGGTGCGACCCAAGTCATCGGCCTCGACGTGGGCCACGGCCAGCTGCACGAGCGCCTGAAGAATGACGAGCGCGTGGTCTGCGTCGAGGGCTTCAACGCCCGCGCGCTGACGCCCGAGCTGCTGGAGAAGGCCTGCGACGAGGCGCTGTGCGAAGTCATCGAGGAAGAAGAGGACAACGACACCCAGCCCGTCGCCCCCTATGCCTGGATGCGCAACGGCGGTCAGGTCGATGAGGACTATGACGACAGCGACGATGCCAAGGAACAGGACGTCGAGAGCTTCAAGGCCGAGCGCGCCGCCAAGGCCAAGGCCCGGGCCGAAGGTCTGGCTCCGGTGGAGCTGCGCCGCAAGCCCGGCACCGAGAATATCGATATCAGCCCGGCATTTGATTTCGTGACCGGCGATCTGTCCTTCATCTCGCTGACCCTGGTGCTGCCTGCCGTGGTGCAGCTGCTCAAGCCCCATGGCCAGCTGCTGATGCTGGTCAAGCCGCAGTTCGAGCTGCAGCCCGGCCAGATCGGCAAGGGCGGCATCGTGCGCGACACGGCCTTGTACGCCGAGGTCGAAAAACGCATTCGCGACTGCCTCGGCGATCTGGGGCTGAGCGTCAAGCAGTGGCTGGACTCGCCCATTGAGGGCGGCGACGGCAATCACGAATTCTTCGTCTGGGCCCAGCAGGGCGCTGAAGTCAAGGCTCCGGCCCCCCTCGTTGCTGACGAAGCGGCTGCGGCCAGGCCGGCCGTCAAGGCGGCCGCCAAGCGCCCTTCGCGTGCCGACATCAAGGCCCAGCGCGCCAAGCAGGAGCTGTATGAAGACCCCGAGGTGGCCAGCTTCGGCCAGCCCGGCCCGGCACGCAGCAAGCAGAAAAAGCGAAACGAGCGCTGAGCAAACAGCGCAAGAGCGTGGCGGGTGCCGAGCCTTCGGAGCCCGCCCATGACCCAGGATTCAGAGACATACACCGCCATGAGCTTTCCCGTCAGCTTCGAGTTTTTCCCCACCAAGACGCCCGAAGGCGCTGCCAAGCATGTGGGCGTGCGCCAGGCCCTGTATGCGCGCAAGCCCGAGTTCTGCTCCGTGACCTATGGCGCGGGCGGCTCCACCCAGGCAGGCACCTTCACCATGGTGCGCGACATCCAGAACGAGGGTGTGGGCGCGGCCTCGCACTTCTCCTGCATCGGCGCCACGCATGAAAAAGTGCGCGCCGAGCTGAACGAACTCAAGGCCATGGGCGTCAAGCGCATCGTCGCCTTGCGCGGTGACCTGCCCAGCGGCTACGGCCTGGGCGGCGAGTTCCAGTACGCCAGCGATCTGGTGGCATTCGTGCGCCAGGAGTTCGGCGACTGGTTTCACATCGAAGTGGCTGCCTATCCCGAAACTCACCCCCAAGCAAAGTCCCCTCGCAGCGATCTGGACGCATTTGTTGCTAAAGTGCGCGCTGGTGCAGATTCCGCCATCACGCAATACTTCTACAATGCCGACGCATACATGCGCTTTGTCGATGAGGTGAGGGCCCTGGGGCTCGACGTGCCGGTCGTGCCAGGAATCATGCCGATTACCAGCTCTACGCAGCTGATGCGCTTCTCGGATGCATGTGGTGCCGAGATTCCGCGCTGGATTCGTCTGCGTCTGCAGGCGTTCGAAGATGACACCGCTTCCATTCGTGCGTTCGGTCTGGATGTCGTGACTCATCTATGCGAGCAGTTGCGCAGCCAGGGTGCTCCCGGGCTGCACTTCTATACGATGAACCAGAGCGTCGCCACTCTGGAGATCTGCGACCGTCTGGGCCTGTAAGCCAAAAGCTTGCCGGCCGCGAGGCGGCCGGTCTTGGGCGGCTCTCACTTGAGCTTTCAAGGAGATTGCGCCCGTGCAACCGAAATTTTGGCGCTTGCGTTGTTGTCAGTGGATAGGTCTTGCCGTCGTCACCGCGACCATGGCCGGCTGTGCTCCGCTGCAGGAAAAGTCCGAGGAACAGCCCCCCGTCGTTCAGAGCCAGCCCCGAAAAAAGGGCGCGCAGCCCACGGTCTCCGGCCCCCTGCTGCCCGACGCCTATGCGCGCAGCAACTATCGCGACAAAGGCCTGGGCGTCAAGGCCAACAAGCCCGCAGATGCCGACAAGGCAGACCTGCCCGAAGACAGCAGCAAGTACGAGCTGAGCCCTCCGCGAGAAAGCGACCAGGAGGGCCTGGCCTCCTGGTATGGCGGGCAGTTCCACGGCCGCAAGACGGCCAGCGGCGAGCGCTTTGACAGCATGGACATGACGGCAGCGCACAAGACCCTGCCTTTCGGAACGCGCGTTTGCGTGCGCAGCTCCGTGACCGGCAAGAGCGTGGTGGTGCGTATCAATGACCGCGGCCCCTTCGCGCCCGGTCGCATCATCGACCTGAGCAAGGCCGCGGCCCAGGAGCTGGGCATGCTGGGCCTGGGCATCAAGCCCGTGGAGCTGTGGCAGCTGGACGCCGATGAGGACGAGTGCCCGGCCACGCTCAATGCTTCGGGCAAGAAGCGCCATCCCAGTGTGGTGCAGGGCGCTTCCGCCTCCAAGACGCGCGCAGCGTCCGCGAATCAGCCCGCGCGCAAGGTCTCCCAGACCGCCAAGCGCAAGCGCTGAACCATTGTTGCTGTTGAAGGGGTGCAGCCGGTGAAGCTGGCGCGCCCGGACTGCAGAGGGCCGGCAAGGGCCGGCCTACAGCCGCGCAGTTAGCCGCCAGACTCCAGCGTAAAGCCTGCATTGCTGTCCTGACCCAGCAGCTTGACCAGCTGCGGCATGGCGGGCTTGAGCTGATCCTTGAGATTAAACGGCGGGTTGATCAGAAACATGCCGCTGGCAGGCAGGCCGCCGCGTTCGGAGGTCTTGTTGCTCTTGACCGTGAGCGTTGCATGCAGCCAGCTCTTGCCGGCCTTGGTTGCCATGGTCTTGAGCCGCTTGGGCAGATCGTGGGCCTCGGGGCGCGGGATGATGGGGTACCAGACGGCGTAAGTGCCTGTGGGAAAGCGCTTGAGACCGTCCGCCGCCATGTCCAGCACGCGGCCGTAGTCGGTCTTCAATTCGTAGCTCGGATCGCAGAGCAGCAAGGCGCGGCGCGATGGCGGAGGCAGGAATTTCTTCACGCCTTCGAAACCATCCTCGTGCAGGATGGCGACCTGGCGCCTGACTTCCAGCTGGGCCATGTTGCCGGTCAGAGAGCGCATGTCCGTGGGGTGCAGTTCAAAGGCCTTGAGACGGTCATGACCGCGCAGCAGCGCCTGGGTGATGAAGGGCGAGCCGGGATAGTTGCGGATGGCATTGCCCTGGTTGAAGCGACGCACCATCTGAAGATAGTCCTGCAGCACAGGGGCCAGCTCGGCCTCCTTGGCGGCAGCCAGGCGCAGCACGCCTTCCTCGGCCTCGCCGCTCTTGCTGGCGTAGTCGCCGTCCAGGCGGTACAGGCCGGCGCCGCCGTGGGTGTCGAGCACCGTCAGCGCAGCCTCTTTTTGCGTGAGGTATTGCACGGTGGCAATCAGAACGGTGTGCTTGAGCACATCGGCGTGATTGCCTGCATGGAAGGCGTGGCGGTAACTGAACATAGAAATGGATGGTAACCAGCAGGGCAAGAGGGGAACAGCACTTTTTACCCTGTGGTCTTTAAAGGCTGTCGGCGCCTGGGTGCAGAGGGAGAAACAGGCACTAGGGGCTGTTTCACAACAGGCTGCTGCACGAAAACACGCAGATTCTGGCGTTTTTGTATAATGGCGGGCTTCGCAGCGATTTTATGGTTCCCGCGGCGAAGGCTTGGTCCAAGTTTAAATTGGTCCGAGTAACCCCGCCTAAGAGGCTTCCTTTAAAAGACCTGTCTTTTTCAAGAAGAAGCACCGACCGCGGAAAAGGGACCGCCAAACCTTCTTGAAAGAGAAAACTCATGTCTACATTCAGCGCAAAGCCCGCTGAGGTGCAACACGAGTGGTTTGTGATTGACGCCACCGATAAGGTGCTCGGACGTGTCGCCAGCGAAGTGGCACTCCGTCTGCGCGGCAAGCACAAGGCCATTTACACACCTCACGTTGACACCGGTGACTACATCGTCATCATCAACGCCTCCAAGCTCAAGGTCACTGGTACCAAGAACCTGGACAAGGTGTACTACCGTCACTCCGGTTTCCCCGGCGGCATCACTGCCACCAACTTCCGCGACCTGCAAGCCAAGTTCCCTGGCCGTGCTCTCGAGAAGGCCGTCAAGGGCATGCTGCCCAAGGGTCCTCTGGGCTACGCCATGATCAAGAAGCTGAAGGTTTACGGCGGTGCTGAGCACCCCCATACCGCACAGCAGCCTAAGGCTCTGGAAATCTAAGGAGACCTAGATGATTGGTGATTGGAACAATGGCACAGGCCGTCGCAAGTCCAGCGTCGCTCGCGTGTTTCTGAAGAAGGGCTCCGGCAAGATTACTGTGAATGGCAAGGACATTCAGCAGTACTTCGGTCGCGAAACCTCCATCATGATCGCAAAGCAACCCCTGGTTCTGACTGAGAACCTGGAGACTTTCGACATTCAAGTGAACGTCCATGGCGGCGGCGAATCCGGTCAAGCCGGTGCAACCCGTCACGGCATCACCCGTGCCCTGATCGACTATGACGCAGCTCTGAAGCCTGCACTGAGCCAAGCCGGCTTCGTGACTCGCGACGCTCGTGAAGTCGAACGTAAGAAGGTCGGTCTGCACTCCGCACGCCGCGCCAAGCAGTTCTCGAAGCGTTAATCCGTTTCCCCTGCAGAAAGGGCTCTTCGGAGTCCTTTCACGAAAAAACCGCCTCGAATGCAAGTTCCTGGCGGTTTTTTCATGGGCGGCTTGCGCCTTGTCCAGCGCTTGCGCAAAGCCCCCACTTGCTCTGGCGACAAAGAGATACGGCCGGTATTCCCGAGCCCCTTGCTGTACCATTTCAAGCAATCAAGAAACTACGGAGTAATGCCATGAGCGCCGTTGCTGAAACCACGACCACCGAAATGCCTTCCCCCATCGTCTTCACCGACAGCGCTGCTGCCAAGGTGGCCGACCTGATTGCCGAAGAAGGCAATCCCGATCTGAAGCTGCGCGTTTTTGTGCAAGGTGGTGGCTGCTCCGGTTTTCAGTACGGTTTCACCTTCGACGAGATCACCAACGACGACGACACCACCATGACCAAGAACGGTGTCTCGCTGCTGATCGACTCCATGAGCTATCAATACCTGGTGGGCGCCGAGATCGACTACAAGGAAGACCTGCAAGGCGCTCAGTTCGTGATCAAGAACCCCAATGCCTCGACCACCTGCGGCTGCGGCTCCAGCTTCTCGGTCTGAGTGAAATGATTGTTCGCGCGCCGGCCGCTGTGGTCTGGCGCCCGCATATTGCTTAAGCCGCTGCTTGTCAGCGGCTTTTTTGTTGCCGTGCCGCCTTGTTCCGGAGCTGCCCATGGGTGAGATGCCCGCTGCGCACCATAGCGCCCCCCATAAAGAAAGACTGCTGTGGCTGGTGGCCATAGGCTTTTTCATGCAGTCGCTGGACGCGACCATTCTCAACACCGCGCTGCCTTCCATGGCTGAGACCCTGGGTGAGAGCCCGATGAAGATGCAGTCCGTCATCGTGGCCTATGCGCTGACCACGGCCATGCTGATCCCGGCCACGGGCTGGGTGGCCGACCGCTTTGGCACGCGGCGCGTCTACGGCTGGGCGATAGGCCTGTTTGTGCTGGGATCGGTGCTGTGCGCGCTCTCGCCCAGCCTGCCGTTTCTGATCGCGGCGCGCGTGGTGCAGGGCGTGGGCGGGGCCATGATGCTGCCCGTGGGGCGGCTGGCCGTGCTGCGCACCTATCCGCGTGGTGAGTTCATTCGCGCCATGAGCTTTATTGCCATTCCCGGCCAGGTCGGCCCGCTGCTGGGGCCTACCCTGGGCGGCTGGATGGTGGAGTACGCCAGTTGGCACTGGATCTTCTGGATCAATGTGCCCGTGGGCCTGATCGGTCTGTGGGCGACCTGGCGCTGGTTCCCGCGCAGCGCGCCGGTGCCCGTGCACCGCTTTGACGGCAAGGGCTATGCCATGCTGGCATTCGGCATGGTGGCCATTTCCATTGCGCTGGACGGCTTGTCCGGCATGGGGCTGGGCATGGCGCTGGTGGTGGTGCTCATGGTGTTCGGCCTGGCCAGTCTGGCCAGCTACTGGATGCATGCGCTGCGCGTGGATGAGCCGCTGTTTGCGCCGGGCCTGTTCAAGGTGCGCTCGCTGCGCGTGGGCCTGCTGGGCAATCTGTTCACCCGCTTTGGCAGCGGTGCCGCTCCGTTTCTGATCCCGCTGATGCTGCAGGTCGGCCTCAAGATGTCGCCCATGAACGCGGGCCTGATGATGCTGGCCACCGTCACCGGCAGCATGCTGGTCAAGCGCATTGCCGTGCGCACGGTGCAGCGCTTTGGCTACAAGCGCGTGCTGCAGGTCAATTCGGTGATGCTGGCGGTGATGCTGGCCTCCTTTGGGCTGGTGGTGCCGGGAACGCCGGTCTGGCTGCTGCTGGTGCAGCTGTTCATCTTCGGCGGCTTCAACTCCATGCAGTTCTCGGCCATGAATTCGGTCACGCTCAAGGACATGGAGGGCGAGTCTGCGAGCAGCGGCAACAGCCTGCTGTCCATGGTGCAGATGCTGGCCATGAGCATGGGCGTGGCACTGGCCGGAGCCCTGCTGACGGGCTTCAGCGATATGTGGCCGACGCACAGCGACGAGCGCATGCAGGCCATTCGCGCCACCTTTGTGACGGTGGCATTGATGACGCTGGCGGCGACGCTGGTGTTCAGCCAGCTCGATGCCGACGAGCCTGTGCGCCCGGCTCCGGATGGTGGCGATGCCTGAAAATTTGATAGCTTATAGCGCTTGTCAATAAAAGATTTCAGATTGTTTTCAATTTGAAGTCGTTTATTGGAGGGTGCTAATAGCTATTGATAGAGGAGCTCTACTCGGCTCTCGCTTCCTGGGATTTACCCGTAGGCTGCCGGGTTTTGTACGGGTTCACCCTTGATTTTGGTCACGGATATATGACGCGCTACATAGCCCCTATGAGCGCGTCTGTATGAGAAGCTGCCCATGCAGGCGTAGCCTTCGATCTTGACGAATGCTGCGTTTGGAATGCATCTTGCATGCAGGCATTCAATCTCACCCTGTCCCACGATCATGAGCACCAGTCAGAACTCTCAACCGATACGCTTCTTCCACCGCGGCGAGGTGGTGGAAGTGCAAGGCCCGCACCCCACACGCTCCGTGCTCCAATGGCTGCGCGAGGATGCCCATTGCACCGGCACCAAGGAAGGCTGCAACGAAGGCGACTGCGGTGCCTGCACGGTAGTCATCGGCGAGCTGGCCGAAGCCGGCGATACCGAGGCCGTCAACGGCCTGCGCCTGCAGACCGTCAATGCCTGCATTCAGTTTCTGCCCAGCCTGCATGGCAAGGCCTTGTTCACGGTGGAGGACCTCAAGAGCCAGTGCGCGGGCAAGTCTGCCTGCACCGGCAAGCCCGCAGGCCCGCAAAGCCTGCATCCGGTACAGCAGGCCATGGTGGAGTGCCATGGTTCGCAATGCGGCTTCTGCACGCCCGGCATCGTGATGACGCTGTGGTCGGCCTATGAGCATCACCAGCAGCAGGGCAGCGAGCCCACGCGTCAGCAACTGGCCGACGAACTCTCGGGCAATCTGTGCCGCTGCACGGGCTACCGCCCGATTCTCGATGCCGGTCAGCGCATGTTCGATCTGCCTGCCGTGCGTCTGGATACGGCGCCCGTGGTGGCTGCGCTGCAAGGCTTGCAGGCTGGCAATGCAGGGCTGAACTATGCGGCGCCCCAGGGCCTGCGCACCGACTTCTTCCATGCTCCGCGCACGCTGGCGGATCTGGCCAGCCTGTGCGAGGCCAAGCCCAAGGCGCGCATCGTGGCAGGCTCCACCGATGTGGGACTCTGGGTCAACAAGCAGTTCCGCGATTTGGGCGACATGATTTACGTCGGCGACGTGGCCGAGATGAAGCGCATTGAAGTGCGGCCCGACGCCGAGGGTGGCGAACTGTACATCGGCGCCGGGGCTTCGCTGGAATCGGCCTGGAGCGCGCTGGTGCAGCGCTGGCCCAGTCTGACCGATGTCTGGCTGCGCTTTGCTTCCACGCCCATCCGCCACGCGGGAACCATGGGCGGCAATGTGGCCAATGGTTCGCCTATCGGCGATTCGCCACCGGTGCTGATGGCGCTGGATGCCCAGATCGAGCTGCGCAAGGGCGAGCGCGTGCGCCGCATGCCGCTGACGGATTTCTATCTGGACTATATGAAGAACCAGCTGGAGCCTGGCGAGTTCGTGCAGGCCCTGGCTGTGCCGCTGGCGGCCATGCAGCGCCAGGTGCGCGGCTACAAGATCAGCAAGCGCTTCGACTGCGATATCTCTGCCCTGTGCGCCGGCTTTGCCATTGAGCTCGATGGCGAGATCGTGCAATCCATCAGGCTGGCTTTTGGCGGCATGGCCGCCACGGTCAAAAGAGCGGCGGCAGCCGAAGCGGCCCTGCTGGGCAAGCCTTGGAGCCTTGAAAACGTGAAGGCCGCGCAGGCCGCGCTGGCCCAGGATTTCAAGCCCATGAGCGATATGCGCGCCAGCGCCGATTACCGCCTCAAGGTGGCGCAGAACCTGATCCAGCGTCTGTGGCTGGAAACGCGCGCCGATCAGCCGCAGGGCACTGATGCGACCAGTGTCTGGAGCGTGATGCCCCACGTCGTTCCCGCCGCCGTGGAGCAAGGAGTCTGAAATGAACAACCCCCTTGAATTGACGAATGAACTGGTGGCGGAAGCCTTTGCCGATTACCGCAAGAATCAGGCCTATCGCATTGACGAAGTGACCGAAGCCAAGGCCCATGATCAGGGCGCACGCGTGGGCGTCAGCCGCAAGCACGAGTCCGCACACCTGCATGTGGCCGGCGAGGCCGCCTATATCGACGACCTGCCCGAGCTGGAAGGCACGCTGCATTGTGCGCTGGGCCTCTCTCCCGTGGCCCACGGCCGTTTGACGGCGCTGGCGCTGGAGGCCGTGCGGGCCATGCCCGAAGTGGTGGACGTGATCACGGCAGCCGACATCCCCGGTGTCAACGACTGCGGCTCCATCATTCATGACGACCCGATTCTGTGCGACGGCGAAATCCGCTACGTAGGCCAGCCCCTGTTCGCCGTGATTGCCCGCTCGCGCGATGCGGCAAGACGTGCGGCCGCCCTGGCCAAGGCTGCGGCCACCATCAGCGAGCTGCCGCCCGTGTTGACACCGCGCAAGGCCCATGAGCTGGGGCAGTATGTGATGCCGCCCATGCACCTGGAGCGCAGCACGCGGGAAGGCGGCGCGCGCGCCGCCATGGATGCCGCGCCGCATCGCCTCAAGGGTTCCTTCGATGTGGGCGGGCAGGAGCAGTTCTATCTGGAAGGGCAGATCAGCTACGCCACGCCCAAGGAAGACGGGGCTGTGCACATTCATTGCTCCACCCAGCATCCCAGCGAGATGCAGCATCTGGTGGCACATGCTCTGGGCGTGGCTTCGCACAGCGTGCATGTGGAATGCCGGCGCATGGGTGGCGGCTTCGGCGGCAAGGAATCGCAGTCGGCGCTGTTCGCCTGCGTGGCGGCCGTGGCGGCAACCAGGCTGCAGAAACCGGTCAAGCTGCGTCTGGACCGCGACGACGACTTCATGATTACCGGTCGCCGTCACTGCTTCTGGTATGAGTACGAAGTGGGCTATGACGATGAAGGCCGCGTGCTGGGAGCCGAGATCTCCATGGTCTCGCGCGCCGGTCACTCTGCCGATCTGTCGGCGCCCGTGATGACGCGTGCGCTCTGCCATTTCGACAATACCTACTGGCTGCCCGATGTGCTCATGCATGGCTATATGGGCAAGACCAATACCCAGAGCAATACGGCTTTCCGTGGCTTTGGCGGACCTCAGGGCGCGATTGCCATCGAGAACATTCTGGATACGGTGGCGCGCAGCCTGGGGCGCGATCCGCTCGATGTGCGGCGCGTCAACTTCTACGGCAAGGGCGAGCGAAACATCACGCCCTATGAACAGGTCGTGACCGATAACGTGATTCACGAGCTGGTGGCCGAGTTGGAGGAGTCCAGCGACTACCGTGCGCGCCGTGCGGCCGTGAATGCCTTCAACGCCGGCAGTGCCGTGCTCAAGCGCGGCCTGGCGCTGACGCCGCTGAAGTTCGGCATCTCCTTCAATGTGGCCCACTTCAACCAGGCCGGCGCATTGGTCCATATCTATACCGATGGCTCGATTCTCGTGAACCATGGCGGCACCGAAATGGGCCAGGGCCTGAACACCAAGGTGGCGCAGGTGGTGGCACATGAGCTGGGCGTGGCCTTCGAGAATGTGCGTGTGACGGCCACCGATACCAGCAAGGTGGCAAACACCTCGGCCACGGCGGCTTCGACGGGAGCCGACCTCAACGGCAAGGCCGCACAGGATGCCGCACGTCAGCTGCGCGAGCGTCTGGCCGAATGCGCCGCACGCCTGCATGGCGGCTATGCCCATGACGTGCGCTTTGCCAACAATGCGGTGCAGGTCAATGGCCAGAATGTGCCGTTTGCCGAGCTGGTGCGCGCAGCCTATCTGCAGCGTGTGCAGCTGTGGTCGGATGGCTTCTATGCCACGCCCGGCCTGCACTGGGACGGCAAGCGCATGAAGGGTCACCCCTTCTTCTACTTTGCCTATGGCGCGGCCGTCAGCGAAGTGGTCATCGATACCTTGACGGGCGAATGGAAGCTGCTGCGCGCCGATGTGCTGCATGACGTGGGCCGCTCGCTGAACCCGGCCGTCGATGTGGGCCAGGTGGAGGGCGCCTTCATCCAGGGCATGGGCTGGCTGACCACCGAGGAGCTGGTCTGGCATCCGCAAACCGGAAAGCTCACGACCCATGCGCCCAGCACCTACAAGATTCCTACGGCTAATGACTGCCCGCCGGTCTTCAATGTGCGCCTGTTCGAGGGCGATAACTATGAAGACTCCATCCACCGCAGCAAGGCCGTGGGCGAGCCCCCGCTGCTGCTGCCGTTCTCGGTGTTCTTCGCGATTCGCGATGCGGTGTCGGCCGCCGGCGAGCACCGCATGAACCCTCCACTGCAGGCGCCTGCCACGTCAGAAGCCATCCTGCGCGCAGTGGAAGCCGTTCAAGGGCACACTGGCTAGTTTTTCCTCACAGGTGTTGTCGCCTTGCGGGGCGGCAGCCATTCTGAGTCATGGCTGTTTGCCGCGGGGCAAGGCCATGTGCTGCGCCGTCCATTTGGCGGCGCAGGACCGGGCGCGTTCCTCGCGTTGCGCCTCGCATGCAAAACAACACGGAGACTATGCAATGAACTGGACAGAGCGGATATTCAAACTCAGGGAGCACAACACCAATGTGCGCACGGAACTGGTCGCAGGGCTGACGACCTTTCTTTCAATGGCCTACATCATGTTCGTCAACCCCTCCATTCTGGGGGATGCGGGCATGCCCAAGGGCTCGGTCTTTGTCGCCACCTGCCTGATCGCAGCGCTGGGCTCGACCATCATGGCGCTGTATGCCAACTACCCGATTGCGCTGGCGCCGGGCATGGGGCTGAACGCCTATTTCGCCTACGTGGTGGTGCTCAAGATGGGCTATACGTGGGAGGCTGCCCTGGGGGCGGTGTTCGTCTCGGGATGTCTGTTCCTGATCTGCACCATGCTGGGCCTGCGTGAGCTCATCATCAAGGGCATACCGCAGTCCATACGCGTTTCCATCACCGTGGGTCTGGGTCTTTTCCTGGCGCTGATCGCGCTCAAGACCGCCGGTGTGGTCGCTGCCGACCAGAACACCTATGTGACGCTGGGCGATCTGCACAAGCCCGAGGTCATCATGGCGCTGCTGGGCTTTTTGCTGATCGTGGTGCTGGACCGCCTCAAGGTGCCGGGCGCCTTGCTGATCGGCATCCTGGCCGTGACGGTGGCCTCGTTCTTCTTCGGCGGCAACACCTTCCACGGCATCTTCTCGGCGCCTCCTTCCATCGAGCCCACCTTCATGAAGCTCGATATCAAGACGGCGCTGACCACGGGCTTCCTCAATGTGGTGCTGGTGTTCTTCCTGGTGGAACTGTTTGATGCCACCGGCACGCTGATGGGCGTGGCGCGTCGCGCCGGCCTGCTGGTGCCTGAGCGCATGGGGCGTTTCAACCGCTCGCTGCTGGCCGATTCGGGCGCGATCTTTGTGGGCTCCATCCTGGGTACTTCCAGCACCACCGCCTATGTGGAGAGCGCTGCCGGTGTGCAGGCTGGCGGCCGTACCGGCCTGACGGCTCTCACGGTTGCCATGCTCTTCCTGGCCTGTTTGTTCATCGCGCCGCTGGCCGGTGTGGTGCCCGGCTATGCCACTGCGCCTGCGCTGCTGTTCGTGGCCTGCCTGATGCTGCGTGACCTGACGGAAGTGCAGTGGGATGAAACCACCGAAGCCATACCGGCAGTCGTCACCGCGCTGATGATGCCTTTCACCTACTCCATCGCCAACGGTCTGGCCTTCGGCTTCATCACCTATGCCGTACTCAAGCTGTGCACGGGCAAGGTCAAGGAGGTGCACTGGATCATGTGGGTGATTGCGGCCCTGTTCCTGTTCAAGTTCATCTACGTCGGCGGTCACTGAGCGCCCATACGCCGATCAAGCCTGGCAGTAATCTGTGCCGGGCCGGGCCGGGCCGGGCCGTGGCAGTCGGAGGAGAGGCCGGCTGACATGGCTCGCTGGAGCCCGCCAGGCATGAAATCACAGATGCAACAAGCAGTCCGGCTTCTGGTGGGGTCGGGCTGTTTTGCATTGTGAGTGGCAAGACATTTGCAAGCATGTCATCCGAGCATGTGTTGACAGCTAGACACCCAGGCCCCAGGTGGCCGGCCATTTCCCCAAGCTTCAACAACATTGATTTCATGAGCGTATTGCTGAATCAAAGCTTGTTGCGCGCTTTGCGGGTGGCGGAATTCAACTCGTGCCGTCTTAAGTGCTTGGCAGCACAGTGAAATTCATGCGAGGCCGGTGAGCTGACTCCGGCGCTCGGATGAGTTGGTTGTTTCCAAATTTGAAATCAATATTTTTTGATCGATCGACTGCTCCCTAGCATCCGTCCCATTGCATACATGGGAGATGGAAGTGGACAAGCGTCGATTCCTGCTGGCAGGGCCTTCATTGCTGGCAGTGACTGCCATGGGCACCACCGGTGTTGCACGTGCTGCGGCAGACGCCAGGACCAGGCTGGTTGTCGCTGATCAGAGCGAGCTGATTCGTCATCTGCTGGATGCCAGCGGTGAGCGCAAGAAGACCGGCTTTCAGCTGGAGCTGCCCAATTTTGCCGGCGGTCCGGCCATTTTCGAGGCCATCCGCGCCGGGGCACTGGACATGGCTTATGTGGGAGATACGCCTCCCATACAGGCGCGGGCCGCAGGCGTGAACCTGCCCATCATCGCGACCTTCACCCGAGCCAGGGCGGAATATCGTTTGCTCCAGCATGCCGGTGCCGGGGTCGAGCGCCTGAGCGATCTGCGCGGCAAGCGCGTGAGCTATGTGGAAGGCTCGGGGCGCCAGGTGTTCCTCATCGAGGCGCTGAACCGGGCGGGCCTGACGCTCAAGGATGTCACGCTGGTGCATCTGCGCGTGGCCGAGCTCAACGATGCCTTGCGCGCCCGTGCCGTCGATGTCGCCACCATTTCCGAGCCGCATGTCACGCGACTGTCCAGGCAGGTTGGAGCGCGCGTGGTGCCCGATCCACTGGAGCGGCAACTGCTGCCGTCCACCTCCTATATCTATGCCCGTCCGGATGTGCTGGCCGATCCTCAGAAGGCAGAAGCCATCCGCGAATTCCTGGCCTCCTTCGTGCGTGCGGGGCGCTGGAGCAATACCCATCGCAAGGAATGGGGGCAGCATTACCTGCGCAACTTCCAGCGCCTCGATGCCGAGAGCGCGGCGGCCATCCAGGCGGCGCAGGCTCCGCTGGAGTTCCAGACGGCGGCACAGGCCCAGTCCCATCATCAGAAACTCATCGACATCCTGCACAGCGCAGGCAGTCTGCCCCAGCGTCTGGATGCCAGGGATTCCTTTGTGGCGAGCTATGACGGCGTGATCGTCGCCAATCGCTGAGGAGTGGCCGTGATGACACCGACTCCTCTGGAAGCGCGCTTGGCCGGCTGGCAGTCTCAGACTGGATCGCCGCTCGCCGCGCCAGACCGCAAAGCCCCGGCGCTGGTGCCGGCCCGCCTGTCGCCGGGCATGCTGCTGGCCGGGCCCGTCCTGCTGCTGCTGTTGTGGGAGGCTGCATCGCGCCTGGGTTATCTCTCGCCAGAGACGCTGACCGCACCGTCGCAGGCTCTGCGTACCGGCTACGAAATGGTGCTCGATGGCAGCCTGCTGCCGCATCTGCTGGCTTCGGCCGGGCGCGCCTACACGGGACTGTTTCTGGGCATTGTGGTGGGAGTGTTGCTGGCGCTGGCCGCCGGACTGAGCCGCAGCGGCGAGGCCCTCATCGATGGCCTGGTGCAAATCAAGCGGGCCGTTCCCACGCTGGCGCTGATCCCGCTGGCCATCATCTGGCTGGGCATAGGCGAGGCGATGAAGGTCTTTCTCATCTTTACCGCAGTGCTGATTCCCATCTACATCAACACCCATGCAGCGCTGCGCAGCATCGACATCGGTCATGTGGAGCTGGCTCAGACGCTGGGACTGTCGCGTGCCGAATTCATTCGCAAGGTGGCGCTGCCGGGTGCCTTGCCGGGCTTTTTTGTCGGCCTGCGCATGGCGGTCTCGCTGTGCTGGACGGCGCTGGTGGTGCTGGAGCTGATCAACACGCAGACCGGTATCGGCTATCTGATGAACCGTGCGCGCGACTGGGGGCAGACCGATGTGATCGTGGTGGGAATCCTGATCTACGCGCTGCTGGGTCTGCTGTCCGACGCCGCAGTGCGGCGCCTGGAGGCACGTGTGCTGTCCTATCGGAGGTCGCTGGGATCATGAGCCATCCATCATTGACCGGTTCCGTGCAACTGCGCTGCTTCAGTCGCAGCTTCCATGGCAAGCAGGTGCTCGACGACCTCCATCTCGATATCACCCCCGGGCAGTTCGTGGCATTGCTGGGGGAGTCGGGCTCGGGCAAGACCACGCTGTTGCGGGCCCTGGCCGGCCTCGATGCCGAGGCCCGGAGTTCGGGGGCGGCGCTGGCCCATGGCAATGTCTCAGTGCTGTTCCAGGACTCGCGCCTGCTGCCCTGGCTGACGGTGCTGGACAACCTGACGCTGGGGCTGGATGCGCAGGTGGCCCGGCCCGCCGCAGTGCAATTACTGCGCGAGGTGGGCCTGGAAGACAAGGCCGCGGTCTGGCCCGCCACCCTGTCCGGTGGGCAAAAGCAAAGAGCGGCACTGGCTCGCTCCTTGCTGCGCGAGCCGCATGTGCTGCTGGCCGACGAGCCTTTTGGTGCCCTGGATGCGCTGACCCGCATGCGCATGCAGGGCCTTTTGCGGCGCATGGTGGAGCGCATACGCCCGACGGTGATTCTGGTGACCCACGATGTGGACGAATCCCTGCTGCTGGCAGACCGGATTCTGGTGCTCAGGGACGGCAAGATCGCCGAAGACCATGCGCTGGATCTGGCCCATCCGCGGCGACCCGATCACCCCGCTTTCATGCAACTGCGCGCGACCTTGCTGCGCAGTCTGGGAGTGGAAGCCGAATTTGCCTGAAAGAAGCCTTGCCATGACACGACAACTACACCTGAACCTGTTTCTGATGACGCGAGGCCACCACGAAGGTGCCTGGCGTCACCCTGGAGCCAATCGCAAGGCGCTGACCGATCTGGAGCTCTATGTGGATGCGGCCCGCATCGCCGAGGCCGCCAAGTTCGATGCCGTGTTTCTGGCCGACGGGCTGGTCGGGCCCGACAACGGGCAGATGGCTTCTTCAGGGCAGCTCGAGCCGCTGCTGCTGCTGGCTGCACTGGCGCAGCATACCGAGCGTATCGGGCTGATCGGTACGGCTTCCACCACCTACAGCCTGCCCTATACGCTGGCGCGGCAGTTCGCCACGCTGGACCATCTCTCCAAGGGGCGGGCAGGCTGGAATATCGTGACCTCCTGGCTGCCCCGGGCCGGAGAAAACTACGGGTTGCAAGAGAACGTGGAGCATGCCGAGCGCTACCGCATCGCCGACGAGTTCGTGGCCGCAGTGGATGCGCTATGGCGCAGCTTTCCGGGCGCTGCGGTGGTGGACGATGCTGCATCGGGTCAGTACCTGGACATCGGCCAGGTGCGCCCCGTCAACTATGCGGGAACACATATCCGTACGCGCGGACCACTGAATGTGCCGGACAGTCCCCAGGGGCGTCCGGTGCTGGTGCAGGCCGGGCAGTCCGATACCGGCCGGGCCTTTGCCGCGCAATGGGCCGAGGCCATATTCACGGCGCATGGCAGCAAGGAGTCGGCGCAAGGCTTTTATGCCGATATCAAGGGACAGGCGAAATCCCTGGGGCGCAGGGCCGAGGACATTGTGATTCTGCCGGGCATCAGTGCCGCGATTGGATCCACGGAGTACGAAGCCCGCCAGGTGTGGGAGGAACTCGACAGCCTGACCAGCATCGACGTGGGGTTGGGGCGCCTGTCGGCCCGCTTTGGCGGCCATGACTTCAGCAGTCTGCCGCTGGACCGTCGGCTCACGCGCGATGATTTTCCCGATCCCGCGCTGGTGGAGGCTTCCAGGAGCCGCGCCATAGGCTATGTGGAGACCACGCTGCGCGACGGGCTTACGCTGCGTCAGCTGCTCAAGCGGCTGGCGGGCGCGCGCGGGCATCTGGCAATTGCCGGCACGCCCGAGCAGGTGGCGGACACGATTGAAGACTGGTTCCGCACGGGTGCCGCCGATGGCTTCAATGTGATGCCACCGGTCATCACGCAGCAGCTGGAGCTGTTTGCCAGCGAGGTCGTGCCCATCTTGCGCAAGCGCGGGCTGTTTCGCAGCGACTACCAGAGCAGCACACTGCGCGGCCATTTCGGCTTGCCTGATCTGCCTGTGGTGCAGCACAAGGCGCAGGCGGATGCAGCAGTAGCGGCCTGAGCCTGCAGCGGGCCGGCGGCCGCGCTGTCAAGCGGGGTGGATGGCGCCCAGAATGCGCGGGCCGCTGGCGCCTGTCACACTGGCCAGATTGCCGGGCAGGCCCAGCAGGCATTGACGTGCCAGCCAGGCAAAGGCGGCTGCTTCCACTTCGAGCGGGGGCAGGCCGCGCTCTGCCGTGGAGGCCACCTTCACGCCCGGCAGCAGGGCGGCAAGACGCTGCATCAGATAGGTGTTCAGTGCGCCGCCGCCGCAGACCAGCAGTTCGGTGCCGCCCCTGCCGAAACGCTGGACAGCATGGGCGCAGCTGGCAGCCGTGAATTCGGTCAGGGTCGCCTGTACATCGATTGCGGCGGCCTGGGCCGCATGCTGCTGCAGATGCCGCTCCAGCCACTCGGCGTGAAACAGATCGCGCCCCGTGCTCTTGGGCGGCTGCTGGGCCAGATAGGGATCGCCCAGCATGGCGGCCAGCAGCTCGGGCAGGACCTTGCCGCTGGCGGCCCACCGGCCGCTCTCGTCATAGCTCCTGCCGGTATGGCGCAGGCACCAGCCGTCCATGAGCGCATTGCCGGTGCCGGTATCGAAGCCGAGCACCGAGCCGTCGGCACCCAGCACGCTGAGATTGGCAATGCCGCCGATATTGAGTACCAGCGCGGTTTCAGCGGGCCTGCCGAACACGCTTTGGTGAAAGGCCGGCACCAGCGGCGCCCCCTGGCCGCCTGCCGCCACATCACGGCTGCGCAGGTCGGCGACGACGGTGATGCCGGTCAGCTCGGCCAGCAGGGCGGGGCTGTTGAGCTGCAGCGTATAGCCCGTGCCATCGAACATCTGCGGACGGTGGCGCACGGTCTGGCCATGGGCGCCTATGGCCGCGATCTGCCAGGCCTCGATACCGGCTGCAGTCAGCAGTTGCCACACCACCTGTGCATAGTGGCGCACCAGTGCATTGGCGGCCAGGGCGGCGCGATGCAGCTCGTCCTGGCCGCCAGCGGTGTTGAGAGCCAGCAGCTCGGCGCGCAATGCCGCATCGAAGCCGCAGCTGGCATGTTGCAGCACTCGCGTGCCCTGGCTGAAGTCCACGAGAACCCCGTCGACGCCGTCCAGCGATGTACCGGACATCAGGCCGATATAGAGGTTGCTTTGAGCGGCTTGTTCAATGGCATTGGGCATGGCAGATCAGAGGGTTGGCGTGCGGTTCACTATCTTAGCTGTAGCGTTTGCGGCTTTCCTGGCGGTCGCTGCAAACGATCCTGATGCGGAAATGAAAAAGGGCTGCAATTTGCAGCCCTCAGGTTGTGTCGCAGCGGTGGATCAGCGCGTGCTGGCCAAGGCGAACGACTGCGTGCCGGCGTTGAGTTCGATGCGCATCTGCGCTGCCTGCTGCTCGAAGGCCGGGCGGGCGGCCTTGGAGATGGGCTGGGCGGCATCGGTGATCTGGGCAATGGTCAGCGGGTCGCGCTGCTCGCCCTTCTCGCGGAATTCGAAGTGCAGATGAGGGCCGGTGGCCCAGCCCGTGGAGCCCACGGCACCGATGATGTCGCCCTGGTCTACGCGCTGACCGTGCTTGACGTCGATGCGGCTCAGGTGGGCGTAGACGGTGGTGTGCTGGTTGGCGTGATCGACGAAGATCACATTGCCGTAACCGTTTTGCACGCCGGCAAAGGACACGACGCCGTCGCCCACGGTACGCACCTTGGTGCCCGTGGGGGCCGCGAAGTCGGTGCCCAGGTGAGCGCGCCAGGTTTTATGAATGGGGTGGACGCGCATGGAAAAACCGCTGCTGATGCGCGAGAACTCCACGGGATAGTTCAGATAGGCCTGGCGCAGGCTCTTGCCGTCCAGCGTGTAGTAGGCGCCCTTCTTGCCTGCTTCCTGGAACCACATGGCCTGGTGCGACTTGCCATTGTTGTAGAACTCGGTGCTCAGCACGCGGCCGGCGCGCAGTGGCTCGCCATCGGCTTCCAGCGATTCATAGACCACGGCAAAGCGGTCGCCCTTGCGCAGGCCGCGGCGGAAGTCCAGCTCGCCCTGGAAGATGTCGGCCATCTGCATGGAGATGCTGTCGGGAATGTCGGAGGCATCCGTGGCGGCAAAGAAGGAGGAGCGAATCACGCCGCCGGCCAGACGCGGGCTGGCCGTGAGTTTGCCGGTCTCGATCTTGGATTGCAGCTTGCCATCCACGCGCTCCACAGTCAGGCGCTGAAAGCTGCCGTCTTCGCTGGGAGCCCAGCGCACGGTCAGCTGGCTCAGTTGCTGGTCGGGCGTGGTCTCTGCTGACACCAGGCGGCCGGCGCGGCCCAGCACGTTCTGGCGCACGGCTTCGTTGCTGCGCATGAAGGCTGCGGCCTGCGGGTCGGCAATGCCAAGGCGCTGCAGCAGCGACTCGGTGGTGTCGTTGCTGCGGGTGTATTCGGAGCGATAGAGGGAGAAGGACTGCAGATCCGTCAGATCGGCCAGATCCTGGCCGGCGGCCAGGGAGGTGACGGGTTCGGTCAGTGTACGTACGGGAAGGTCGGCGGGGTCGGGACCCAGGCTGGCCACTGCGAAGGCGCCGCTGCCACCGGTCAGCAAAACAGTCGCCAGCGCCGCCGTGGCGCGCTTGGGGTGTTTTTGCAGAGCCGATGTCAGCCGCGCAAGCAGAGCACCGCCGGCATTTTTCAAGCCAGTCATCAAAACATCAAATCCTTGGGAAAGCGTGTCGGTGGAGTTGGTATTTGTTACGACTGACACGTCTCCAGTAGCTCTACCGTGCCATAAGTCCATCCAAAGAGGTCTTTATGAGGGAGCAGTCTAGAATTGACCGTAACACCAAACCTCCAAGTATATCGGCCGCGTCCTACTTCGCCTGCCGAAAAACCCTTATGAATCAATCTGCTGTTACAAGTTTTCCCGTGACCGACAGAGTGAACCAGGCGCTGGAAGTCACTCTGCGTGGAGTCGATGAGCTGCTGCCCAAGGACGAGTGGGTCCAGAAGCTGGCCAGGTCCGAAGCCACCGGCGTGCCCCTGCGCATCAAGCTGGGTCTGGACCCGACAGCCCCCGACATTCACCTGGGCCATACCGTGGTGCTCAACAAGATGCGCCAGCTGCAGGATTTGGGCCATCAGGTGATCTTCCTGATCGGCGACTTCACGACGCTGATCGGCGACCCTTCGGGCCGCAACTCCACACGCCCGCCGCTGACGGCCGAGCAGATCAAGGTCAATGCCGAGACCTATTACACCCAGGCCGCCAAGGTGCTGGACCCGGCCAGGACCGAGGTGCGCTACAACAGTGAGTGGTGTGACCAGCTGGGCGCGCGCGGCATGATCCAGCTGTCGGCCAAGTACACGGTGGCGCGCATGATGGAGCGCAACGACTTCCATACGCGCTTCACCGACGGCAGCTCCATCAGCCTGCACGAGTTTCTCTACCCGCTGCTGCAGGGCTATGACTCGGTGGCGCTCAAGTCCGATCTGGAGCTGGGCGGCACCGATCAGAAGTTCAATCTGATGATGGGCAGGCATCTGCAGGCCGAGTATGGTCAGGAGCAGCAGTGTGTGCTCACAATGCCGCTGCTGGTGGGCCTGGACGGCGTGCACAAGATGTCCAAGTCCAAGAACAACTACATCGGTATCACCGAGGACGCCAACACCATGTTCGCCAAGGTGCTGTCGATCTCGGACGAGCTGATGTGGGACTGGTACACCCTGCTGTCCTTCAAGAGCCTGGCCGAGATTGCAGCGCTCAAGGCCGAGATCGAGGCCGGAGGCAACCCCAAGCATGCCAAGGTGGCTCTGGCCAAGGAAATCACCGCGCGCTTCCACAGCGCCGAAGCCGCCGATGCGGCCGAGCAGGATTTCATCAACCGCTCCAAGGGCGGCATTCCCGATGACATCCCTGAAATCAGCCTGTCCGGCGCTCCGCTGGGCATTGGTGCGCTGGTCAAGCAGGCCAATCTGGCTGCATCGACCGGCGAAGCCAACCGCCTGATCGATGGCGGCGGCGTGCGCGTCGACGGCAACGTCATTAGCGACCGTGCACTGAAGCTGGACGCCGGCACCTTTGTGCTGCAGGTGGGCAAGCGCAAGTTTGCGCGCGTCACGCTGAGCTGAGCGCCTTGGGGCGCCTCGCCTCGTTCGCCTCTTTTGCGTTGAGTGCCACAGGGCAAGGACTTTGCCGCTGTGGCGCGGCCTAAAGAGGCGACAGTAGAGGTGACAGTAAAAATGAGAGCTGTTTACGCTTGATACATATACGTTTCAAATCAATTTGTATTTGAAACCGTTACAGGTCATGCGTAAGTAGCTCTCTTTTTTATTGAGTGGGCTCGCTCGCGCCTTGCATGGCGTCGCGCGTCTGGCGGGCTTGTTCCATCAGCCACTGACAGAAGGCCTGGACTTCGGGCCGCTCGCTGCTGCGTGGGCCTTGCAGCAGCCAGTACGACAGAGGCGAGGCCAGGCGACGCTCGGGCAATACCTCGATCAGGGTGCCGGCCGCCAGCGCATCGGCCACCAGCGGCAGGCGCGCGATGGCCAGACCCTGGCCCGCCAGTGCGGCCTGCACGATCTGGTGGGCGTAGTTGAAGTACAGCCAGCGCGGCGGCTGCAGCTGGTCGCAGCCGTTGGCGGCAAACCAGCGCTGCCAGCTCAGCCACTCCAGCTGGGGCATGCGGTGCACGTCGCCGGTTTCAATCAAGGTGTAGCGGGCCGCATCGGCGGGGCTGTGCACGGCGGGGCCGCTCCTGAGCAGGGCTGGGCTTGCGACCAGCACCAGTTCTTCGCCAAACAGGGCCTTTGCCGAGGCATCGGAGACGCCGGCGCTGTAGCGTATGGCCAGGTCCACATCGGTGGTCTCCAGATCCACCACGGCGTCGCCCGTGTCTATGCGAATGTCGATATCGGGATAGGCGCGCTGGAACGCCTCCAGGCGCGGAATCAGCCACATGGCGGCAAAGCTGGCCCAGGTGGTGATGGCCACGCTCTTGCGGCCCACGGTCTGGCGGATCTGGCGCACGGTGGCGTCGATCGACTCCAATGCAGGCTGCACGGCATGCAGCAGCTGGGCGCCGGCACCCGTCAATTCCACGGCGCGCGAATGGCGCAGAAACAGCGGGATGCCCACCTCGTCTTCCAGCGACTGGATCTGGCGGCTGACGGCAGACTGGGTCAGTGCCAGCTCGTCCGCCGCGGCACGAAAGTTCAGGTGTCGGGCCACGGCCAGAAAGGCGCGCAGATGGCCGGCACCGATGGCGCGGGTGCGAAGCAGCGGAGTGGGGCTGGTGGTGGCATGAGGCATGGCAGGGCAAGCATAAGGTGTTTGCGGCGACTGTTGCCTGCGCTTGCAGTTGCCGACCGCGGCTATGGGTCGATAATCAGGCGGTTTTCATCCTATAAATCAATATGACTGCACCTCTGGACATCGTCGTCATGGCTGCCGGCAAAGGCACCCGCATGAAAAGCCGCCATCCCAAGGTGCTGCAAAAGCTGGCCGGTCGTGCCCTGTTGCAGCATGTGCTGGATACCGCTGCGCAACTCAAGGCGCGCTCGGCCGTGGTGGTGACGGGTCATGGCGCAGCGGAAGTGGAAGCGGCCATCGCCGCTGCCAATGGCGTGGATCGCGCGGACGGCGCCCATGGTGCAATGGACCTGAAGTTTGTGCGCCAGGAGCCCCAGCTGGGAACCGGCCATGCCGTGCAGCAGGCCGTGCCTGCGCTCAAGGAAGATGGTCTGGTCGTGGTGCTGTCGGGTGATGTGCCGCTGACCAGGGCCGACACGCTGCAAGGTCTGCTCGATGCCGCAGGCAGCGACAAGATGGCGCTGCTCACCGTGACCATGCCCGATCCCACGGGCTATGGCCGCATCGTGCGAAACGATGCAGGCACGGTGCAGCGCATCGTCGAGCAGAAAGATGCCAGCGAGGCCGAGCGCGCCATCACCGAGATCTACAGCGGCATCATGGCCGTGCCAGCCAGGCATCTGACGGCCTGGCTTGCCAAGCTCGACAACAACAATGCCCAGGGCGAGTATTACCTGACCGATATCGTCGCCATGGCCGTGGCCGACGGAGTGCCCGTGGTGGGCCACCGCATTGCCGATGTCCTGCAGGTGGCGGGCGTCAACAGCCCGCTGCAACTGGCAGAGCTGGAGCGCGCTCACCAGTTGCGCCAGGCGCGCGAGCTGATGGAGCAGGGCGTGCGCATGGCCGATCCTGCGCGCTTCGACCTGCGTGACGATGCGCGCGGCACCAAGGCCAGCCTGAGCTGCGGCCAGGATGTGGAAATCGACGTGAACTGCATCTTTGCCGGCAAGGTGACGATTGGCGCCGGCGCCAGGATCGGGGCCAACTGCCATCTCAGCAATGTGAGCATTGCCGAAGATGCCGTGATCCACCCCTTCACGCACATCGATGGCGAGAAGGCCGGCGTGGAAGTGGGCCAGGGCGCGCTGGTCGGCCCGTTTGCCCGCCTGCGCCCCGGCGCCAAGCTGGGCCGCGAAGTGCATATCGGCAACTTCGTGGAAGTGAAGAACTCCGTCCTGGCCGATGGCGCCAAGGCCAATCACCTGGCCTATCTGGGCGATGCCACGGTGGGTGAGCGCGTGAACTATGGTGCAGGCAGCATCACTGCCAACTATGACGGCGTGAACAAGCACCGTACCGTGATCGAGGCCGATGTGCATATCGGCAGCAACTGCGTGCTGGTGGCTCCGGTGACGATTGCCGCCGGCGGCACCGTGGGCGGTGGCTCCACCGTGACCAAGAATACGGAGGCTGGTGCCTTGACGGTAGGTCGTGGCAGGCAGGTCAGCATCAGCAACTGGAAGCGCCCTGAAAAGCTGCCAAAAGCCTGATGGAACAAGCGCAGCAAGCTTTGGAGAGCATGGCGCCTCAGTCCCTGGGCGAAGCGCTGGCGCTGCTGGCCAGGCGCGAGGCCGAACTGTCCGCCTTGCGCACGGCCCAGCAGGAATGGATGCATGCCGTCTCGCATGATTTGCGGGCGCCGCTGCGCCATCTGCTGGCTTTCAATCCGCTGGTTGCCGAGCTGCTGCAGTCCGCCAGTCCCGGTGCCGAAGACCTGGAGGAAGCGCGCAGCTTCCTCCAGACCATGGAGCAGTCCGCCCAGCGCATGGCGGCCATGTTCGACGGCTTGCTGAAGCTGAATCGGGCCCAGAGCCATGTGCTGAAGCCGCAGCCCGTGGACTTGCTGGCCTTGCTGGGAAGTCTGAGCCAGCGTCTGCAGGCAGGCGCGCAAGGCCGACGCATAGAGTGGTGTCTGCCTGCCGCAGCCCCCATGCTGCAGGCGGATCCGCATCTGCTGGAGCAGGCTTTGGATGCAGCTCTCGCCAATGCCGTCAAGTTCACGCGGGCCGTGCGGCTGGCGCGCATCCAGGTCGATGTGCAGCGTGACGGGCAGGGGGGCTGCTTCATCACCGTGGCCGACAACGGCGCCGGCTTCGAGCAGGCGCGGTCAGGCAAGCTGTTTGGCGTCTTTCAGCGCATGCATCGCGAGGCCGAGTTCGAGGGCCTAGGTATTGGCCTGGCGCTGGTGCGCGATATCTGCCGCCGCCATGGCGGCGAGGCGGAAATCCAGGCTCAGCTCAATGCAGGATGCCAGTTGCAGATGCATTGGCCCACCTGCCTGCCCTGAGTGGTCAGACCACGTTGCGGTCCAGGCTTTCCTGCTCGGCACTCGCCGGGCTGATTCGCGTGGATTCCGGTCGCATGGGCATGGTCGATGGACTGTGCTGTCGCTCGGGTTGCTGCGTGGCATCCATCACCTGGTCGCGCCCGCCGCTCTTGGCGCTGTAAAGCGCACTGTCGGCCGCTTTTATCCATTCGGACACCGAGCCAAAACCTTCATCGGCTGCAGCAACGCCGATACTCGCACTGATGTGCAGCTGTGGATATTCGCGAATGCGTATCTGAGCAATCTTTTCGCAAATACGCATGGCGACCGAATATGCCTCCTTGGCCGTGGTGTGCTTGCAAAGCACGGTGAATTCATCGCCGCCGTAGCGCCCAGCAATATCGTTGCTGCGCAGGCTGTTTCTAATCGCCAGCCCGATCATTTTCAAAACATCGTCGCCCACAATATGGCCGTACAGATCATTCACGCTTTTGAAACGGTCAATGTCAATCACCAGCAGGCAGGTCTGCTCCTTGACGGTGCGGTGCTGATGCAGCGCGGCACGGGCTTTTTTCCACCAGTAATCGCGGCTGTATACCGTGGTCAGAGGATCAATGCGTCCCAGTAACTTGAGCTGCAGGTTCTGCCTGGCCAGAGTCTTGAGCATTCGGCTGTTGGACCAGCTTGCATAGGCGCTGTGCAGGATGATCAGCGGCAGCAGGCTGAGCTGTACCGCCAGTGGCGCGCCCCATTGCGGGGTGGGCGTTATGGCGATGCTCATGAAAAGCATGCCGCACAGCAGCGCGATCAGGGAGGGCAGCCAGCGGCGCTTCAAACCGGTATAGAAGCGGTCGGCCACGCCGATGGCCAGAATGCAGATGCTGGGTAGCAGGCTCCAGTGCATCAGAGAAATCCAGCAGCCGACGATCAGCGCATCTATCAGAGAATTGAAATACTCCGCATGGAACTGATCCTGTTGCCGGCTTGAATGCAAAAAAGCAATATGCGGCCATACCAGTGCACTGACCGTCGTGAATGCCCACCAGGCGAGATTGGTCGGGAGATATGACAGGCTCGCAGCCACCACCGCTCCGCCCAGTGCCATATAAGAGGCGCGCAGAGGGTAGGTCCGGCGGTGAATATCTCGATGCAAGGGCATCTGGTGGAGTTGGCTTAAGTCAAGGTTGCGAGAATAATCTAATTAATACAATTTGTATCAAATATTGAGGGGCTTGCGCGGCATCCGCACCACACATGGCGGTTCAAAAATAAAGGCGTGCAAGTCCTTAATGATTGGGGGCTGGCAAGGGCAGTTCGGTACTGAATTTGGCGCGCTTGATGCTGAAGAAGGCTTTGACATTGCGCACATTGGCATCCTGCGTGAACAGCTTCTGGCTCAATGCCAGGTAGGCAGGCATATCGATGGTGGCAATGATGAGGATGAAGTCGGGGCCGGGAGAGACGCGCCAGCATTGCTGCACGCCGGGTTCGGCCACGGCTTTGTGCTCGAATTGCAGCAGTGAGCTGCTGTCCTGCCGGTCCAGCGAGACTTCCACAATGGCCTGCAGGCCATGGCCTGTGAGGCGGGCGATGTGTTCGCTGCTCAGGATGGCGACTTGTTTCTCGATCAGACCCAGCTCCTGCAGGCGCTTGACACGACGCAGGCAGGTAGGGGCAGATAGCTCGAGATGCCGGGCCAGGGCCTGGTTGCTCAGGCTGGCATCCAGCTGCAATTGCTGCAGCAGTTGCAAGTCGGTGTCATCCAGATTGATGGAATTTTCATTCATTTATATGAATTTTATTGAATAAATAATCAATATTCCGATTTGATGAAATTTTCAATCATTTATTTGTCTTTATTGATTGAAAATTTTTTATTTCAACCGTTAGCATGCTCGCTCAAACAACCTAAGGTGTACCTCTATGTGTGGCATTGTTGCTGCGGTGTCTCATCGCAATATCGTTCCGGTTCTGGTCCAGGGTCTGCAGCGACTGGAGTATCGCGGCTATGACTCCTGTGGTGTGGCTGTACAGGCAGCGGATGCCAGCGGCTTGAGCCTGGGATTGCAGCGTGCGCGCTCTACAGCCCGCGTGGCCGAGCTGATGGAGCAGGTCAAGACCGAGCATGTGGAAGGTTTCACCGGCATTGCCCATACTCGCTGGGCCACTCACGGCGAGCCTGCCGTACGCAATGCCCATCCCCACTTCAGCCATGGTCCCGGCATCTCGCCCGTGGCCGATGCCGATGCGCCGGCCCGCGTGGCCCTGGTGCACAACGGCATCATCGAGAACTACGAAGCCCTGCGTGCCGAGCTGCAGGCCAAGGGCTATGTATTTGCCAGTCAGACCGACACCGAGGTCATTGCTCACCTGGTGGACAGTCTCTACAACGGCGATCTTTTCGAGGCCGTGCAAGCCGCGACGGCTCGCCTGCATGGCGCCTACGCGATTGGCGTGATGCACCGGGATGAACCTCGCCGTGTGGTGGGCGCTCGTGCCGGCTCGCCGCTGATTCTGGGTGTGGGCAAGGACGGCGCGGAACATTTCCTGGCCAGCGATGCAATGGCGCTGGCGGGTGTGACCGACCAGATCGTGTACCTGGAAGAGGGCGATCTGATCGATCTGCAGCCGGGACGCTACTGGGTCATCAGCAAGAGCGGCGAGCGCCTGACAGAGCAGCAGCGCCCGGTCAAAACCGTGATGGCGCACAGCGGCGCAGCCGAACTGGGCCCTTATCGCCACTACATGCAAAAGGAAATCTTCGAGCAGCCGCGCGCTTTGGGCGATACGCTGGAAGGCCTGAAGAACATTGCCCCCGAGCTGTTTGACGGGGTCACTTCGGAAGGCAAGACCGGCGCGGCGGCCTGGCGAGTATTCAAGGAGATCGACCGGGTCCTGATCCTGGCCTGCGGCACCAGCTATTACAGCGGCTGCACGGCCAAGTACTGGATAGAGGCGATTGCCGGCATCCCCTGCAATGTGGAGGTGGCCAGCGAGTACCGCTATCGCACCAGCGTGCCCGATCCCAAGACACTGATCGTGACCATCAGCCAGTCGGGCGAGACGGCCGATACATTGGCGGCCCTGCGCCATGCCCAGAGCTTGGGCATGAAGCACAGCCTGACCATCTGCAATGTGGCCACCAGCGCCATGGTGCGCGAGTGCGAGCTGGCCTATATCACGCGCGCCGGCGTGGAAATCGGCGTGGCATCGACCAAGGCCTTCACGACGCAGCTTGCGGGTCTGTTCCTGCTGACGCTGGCGCTGGCTCAGTCCAAGGGACGCCTGACGGAAGAGAAGGAGCAGCAGTATCTGACGGCCATGCGCCACCTTCCCGTGGCCCTGCAATCCGTGCTGGCGCTGGAGCCGCAGATCATCAGCTGGGCCGAAGACTTTGCGAAGAAGGAAAACGCGCTGTTCCTGGGTCGCGGCATTCACTATCCCATCGCACTGGAAGGTGCACTCAAGCTCAAGGAAATCAGCTACATCCACGCAGAGGCCTATCCCGCCGGCGAGCTCAAGCATGGCCCGCTGGCACTGGTGGACAGCCAGATGCCTGTGGTCACCGTGGCGCCCAACGACGAACTGCTGGAAAAGCTCAAGAGCAATATGCAGGAAGTGCGTGCCCGCGGCGGCGTCCTTTATGTGCTGGCCGATGCCAAGACCAATATCGAAAGCAGCGAAGGCATGCATGTGATTCGCATGCCCGAGAACTATGGTGCCCTGAGCCCCATCCTGCACGTGGTGCCGCTGCAGCTGCTGGCCTATCACACGGCGGTGGCACGCGGCACCGATGTGGACAAGCCGCGCAACCTGGCCAAGTCGGTCACGGTGGAATAAGCCGGTTGCTTCGTGCCACGAAAAAGCGCTCCATGGGAGCGCTTTTTCGTTTTTGGCATGGCAGGTGGATGGCTGGCTTCAGCGCTGGCTAGACTCCTGCCGCTTTGAAGACCCGGCGCAGTACCTGCATGGGCAGAAACTTCACGCGGCGGCGTTTGAGTTCATGTCGGTAGAGGCGCTCCCTCTCAATGAAGTTGATTTTTTCTTTCATTGCGATGTGTCTGGATGGCTAACCCGACTAATCTAACAGTGTAGTGAGCATTTTTCGTAACACCCTGTCAGATGGATGCGGCATCAACATCCCGGCGTTGAAGCCCGCATGTCCTGGCATGTATGCAGCCATCTTGGCTTGCCTATGAAAAACGCCCCTTGCGGGGCGTTCATGTAGAGCGATTTTGCTTACATATTATTGGGCAGCACGGTCACGATCTGCGGGAAGAACCACAGTATGACCAGTGCCAGCACCATCAGCAGGAAGTAGGGTGCGCAGACGCGGGCCAGATAGGTGATCTGCTTGCCCGTCATGCCCTGCAGCACGAACAGGTTGAAGCCCACCGGTGGCGTGATCTGAGCGGTCTCCACCGTGATCACGAGGAAGATGCCGAACCACAGGGGGTCTATGCCTGCGGCCTGGATGATGGGCAGAACCACGCCGGAGGTCAGCACAATGGTGGAGATGCCGTCCAGAAAGCAGCCGATGAGAATGTAGAACAGGCCCAGTACCGCAATCAGCATGGCGGGCGACAGGTTCAGGCTGCCCACGTATTCAGCCAGCTGGCGTGGCAGTCCGATATAGCCCATGGACAAGGTCATGAAGGCTGCACCGGCGAGGATCAGCGCAATCATGCAGTAAAGCCGGGTGGCTCCGAACAGCGATTCCTTGAAGTTCTTCCAGCTCAGTGCACCTTGCAGGGCCGACAGAATCAGCGCTCCCATCACGCCTATGCCGGCAGCTTCGGTCGCCGTGGCAATGCCGCTGTAGATGCTGGCAATCACGCCCGAGATCAGCAGCACGACGGGGATCAGGTGGCGCGACTCGTAGACTTTCTGCTTGAAGCTCATGGTGCTGTCGGCCTTGGGCACCTTGTCCGGGTTCATCAGGGCCCAGACCACGATCCAGCCGCTGAACATCAGTGCCAGCATGATGCCTGGCAGCACGCCTGCCATGAAGAGCTTGGAGATCGACAGCTCGGCAGATACGCCGTAGACGATCAAGATGATGGAGGGCGGGATCAGGAGGCCCAGTGTGGCGGGGCCGCCCAGCGAGCCGATCACCATGTTCTCGGGATAGCCGCGTTTGCGCAGCTCGGGCACATTCATCTTGCCCACGGTGGCGCAGGTGGCGGCCGAGGAGCCGGACACTGCCGCAAAAATCGTGCAGCCAATGACATTGGTGTGCAGCAGGCGGCCCGGCAGTGCATTGACCCAGGGCGCCAGACCACGAAACATGCTCTCGGACAGATTGGTGCGGTAGAGAATCTCGCCCATCCAGACAAACAGGGGCAAGGCCGTCAAGGTCCAGCTGCTGGCAGAGCCCCAGATGGTCATGGCCATGGCATCGCCTGCTGCGCGCGCGGTGAAGAATTCCATGCCGAACCAGGCAACGCCTGCCAGCGTCAGACCGACCCAGACGCCGCCGCCAAGCAGGGCCAGCAGCACCACGATCAGTGCAATGCTTGCGGTGATTTCATTCATGAGGGGTTCCCTCCTTCTCTACCGCCTTGCGTTTGCCCAGCAGCTCCAGCACCAGCTCGTCGCAGAACGCGATGAAGAAAACAATCGTGCCCAGAGCCATGAAGATCTGAGGAATCCACAGCGGTGTGGCGTCTATGCCCACGGAGATGTCTTCGATCTCCCAGGACTGCCAGACCAGGCGCGTGGAATAGAAAGCCAGAAAGGCCGAAAGAATGGTGGCGATGCCCAGGGCGGTCAGTTCCAGGGCCTTGTAGGCCTTGCCCTTGAGCGCACCCAGCAGCAGGGTGACGCGGATATGTTCACCTTTCTTCAAGGTGCTGGCCAGGGCCATGAAGCCGGCGCCCGCCATGGCGTAGCCTGCGTAGGCATCGGTGCCCGGGGCGCTGAAGCCAAAGAGTCTGCTGGTGATGGTCAGCAGCACCATCGCCAGCACGCCGATCATGGCGATGCCGGCAAGCCAGGCACTGCCGTCATAGAGGCCGTTGAGTAACTTGCGCATGCTTGTCTTCCTGAGAGGATGAGGTCATCGGCCACCCGCCCCGAATGACGGGGTCGGGCGAGTCGATGCAATCTGCGCCTTACTTGCCAGCCTTGTAGCCGTCGAGAATGGCCTGGCCGTCAGCGCCGGCCTTGTCCGTCCATTCCTTGATCACGGTCGCGCCGATCTTGCCCAGGTCTGCCTTGAGCTGAGCGGAGGGCTGCTCGACCTGCATGCCGCCTTGCTTGAGGGCGGCAATCGAGCGTGCATCCACTTCCCTGGACTCTTTCCAGCCGCGCTGCTCGGCAGCGGCGGCGGCCTTGAGCACGGCCTCCTGCGTGCTCTTGTCCAGCGCGCCAAAGGCCTTCTTGCTCACGGTCACGGCATTCTTGGGAATCCAGGCCTGCACGTTGTAGTAGTACTTCAGGCTTTCAAACAGCTTGTTGTCGGCACCGGTTGCGCTGGAGGTGATCAGGCCATCCACCACGCCGGTCGCCAGAGCCTGGGACAGCTCGGCCTCTTGCACGGTCACGGGCTGGGCGCCGATCAGTTCGCCAATGCGGGCCGTGGTCGGGGAGTACACGCGCCACTTCATGCCCTTGAGATCGGCCGCAGAATTGACGGGCTTTTTGGTGTAGATCCCCTGTGGAGGCCAGGCCACGGAATACAGCAGCACCTGTCCCTGCTTGTCCAGCAGCTTTTGCAGCGCGGGTTTCTGAGCCTGATAGAGCTTGTAGGCCTCGTCATAGTTGCTCACGAGGAACGGGAGTCCGTCGGCGCCGAAGATCTGCGACTCATTCTGAAAGCTCACCAGAAAGAACTCACCCATCTGTGCATTGCCGGTCTGCACGGCACGCTTGATTTCGGGCATCTTGAACAGCGACGCACCAAAGTGCGGCGTGATCTTGAGCTTGCCGCCCGTGGCAGCATCCACATCCTTTACAAACAGTTCGTTGTTCTTGGAGTGAAAGTTTCCAGGCCCGTATGCGGTGGCGAAATCCCACTTGGTTTGTGCCATGGCATGACCGGCAATGCCGATGCCGGCGAGCAAGGTTGCTGTGGCGCAGAAAATGCGACGCTTCATGAGAACTCCTCGGATAAGAGATGCAGACGAATGAACTCAGGCAAGAGTTGTGCCAAAAGTAGCATTTGTCTCAACAAGCATCCATGAGGGATTTCAACGAGTTTCAAAGAAGCGTAGGGTGTTTTATTGCTTTGTTTCTATTGAAAATGGCATTTTGTTGAACAAGATACCTCAAGGGGCCTTAATCCCTGCCTCTGCCAGACGCCGGGCATAGGCGGCCAGAATGATGCGCTCGGAATGCACCAGGTAGGCACTGAGCTCCTGTGCCGCCTCTGCAGGCCTGCCGGCTTCGAAGATCTGCAGAATCTTCAGGTTCATGCCCACATAGGGTGCATGCAGAAAATGCGGGTCGCGCAGCAGGCCGAAGGCCAGACGCAGCTCCGCCAGCAGATGCGAGAACATCTCGTTGAGGCGTTCGCTGTCGGCCAGGGCCACGATGGCTTTGTGAAACGCCATATTGGCTGTGCCCACCTCGGACCAGTCTTCGGCCTCGCTGTGTCGCTGGCCGCTTTCCACGGCCTCGCGCATCCGCGTCAGTGCAGGGTGCATGGGGTAAGCCTGTGCAAGGGCCTGGCACTCGATCATGCGCCGCACGCGATAGATGTCGATGATGGACGCCATGCTGGGCACGGCCACCGATACGCCCTTGTTGGGCTCGTGTACCAGCAGACCTTCCTTGGTCAGCATGCGGAACACCTCGCGCAAGGTGTTGCGCGAAATATCCAGCGCTTCGCTGAGTGCCGCTTCGGACAGTCGCTGGCCCGGGCTCAGCACGCCCTTGACCAGCTGGCTGCGTATTTCCTCGGCGATGCGTTCGGTCAGGTTCTGGACCTCTGCTGCGACTTTCATGGCGTTCCCTTTTGGCTGTCGCCAGAGTGTAGCCATCGTTCTGTTGACTCAGAGAAGTCCAAAAGAGTGGTGCGACCTAGGGTTTGCTCTATTACAAAGTCTATTTGTTCTGCAAACAATTTCATTTGTGGAATTAATCTAAATAGATTGTTCAACAATTTGAGGAATGAAGCAGATCTGAAACAGAGCTGATCAGCCTTCTTCAAAAGAGCTGGGCGGGGTTGCCGATAGCGTTCCCGTCTTTGGTAGAGCCCGCCGCGCAGCGGATCAGGGCGTGATTTCCGGAGGCTTCCATGCCTGTAGACGTAAACCTGTGGCCGCTGATCGGCGTGCTCATCATCATTGCCGGCTTCGCGCTGCGCTTTAATCCCATGCTGGTGGTCATCGTGACCGCCATCGGCACAGCCTTTGCGGCGGGCTTTCCGCTGGACAAGGTTCTGGCCGCCATCGGGACCGGTTTTATCAAGACCCGCAACCTGCCGCTCATCATCTTGCTGCCGCTGGCCGTGATCGGCCTGCTGGAGCGCCATGGCCTGCGTCAGCACGCTCAGAACTGGATCAGCTCCATCAAGTCGGCCACAGCCGGCCGCCTGCTGATCGTCTACCTGGCCGCGCGTCAGCTCACGGCAGCCATCGGCCTGACCAGCCTCGGTGGGCATCCCCAGATGGTGCGTCCGCTGCTGGCTCCCATGGCCGAAGGCGCGACGGAAAACCGCTACGGCAAGCTGTCGGGCAAGGTGCGCGAGAAGCTGCGCGCCATGTCGGCTGCCACGGACAACGTGGGCCTGTTCTTTGGTGAAGACATCTTCGTGGCCTTCGGTGCGATCGTGCTGATGACCACCTTCCTGAAGGAGGCGGGTATCGAGGTCGAGCCGATTCATGTCGCGCTGTGGGGCATTCCTACGGCCATCTCGGCCTTTGCCATCCATGCCTTCCGCCTGCATCGCCTGGACAAGCAACTGGCGCGTGAAATTGCTGCGGAAAAGAAATCTGCCCAGGGAGAACAGGCATGACCATCACCATTCAATACCTGTACTACCTCGTCGGCCTGGTGCTGGCGGTGACGGCAGTGATGACGCTGCGCGACGGCAGCAACCCGCGCCGTTTCTCGGCGGGCCTGTTCTGGGCGCTGTATGCGCTGGTGTTCCTCGTCGGTGATCTGCTGCCGCCCGTATGGGTGGGAGCGGTCGCGGTCGTCATGGCCCTGATTGCGGGCTTCGGCGGCGTGATGGGCGGCAAGCATCAGCCGCGCACCGATGCGCAATACCTGGAAAGCGCCAAGCGCCTGGGCAACAAGCTGTTCGTGCCGGCGCTGGCCATTCCGCTGATCACCATGGTGGGCACGCTGTCGGCCAAGCATCTGGTCTTTGGCGGCACTCCCCTGATCGACCCCAAGAACAGCACGCTGGTCAGCCTGGGCATAGGCTGCGTGATTGCGCTGGTGCTGGCCTGCAAGATGACACGCGAGACTCCCGTGCAGGGCCTGCGCGAGTCGCACCGCCTGATCGACGCACTGGGCTGGGCCCTGGTGCTGCCCCAGATGCTGGGCATGCTGGGCCTGGTGTTCTCGGATGCCGGCGTGGGCAAGGCAGTGGCCTATGTGACCACCACCTACATCAACATGGATGTGCGCTTTGTGGCCGTGGCCGTGTACGTGATCGGCATGGCGCTGTTCACGGTCATCATGGGCAATGGCTTTGCAGCCTTTCCGGTGATGACGGGCGGTGTGGGCGTGCCCGTGCTGGTTGGCGTCTACCATGGTGACCCGGCCGTGATGGCGGCGGTCGGCATGCTGTCGGGCTACTGCGGCACCTTGCTGACGCCCATGGCGGCCAACTTCAACCTGGTGCCCGCAGCACTGCTGGAAATTGACAAAAATGCCGTCATCCGTGCGCAGGTTCCCACGGCGATCACCTTGCTGATCGTGAATGTGTTCCTGCTCAACTTCCTGATGTTCCGTTAAGAGAGAGTTGCCATGACTGAGGCTGCCCACCGAATCCTGCTGACCGGCTTCGAGCCCTTCGACAAAGACAGCGTCAACCCTTCGTGGGAAGTGGCGCGCGCGCTGGACGGCGAGCTGATTGCGGACGGTGTGGTGCATGCCGTGCAACTGCCTTGCGTGTTCGGCGCGGCCATGGTGGTGCTCGACGAGGCGCTGGCCCGGCTGCAGCCCTCGCTCATCATCAGCCTGGGGCTGGCTGGCGGGCGCAGCGAAATCACGCCGGAGCGCGTGGCCATCAATATCGACGATGCCCGTATTCCCGACAACGCGGGCCATCAGCCCGTCGATCAGTCCGTGGTGCGCGATGCGCCCGCGGCCTACTTCTCGACCCTGCCCATCAAGGCCATGGTGCGCCATCTGCGCGATGCGGGCATTCCGGCTTCGGTATCGAACACGGCGGGTACTTTTGTCTGCAACCATGTGTTCTATGCCCTGATGCACAGGCTGTCTCGCCGTGCGGGCCCCGGCGTGCGCGGCGGCTTTATTCACATACCCGCGCTGCCGCAGCAGGCGGCACGCCAGCCCGGCATGGCCAGCATGGCGCTGGAAACGCAGATTCAGGGCATACGCACAGCCATTCATACGGCCATGACGGTGCAGCAGGATTTGCAGGAACACGCAGGTCAGCTGCATTGAGGCTGACCGGGAGACGAATGATGAAAATGGATTTGAACAGCGATCTGGGCGAGAGCTTCGGCGCCTGGCGCATGGGCGACGATGCAGCCATGCTGGACATCGTCAGCAGCGCCAATGTGGCTTGCGGCTTTCATGCCGGCGACCCGGCCGGGATGCTGGCCACGCTCAGGGCTGCCAAGGCGCGCGGCGTGGTCGTCGGCGCACATGTGGCCTACCGCGACCTGTCGGGTTTCGGGCGTCGCAACATGGATGTGGCCAGCGGCGATCTGGTGGCCGACGTGATCTACCAGATCGGCGCCCTGCAAGGTCTGGCGCAGGCGGCCGGCACCAGCGTCCAGTATGTCAAGCCGCACGGCGCGCTCTACAACACCATTGCCCAGGACAAGCGCCAGGCCATGGATGTGATCAATGCCATCAAGGCCATCAATCCCAAGCTGGTGCTGATGGCTCTGGCAGGTGCGCCCCTGATAGCCTGGGCCCGCGATGCGGGCCTCTGCGTGGTGGCCGAGGCCTTTGCCGATCGCGGCTATACGCCCGACGGCGCCCTGGTCTCGCGCCGCGAACCCGGTGCCGTGCTGCACGACGAAAACCTGATCGCCCAGCGCATGCTGACCCTGGTGCGCGAGGGCGTGATTGAGGCCGTGGACGGCAGCCTGGTGCGCGTGGAGGCAGACTCCATCTGTGTGCACGGCGACAGTCCCGGTGCCGTGGCCATTGCGCGCAACATCCGCCAGCGTTTCGAGCAGGAGGGTGTGCAGATCGCTTCCTTTGTGGAAACAGCACCATGAGTTCCATGCGCTTTTTGCCCGTCAACCGCCAGGCCATTCTGGTGGAGCTGGCCGACCTGCAGCAGACGCTGGTGCTGCTGGGTGCCTTGCAGGCCCAGCCCATAGAAGGCGTGCAGGAGCTGGTGCCTGCCGCGCGCACCATTCTTGTGCAGTTTGCGCCCCATATCATCGGCGCGGCGCAACTGGTGAGGCGCATTGCCGATTGCGATCTCAGCGGCAGCGTGCAGCGCTCGGATGTGCTGGTGCAGATTCCCGTGCGCTATGACGGCGAAGATCTGGCCGAAGTCGCGCAGATACTGGGCATCACGGCCGAGGAAGTGGTGCGCCGCCACACCGGCAGCGAATGGTCGGTGGCCTTTACCGGCTTCGCGCCGGGCTTTGCCTATCTGAGCGGCGGGGATCCCATCTTCAACGTGCCACGCCGTGCCACGCCGCGAACCAAGGTTCCGGCCGGTGCAGTGGCGCTGGCCGGCAGCTTCAGCGCAGTCTATCCACAGGCCAGCCCGGGCGGCTGGCAGATCATTGGCGTCACCGATGCCGCGATGTGGGATCTGGCGCGCGATCTGCCGGCTTTGCTGCAGCCCGGCTACCGCGTGCAGTTTGTCGATGCTGCTACTCAAAAAGTAGCTGCTGGCGATTTCTCTGGTTCGATTTCAGATGGAAAAGTATCTGAGATCAAGAGCGAGCAGGCGCAAGCAGCTACGAGTTTCAATGGCTGCGCCTTGCGTGTGCGCGCCACGGGTCTGCTCACGCTGTTCCAGGACATGGGTCGCCACGGCCAGGCCGGGCAGGGCGTTTCTGCCTCCGGTGCCATGGATCAGGCCGCGTTCAAGATGGCCAACCGGCTTGTCGGCAATACCAGCCAGCTGCCGGTGCTGGAGACAGTAGGTGGCGGCCTGTCGCTGCAAAGCGTGGGCGAGAACGTCGTTGCAGTGACGGGCGCGGATGCGCCCATCAGCATCACCACGGCCGACGGACGCCGCTGGTCTGCGCCACGCCATGCCGCGATTGCACTGGCCGATGGCGACACGCTGAGCCTTGCCCAACCCGTCGCCGGTGCCCGCTGCTATGTGGCGGTGCGCGGCGGCTATGAGGTGGCGCCCGTGCTGGGCAGCGCTTCGACGGACACCCTGGCCCATGTCGGCCCGCCTGCTCTGCACAGCGGCCAGTTGCTGGCGGTGCAGCCGGCACGCCATGCCGTGGTGGCCGAGCTGGCCCTGCCTGCGCAGGATCTGCCTGCCCCGGACGGTGAGGTGGTGCTGGATGTCGAACTGGGCCCGCGCACCGACTGGTTCACGCCCGAAGCCGTGGCCTTGCTGGCGGCCCAGCGCTGGCAGGTCACGCCCCAGTCCAATCGCGTGGGCTTGCGCCTTGCCGGCGAGCAGGCGCTGACGCGCGCCGTGACCAGCGAGCTGCCCAGCGAAGGCACGCCGCTGGGGGCCATCCAGGTTCCCGCCAGTGGCCAGCCCGTGCTGTTTCTGGCCGACCACCCCTTGACCGGCGGCTATCCCGTCATCGGTTGCGTGGCACCCCATCATCTGGATCTTGCGGGGCAGATTCCCGTAGGTGCCTGGATTCGTTTTAACCCCATCCGCGCCTTTGCAGAGCTGGTGCTTGCAAGCGCGCAATGAGGAGTGAGTTGATGAAAAAAGTTCTGATTGCCAACCGTGGAGAGATCGCCGTGCGCATCGCGCGAGCCTGCGCGGATTACGGAGTGAAGTCCGTCGCCGTCTATGCCGATGCCGATATCGATGCCCTGCATGTGCGCCGCGCCGATGAAGCCTACGGCCTCGATGGCGACAAGCCCGCCGACACCTATCTGAACATCGCCAAGCTGATTGCGATCGCCAGGCGTTCGGGCGCCGACGCCGTCCATCCCGGCTATGGCTTTCTGTCCGAGAGCGAAGCCTTTGCACAGGCCGTGCTGGATGCGGGTCTGATCTGGATCGGCCCGCGCCCCGACACCATTGCCAAGCTGGGCGACAAGGTCGAGGCGCGCAAGATTGCGCTGCAGGTCGGAGCGCCGCTGGTGGCTGGCACGCCGGATCCCGTCAAGGATGCCGACGAAGTGCTGGCCTTTGCCCAGCAGCATGGCCTGCCCATCATCATCAAGGCTGCTTTTGGTGGCGGTGGCCGTGGCATGAAGATCGCCTGGCGCATGGACGAAGTGGCCGAGCTGTATGCCTCTGCCGTGCGCGAGGCCGTGACGGCTTTCGGCCGTGGTGAATGCTTTGTGGAGCAGTTCCTCGACAAGCCGCGCCATATCGAGGCGCAGGTGATTGCCGACACGCATGGCAATGTGGTGGTGCTGGGTACGCGCGACTGTTCGCTGCAGCGCCGCAACCAGAAGCTGGTGGAAGAAGCGCCCGCACCCTTCATCACCGAGGCGCAGCGTGAACGCATTCACAGTGCAGCCAAGGCCATCTGTGCGCAGGCTGGCTATATCAGCGCCGGAACCGTGGAATTTCTGCTCAGCGGCAATGGCGCCATCTCCTTCCTCGAGGTCAATACCCGTTTGCAGGTCGAGCACACCGTGACCGAGGAAACTACGGGCATCGATCTGGTGCAGGAACAGCTGCGTGTGGCCGACGGCTTGCCGCTGTCTTTCACGCAGACTCCGGCACCACGGGCCCATTCCATCGAGTTCCGCATCAATGCCGAAGATGTGGGGCGCGGCTTTCTGCCCACACCGGGTCTGATCACGCGCTTTGCCCCTCCTTCGGGGCCGGGCGTGCGACTCGATTCGGGCGTCGAAACCGGCTCGGTGATCCCCGGCACGTTCGACTCCATGATGGCCAAGCTCATCGTCACCGGGGCCACGCGTGAGCAGGCCCTGGCCCGTGCTCGACGTGCGCTGGCCGAGTTCCGCATCGAGGGCGTGGCTTCGGTGCTGCCTTTCCACAAGGCCGTGCTGAATCAGGCCGACTTTGTGGGGACTGCTGGTTTCAATGTCCACACCCGCTGGATCGAGACCGAGTTTGCCGAGCCGCTGGCAGCGGCTGCTCGCGCCGAACCTGTGGCCGATACCAGCCTGCTGCGCACAGCCATCGAAATCGACGGCCGCCGCGTGCAGCTGGGCCTGCCCGCCATGCTGCTGCAAGGTCTGTCCGCGCCGACGACTGGCGTGTCTCAGGCAGCCGCGCAGCAAAGCGTGGACCCTGAGGCGGTCATCTCGCCGATTGCCGGCAATCTGCATGCCTGGAAGGTCGCCGATGGCGACGAGGTCAAGGAAGGCGATGTGATCGCCGTGATGGAAGCCATGAAAATGGAAATGCAGGTCTCGGCCCACAAGAGCGGTCGTGTCACATTGGCCGCGCAGGCAGGCTCTGCACAGACCTTGGGCGCCGTGATCGCGCATATCCGATAGGCATAGCCAGCCCCGCTCGAAGCGCGACCTCTGTGTCGCGCTTTGTTTTTTTAGCCTCGCTTCACGCAGCTCATGGCCATGGCCACCAGTGCGTCGAGAAACTCGGGTGAGCGGGCCTGCTGCGGCACATCGTGCACGGCACTGTGAATGATCTCGCGCAGGCCCTGGCCCAGCAGATAGGCAGCCAGTGGCAGGTTGTCGGTCTGTACCTGCGAGCCATGCATCTGCAGCAGTGGCAGCCAGGTGGTGTTGATGAATTCCTCCCGGCTGGCCTGCGGTGCATGCCACAGGCCCAGATGCAAGGCCGTGCGATAGCGTGTGTGGAAAGCATGGCTGAGCTGATGCAGGCGCTGCTCGACCCGAATCATGTTCGCAAAGATCTGGCGCAATATGGCTTCGAGCGACAGGCCCTGCAACTGCTCGCGCATCTGGAAAAGCTGCTCGGATTCCTGATCGAGCAGGCGTTCATACACTGCCGCAATCATGGATTCCTTGTTGGGAAAATATTGGTAGATGGAGCCCACGGCAGCACCCGATACTTCTGCAATGCGATTGACCGTGAGAGCGTCCTCGCCCTCTTTTTCGAGAAGACGCAAACAGGCTTCGGCAATGGCATCGACCAGCGCTCTGGAGCGTGCCTGCACAGGCTGTTTGCGCGGTTGCGGCAACTGGTCCTTGGGGCGTGGGGTGGCGGGCGCTTCCATGAAATGCAAGTCCTGTCTTTGGTTTATCTGTTGGCGCTGATTTTTTCTTTTTCCATCAATGACTTGCGACGTCTTTGAGGGGGGCTGGAATGCGAGTGGAAAAACGCACTCCCTCTGCCTAGACTTTGTACCAGGCAGCTCACCATCCTAGCGCTAAGGAGCGGCCCGACAGAGCCTGAGGCAGACGCGGTGGAGGAGACAGAAGCGCTGCACTCGGGCAAGACATTGCATAGAGGAGAAAGCCCATGTCATCCCCCATCTCGGTTCAGATTCTCGGCCCGCGCATCGGTGCCGAAGTGCTGAAGCTGGACCTGGCAGACCCGTTGTCTGCGCAAACCTTGCAGGAGTTGGAAGCCGCCCTGCTCAGACATGAAGCACTGGTGCTGCATGTGCCCGATATGACGCCCGACCAGCATCTGGCGATTGCCCGGTATTTTGGCGAGGCCGAAGTTCATACCTTCTATCCCAATCTGGGCCAGGGCTATGAGCAGATCACAGTCATAGACTCCAAGCTCGGCGACCGCGCCGATATGTGGCACCACGACGAAAGCTTTCTGCCCAGTCCGCCCATCGTCACCATGACCCATGCGCGCATCCTGCCGCCCACGGGTGGAGATACCTGCTGGATCAGCATGACCAGTGCCTACGATGCGCTGTCGCCGCAGATGAAGCAGTACCTCGATGGTCTGAGTGCCTGGCATGACATGAACAGCCCCATGACGGCGGCGCTGCAGCATGGAATCTGCACGCATGAGCGCTATGTGGAAGTGGTCGCGCAAAACCGTCGCCAGTTGCACCCCATGGTGCGAGTGCATCCGCTCACGGGGCGCAAGGCGCTCTACGTCAGCCCCACCTATGTCACGCATATAGATGGTCTGCCACAGGCTGAAAGCCGTGCCATCCTGGCCTATCTGCATGCGCACTGCATGCAGGTGGAGTTCCTGTTCAAGCACCGCTGGGCGCTGGGCGATATGGTGATCTGGGACAACCGCAGCGTGGTGCACAACGCCATCATGGACTATGCGCCGCACCAGCGTCGCATGCACCGTGCATCGGTGTTTGCACGCCAGGGCGCTGCCGCCCAGAAGCACAACGGACAGGAGGCAGCATGCGCCACGACGGACTGAACCGGGAACTGCTGTCCAGATACGCGCCGCGCCCGGGCCGCAAGCCGCTGCTGCCCTCGCTCGGTGATCGCCAGCAGCTTGCGCTGCTGTGCCGCGTGCTCTCGCGCGAAGGCTATAACGACCATATCGCGGGCCACATCACGCTGCGCCTGGATGACGGCAGCTATCTGGCCAATCCCTGGGAGCTGACCTGGAGCGAGTTGACGGCATCGGACATCCTGCGGCTGGATGCACAAGGCCAGGTGATCGAGGGCGACTGGAACATCACTCCGGCCATCCGGCTGCACATGGACGTGCATGAAAAGCGCCACGATGTGCGCGTGGTCATCCACAACCATCCCGAATGGAGCTCGGTCTGGTCGGCCACGGGCAAGGTGCCGCCGGTGTATGACCAGACCTCGGCCCTGGTCGATACCGACCCCGTGGTCTATGACGAATACCGGGGCACGGTGGAGCAGCGTGAGCTGGGCAATGCCGTGGCCAGCGCACTGGGCCAGAGTAAATGGGCGCTGCTGGCCAATCATGGTGCGCTGGTGGTGGGCGAGAGCATTCGACAGGCGCATCTGCGTGCCATCACGCTGGAGTGGCGCTGCCGCCTGGCCTGGCGGGTGCAGGCGCTCGGTGGCGGCACCCCCTTGAGCGATGCCGTGATCCAGGCGACCGGAGCGCGCACCGACCTCAACGGCTTTCCCTTCCTCTGGGAAGCCATGTGCCGCGAGGAAATCCGCCGAGACCCCCGCGTGCTGGACTAAGCCCGCTCTGGCTTCCCGCTCGCTGAGAGTGGGAAGCCAGGACTGCATCGATCTGCCGAAAGCTCTCTTATGTCCATTCATGAATCACCGCTCCCGCAGCGTCCCCGGCTGCTGCTGCACACGGCGCTGACGCCAGCCATGCGCGAGAGACTGCAGCTGCAGTTCGAGCTGCTTGACGCGGCTGCGCTTGATAGCTCCCGCAGCAGCTCGCTGTCTGGCCAGGTGCGCGCAATGCTGTGCAATGCGCAGTCCGTCATCGGCAGCGAGCAGTTGCTGCAGTGGCCTGCACTGGAGCTGATCGTGGTCATTGGCGTGGGCATGGACGGCATCGATCTCGACGCCGCAGAGCAGATGGGCATCCAGGTGCGCAACACGCCAGCTATCTCTGCCGAAGATATCGCCGATCACACGCTGGCTTTGCTGCTGGCTGCCACGCGCGAGATTGTGCAGGCCAATGAGTTTGTGCGGCACGGTCGCTGGTTGCGGGGACGGTATCCACCCACCTTGCGTTTTTCGGGGCAGCGCATGGGCATCGTTGGCCTGGGGCGCATCGGCCGTGCTGTGGCCAGGCGGTCGCAGGCCTTTGATATGTCGATTGCCTATACGGGGCGTGCTCCCAAGAACGATGTGCCGTACCGCTGGTGCGGCAGTGTGCTGGAGCTGGCAGCAGATGTGGATTTTCTCGTGCTCTGCGCCAGCGGCGGGCCTGCAACCCGGGGGCTGATCGATGCCGAAGTGCTGCAGGCCCTGGGCCCGCAGGGCGTGCTGGTGAATGTGGGGCGTGGCTCCATCGTGGATGAAAAGGCGCTTCGGCAGGCGTTGCAGGAGCGCACGATTGCGGCTGCGGCGCTCGATGTGTTCGTGCATGAGCCGCAAGTGCCCGAAGCCTTGATGGATCTGCCCAATACGGTGCTGACGCCGCACATGGCAAGTTCCACACGGCATGGCCTGAAGGCCATGCTTGCGCAGGCTGAATCGTACCTGCTCAAGCACTTCGGTCTGCCCGAAATCACAGATTGAACCGCCGCATGTTTGCACCCTTGCTGCAGAGGTTTTTGCCGGGGGGTTGACCTTTACATGATGTCAATCTCTACAGTGGCCTTCAACGTGAATGGAGAACGCGATGAATGCACTGACCAAAAGCGGAGCCTTTGAGCTGTCTGTCGAGGGAATGACCTGCGCATCCTGCGTGGGCCGGGTGGAGCGGGCGCTCAAGAAAGTGCCCGGTGTGCAGGAGGCCGTGGTCAATCTGGCCACGGAAAAAGCCAGCCTCACCGTGGCTGATCCGGCGCAGGCTGCGACCATCCTGCCGCAGGCCGTGGCGGCGATTGAAAAAGCAGGTTATGCAGTACCCGCGCAAAGCGTGGACTTGCAGGTGGGAGGCATGACCTGCGCATCCTGTGTGGGCCGCGTGGAGCGGGCGCTCAAGAAAGTGCCCGGAGTGCAGGATGCGGTGGTGAATCTTGCGACCGAGCGTGCCAGCGTGCAGCTGCAGGGCAGCGTGGATGTGAGCAGCTTGATTGCAGCGATAGAAAAGGCCGGCTATGAAGCCCAACCCGTGCTGCACAACGTTGCCGCAACCGGGGAGGACGCCGCAGCCCAGCGCCAGGCGCAGGAGCGCGAGTCGCTCAAGCGCTCGCTGATCTTTGCGACCGTGTTCGCACTGCCCGTGTTTCTGCTGGAAATGGGCGGTCACATGGTGCCCGCATTTCACCACTGGATTGCGGGCAGCATCGGCACGCAGAACAGCTGGTACATCCAGTTTGCGCTGACGGCCGTGGTGCTGTTCGGGCCGGGCCGGCGCTTTTTCGAGAAAGGCGTGCCCGCCCTGCTGCGCGCTGCGCCCGATATGAATTCGCTGGTCGCGGTGGGCACCTCGGCGGCATTTTCCTATTCGGTAGTCGCGACCTTTGTGCCGCAATGGCTGCCCGCAGGCACGGTGAATGTGTACTTCGAAGCCGCGGCCGTCATCGTCGCGCTGATCCTGCTGGGCCGCTTTCTGGAGGCGCGTGCCAAGGGCAATACCTCGGAGGCCATTCGCCGCCTGGTGCAGTTGCAGGCCAAGACGGCGCGCGTGCGCAAGGGCGGCCTGGTCCAGGAAATCGACATTGCCCAGGTGCGTGCCGGCGATGTGATCGAAGTGCGCCCCGGCGAGCGCATTCCTGTCGATGGCGAGGTCATCGAGGGCCGCAGCTTTGTCGACGAATCCATGATCAGCGGCGAGCCCGTGCCGGTCGAGAAGGTCGAGGGCGCCGAAGTGGTGGGCGGCACGGTCAATCAGAATGGCGCATTGACTTTCAGAGCCACCAAGGTGGGCGCCGATACGCTGCTGGCGCAGATCATCCGCATGGTGGAGCAGGCCCAGGGCAGCAAGCTGCCGATTCAGGCGCTGGTGGACAAGATCACCATGTGGTTTGTGCCGGCCGTCATGGCCGCGGCCCTGCTGACTTTTGTGATCTGGCTGGTCTGGGGTCCCGATCCCGCGCTGAGCTTTGCCCTGGTCAATGCCGTGGCCGTGCTCATCATTGCCTGCCCCTGTGCCATGGGGCTGGCCACGCCGACTTCCATCATGGTGGGAACCGGGCGTGCCGCGCAAATGGGAGTGTTGCTGCGCAAGGGCGAGGCACTGCAGCAGCTCAAGGATGCCAGGGTGGTGGCGGTGGACAAGACCGGCACGCTAACCCGTGGCCGTCCCGAGCTGACCGATCTGGTGCTGGCCGATGGCTTTGAACGTGCCGCCGTTCTGGCGCGGGTGGCTGCCGTGGAAGATCGCAGCGAGCATCCGATTGCGCGCGCCATTGTCGATGCAGCCAAGGCCGAGGGGCTGGAGGTTCCGGCCATCAGCGACTTCGCATCGGTGACCGGTTTCGGCGTGCGTGCCGTGGTGCTGGGCGATCAGGTGGAGATCGGTGCCGACCGCTTCATGCGCGAGCTCGGTCTGAGCGTTGACGGTTTTGCAGCCGAGGCCCAGCGCCTGGGCAGCGAAGGCAAGACGCCGCTGTATGCGGCCATAGGCGGCAAGGTGGCCGCCATGATTGCCGTGGCCGATCCGATCAAGCCCAGCACCAAGCCCGCGATCGATGCCCTGCACGCACTGGGCCTGAAGGTGGCCATGATTACCGGCGACAACCGCCACACGGCCGAGGCGATTGCCCGGCAGCTGGGCATTGACGAGGTGGTGGCCGAGGTCTTGCCAGGCGGCAAGGTCGAGAGCGTGAAGCGCCTCAAGGCCGAGCATGGCACGCTGGCCTATGTGGGCGACGGCATCAACGATGCACCGGCCCTGGCCGAGGCCGATGTGGGCATCGCCATAGGCACGGGCACCGATATTGCGATCGAGGCGGCCGATGTGGTGCTGATGTCGGGCGATCTTTCGGGCGTGCCGAATGCGATTGCGCTGTCCAAGGCCACCATGAAGAACATCGGCGAGAACCTGTTCTGGGCCTTTGCCTACAACGTGGCGCTGATACCGGTGGCGGCAGGTCTGCTCTATCCGTTCAACGGCATGTTGCTGTCGCCCGTGTTTGCGGCCGGAGCCATGGCACTTTCGAGCGTATTCGTGCTCTCCAACGCGCTGCGGCTCAAGCGCTTCAAACCGGCTCTCTGAAAAGAGGACATGGGGTGGGCGCCGGAAGATGTTCTGACGCTTGCCCCTGACCCGGGGCTATTGCTTGGGCAGTTGCGGCACATCCACGAAATCGTCGAGGCTCAGGCCTTTTTCCTGCAGCAGGGCTTCGAGCACGGGCTTGAGCCGGCCCAGGCTGGCTTCCACGGTTTCGCGCACGGTATCGACCACCACCTGGGTGCTGCGCTCGATCTCGATATTGACCAGATCGCCGACCTTCTTGTCGCCGAACACCGTCATGCGCAGGGTTTCCGGAATCAGCCAGACCTCGAACCAGCCCTCCTTGCGGTTCACCTCGGCCACCGTCAGGCTGGCGCCGTTGACGGCGATATAGCCCTTGGCAAACACATAGGGGCGAAAGGCCTCGGGAATGCCGAAGCGGATCTTGTGATTGGTCTCGGTCTGCATCACCTCCAGCAGCGGCGCCGTGAAGTCCACATGGCCCGACAGCGGGTGGCCGCCAATCTCGGCGCCATCCCTGGCAGCGCGCTCCACATTGAGCGTGTCGCCGGCCTTGTAGCTGCCCAGCGTGGTGATCTTCAGGCTTTGCAGCATCACATCAAAGCTGGCGCTGGTGGGCGAGAGGTTTTCGGTGACCGTCAGGCAGACGCCGTCGTGCGAGACGCTGGCGCCAATGGCCAGATCCTGGCAGAAGCCTTCGGGGAACTCCATGATGAAGGTGCGCAGGCCGTCCTGGTCGCGCAGCGCGGCAATCTTTGCCACGGCCTGAATGATGCCGGTAAACACGGGGCAGACTCTCTTATCAACAGGCGGGCGCCGGGCGCCAGCCTTGGGTCAAAACGGCTATTTTGCCTGTTTGCCCGGTAACCCAGCCAGCGTCTAGGCGAAGGTCGGCCGGCCTTCCCAGAAGCCGCTGATCAGCGCCTCGGGCTTTTTGAGCGCACGCACCCAGGCGCAGTCGGGCCAGGCCTGCATCTGTACGTTCATGCCGGCAAACACGCCATAGCCCGGGCCGGCCGCGATCTCGCCATCGGCCTGCAGGGTCTCGCCGCTGCGGATGCTGCAGGTCGCGCGGATATCGCCCTGAGCCTTGATGCCCCAGCCGGCCTGAATATGGTTGCCGCACAGAATGCCGTCGTTGCCGGCAATGCCATGGCCTACATCGAGCAGGCCCTGCACCTCGATGGCGCCGCCTGCTTTCAGGCCCTTGCCGCAGTGCATATCGCCTTGCACCTGCACTTCCTGGCCGATATGGGCATTGCCTTTGAGCTTCACATGGCTGCCGCCGCGCAGCTCCCAGCCGCAGCGCAGGTCTTCGGCGCGCAGCTCGCCCTCGACTTCCACGCTCCAGGCCGCCTTGATGCTGCCGCTGGCCTGGAGCAATTCACCGGCAAAGATGGCGCCGCCGCATTGAATTTCCTCGCCCGCTTCCAGCTTGCCCGCGCGTATGCCGCCGCCCGCCTCCAGGCTGCGGCCCACCAGCAACTGGCCGGGGACGCGCACATCGCCATGCACGATCAGGGTGCCGGCATAGACAAAGTTGTCGGCCTCCAGGTGCTCGAGCTCCAGCACGCTGTTGGTGGAGCCGAAGTTCTCCAGCAGCCAGCGTGCATCTTCCACGCGGCCTGCGGCCACCTGGGTGTCCATGGCCGCCTGGTAGTCGCCACCGGCCAGGTTGTTGCGCACAAACCAGCGGTAGCCCATGGCACATGGGTTTTTGCCGCGCAAGAAATTTTGAGTGAGTTCCATGTCCATGGCTGACCTCCGGATCGTCCTTTGAGCAAGATGCGGTGCGCGTGACAGTACGGACGCCGAAGACGTGGACGTACCTCTCCCATGCACCAGGGAAATGCTGTTTGGGAAGGCCGTGCGGAGGAGGTGAGCTGTGTGCTTCAAGCCATCCGCACGGCGGCGGAAAGCATGGCCGTGACACCGCTCAGGCTCACGAATGCGGTGGGAATGCCATGGCGGCGTGTGTGCAGCGCACGCAGCACGCAGGCACGCGCGGGCAGCTCTGCGGCAAGGGCAGAGCGGCGCAGGCGGGCGGCGGTGGACAGGTGCAGGCAGGCCATGGGTAAGAAGATATCTGAGCCCCGATTATGCCGCGCGGCCCTGGCCGGTGCAGCTGGGCTCCCGTATCTCCGTGATTTCATGGCGCTGTGCATGGCCGGGCGCTGCGCAAGGGCCGCCCCGCAGCGTCGGTGCCGTCGCCAGAGAGGGGAAGACACGAAGCGGCACAGGGGGCTCTATCTCAGCGGCTTTGCGCGGCGGCCTGGCACAGACGCTCCACGGCCTGCGCGATCTGCGGCACTTCGGGCGCGGCAAACGACATGCGCAGCGTGTGCAGGTCGGGGTCGGCCGGATAGAAGGCCTTGCCTGGGACATAAATCACGCCCAGGGCCACGGCGGCGTCGAAGAGCTTTTGCGGATCGATGTAGTGGTCCAGCTCGGCCCAGACGAACATGCCGCCTGCGGGGCGCGAGCAGCGTATGCCGCTGTCCGGTGACGCGTTCAAGCCCTGGACCAGGGCCTGCATGCGTCGCTGGTATTCCTGGCGCGCGCGCTGCACGATGGCCGGGTAGCGCCCGCTGGCCAGATAGCAGGCGGCGACCGACTGCGTCAGCGGCGAGGTGCACAGATCGGCCGTCTGCTTGGCCACCGTGCAGCGGCGCAGCAGCGGCGCGTCGGCCAGCATCCAGCCCACGCGCAGCGCGGGGGCCACGGTCTTGGACAGGCTGGACAGATAGATGACGGGGTTGGAGCCGGGCTCGGCCAACCGCTCGCCCGCGGCGCGCACGGTGCCCGGCATGGCTTGGTGGATGCCGCCGGGCTCGTCGAAGCGCAGCTCGCCATAGGGATCGTCCTCGACCACCCAGAAGCCATGTTGCCGGGCCAGTTGCACCAGGGCCTCGCGGCGCTCCTGCGCCAGCAGCGTGCCGCGCGGGTTGGAGAAGTTCGGCACGGTGTAGAGCAGCTTGGGGCGCTGGCCGGCCGGCAGTGCGGCCAGCAGATCGGCCAGGGCTTCTGTCTGCAGGCCTTGCTCGTCCATGGGAACGGGCAGGATGCGCGCCTGGGCCAGACGCAGGGCCTGCAGCGTGGCGGGATAGGCCGGCACCTCGACCAGCACCGTGTCGCCGGGCTCGACGAGCACGCGCACCAGCAGGTCAAAGGCCTGCTGCGATCCGGTGGTCACGAGTATGTCGGCGGCCGTCGCATGCATGCCGCGCTCGCGCGCCTGCTGCGCCAGGGCCTCGCGCAGCTCGCTCAGGCCTTCGGTGGCGCCATACTGCAGCGCGCCCGGACCCTGTGTCATGGCCTGTGCGGCGGCCTGGGCCAGGCCCTCGGCATCGAAGAGGCTGGGCGATGGATAGCCGCCGGCCAGCGAGATCATGCCGGGGCGCGAGAGATAGGGAAACAGCTCGCGTATCGGAGACCCCGCAGGCTCGGCAAACACCGCGGCAAAGGGCGCCAGTGCGCTGTCCCGACTCATGCTGCCGCTCCCGACAGCATTGCGAGAACCAGGGCCCTGGATTGCTGCTCGGAGGCCTCGTACAGGGCGATTTCGTCATGCACGCGCGCGCCCAGCGCGCTTTCGAAGACCTGCTGCGCGGCATGGGCCTGGTATTGCTTTTGCTCCTCGCCGCCGAGGTTGGACTGGAAGATTCCGGCCGCGCTCACGGGCAGAAAATCTTCATAGGTAATCGGCTCGGCCTGCACCAGACCCCGGTCGATCAGTGCTTCCAGGTCTGCACCGGCAGGGCCTTGGGCAAGCGAGGCCTGAGCCTGCTCGGTCAGGCGGTAGCGGTAGAAGGCCAGACCCTGGCGGCGCAATTGTTCGTGCGTGTCGGGAAACTGCGTGAAGACCTGCTGCAGGCGGTGTGCATAGTCGGGCGCGGCGCTGCCCGCGCTGTCTATGCCGCGCACCAGGCCCAGCAGCTCGTCGTACAGGGCGCGGCCCTTGCGTGTCAGCGCGACACCTCGCTGCTCGATCTCGCCAAAGCGCGCGGTATGGGCGCCGGCACTGTCCGCGTTGGCGTCGGCATCGGTAAAGCGCACGGCCTCCTTGAGTGCCTTGAAGCTGGTCTGGCGCAGCAGGATGGGGCAGGCGCGCTGCGGCGGGCCTTCGACCACGTCCTTGGCATCCATGCCGCGCGTGGGCATATCGGCCTGGGCCATGTCTATGTCCAGCGTGCGTGGCGTCAGATGGTTGATGTGCGGGCCCTTGAAGCACACCACATCGGCCACCAGGCGGTGGGCTTGCTGCAGGGCCTTGTAGGTGGCGGCATCCACGGTGGCGTCGCTGTGCCAGCGGAAGGTCTCCAGGGCCTGCTGCACAAAGGCATCGGCGTCGCTGCTGTCCAGGCCTCCGTCACGCTCGGCCTGGGCAATGAGCTCCAGTGCGCGTGGCGTGAAGATGCTGCGGCGCTCGAGGATCTCGGCGGCCTGCGCGCGCAGCGCTGCATCGGCAATCAGCTCCAGGCGCAGCAGCGAGGTGAAGACGCGAAACGGGTTGGCCAGCAGCGCCTCGTCATGCACGGGGCGAAAGGCCGTGGAGTGCACGGGAACGCCGGCCACCGAGAGGTCGTAATAGCCTACGGGCTCCATGCCCATCACGGCGAACAGGCGGCGCAGCGTGGCCAGTTCCTCGGCCGTGCCCACGCGGATGGCGCCATGGCGCTCCACATCCAGGCGCTCGAGCTCGCCGCTGCTGTTCATGCGATGGCGCAGTTCGGGGTCGGCCTGCAGCGCCACGGCGTTGACATCGGCCACCAGGTCGATCAGGGTGCCGTACTGCGGCACTTCCTTGCGGTACATCTCGGACATGGCACGCGAGAAGCGCGTGCGGATCTCGTCGACGCTGACAAAGCGGGCTGCGGTGGAAGAGGCGTGGGGCGTGGCGCTCATGACAAAACAGAAGGGCTGGGGTTCGTGGGATGGCCGCGCCGCTGGCGGGGCCGCAGGAATATGCAGCATGTTCTGCGCCGTCATGACTTTGGTCAAACGATAATCCGGCCTGCAGGTCATACCCGAATGGAATGAACCTGCGCCCGAATCCCTCCCACATCCTTGCCGCCATGCAGTTATCCCGTCGCTTTCTGCCCCCCATGTCCCTGCTCTGCGCCTTCGAGGCCTCGGCGCGGCACCAGAGCTTTACCGCGGCGGCTGCCGAGCTGCATCTGACGCAAAGCGCCGTCAGCCGCCAGATCCGCGCGCTGGAGGAGCGCCTGGGCACCGAGCTGTTCGTGCGCGAGCGCCAGACCGTGCGCCTGAGCGCTGCGGGCCAGGCCTATGCGCAGGAGATACGCGCTGCCCTGGCGCGCATCTCCAATGCCACGTTGGGCTTTCGCACCAATCCGCAGGGCGGCAGCCTGAACCTGGCCATCCTGCCGACCTTCGGCACGCGCTGGCTGGCGCCACGGCTGCCGCAGTTCTTCAGCGCTCATCCGGGCATCACCATCAATCTGACAACGCGGCTGTCGCAGTTCGATTTCCAGCTCGAGGCCGTCGATGCGGCCATTCATTTCGGCTTGCCGAACTGGCCGGGCGCGGAGCTGGAGTTCCTCATGAGTGAGACCGTGGTGCCGGCCTGCAGCCCCGATGTGGCGGCCCGCCATGGTTTTGCCCGGCCCCAGGACCTGCTGCGCGCGCCGCTGCTGCATCTGGCTTCGCGCCCCGACGCCTGGCAGCGCTGGTTCGGCAGCCAGGGCTGCCAGGGCGGCGATATGCAGGGCATGCTGTTCGATCAGTTCGCCACGGCGGCCCAGGCCGCGATCGCCGGCGTGGGTGTGGCGCTGCTGCCCAAGTTTCTGATCCTGCGCGAGCTGCAGGCCGGCGATCTGGTTCAGGCTCTGCCGCAACTGCCCGAGGTGGAAAGTGCCGAGCGCTACTACCTGGCCTGGCCGACCAGCCGCTCGGCCTATCCGCCGTTGCAGGCCTTCCAGGGCTGGCTCAAGCAGGTCGCGCAGGAGTTTGCTTCTTCTGCGCCGCTGTAATGAAAAAAGGAGCTGCCAGCGCAGCTCCTTCAATGAGTTCAGCAATGAATATGCCTGAAATGATTGCTCAAAAAGCGCAACCAGCTATCAATAAAGCATGACTCCAGGCGCAGGCTTGCGGTCGTTTCAGCTGTTGTAGGCTTCCAGCGGCTTGTCATTGGGCGCTTGCAGCAGCTGCTTGAGCGTCTCGCTCATGGGCAGGTTCAGCGGCATTTCCTTGGGCGGAATGGGCTGCATAAACCACTTGTCGTAGATCTTCGCCACCTCGCCGGACTTCATCATGCGCACCAGGGCATCGTCCACGGCCTTCTTGAAGCCGGGATCGTCCTTGCGCATCAGCAGCGCGATGGGCTCCGACCCCAGCGCCTCGCCCACGATCTTGTAGCCCCTGGGGTCCTTGGAGTTGGCGATCACGCCAGCCAGCAGATTGTCGTCAAGCACAAAAGCATCCGCGCGGCCGGACTCCAGCATCAGAAAACTCTCGAAATGGTCCTTGCCCAGCTGGGTCGGCAGCTTCACATTGTTGTCATGGCTGTATTTGCGCAGCAGCTGCACGGCAGTGGTCCCCGCCGAAGCTGCCACGGTCTTGCCGTCCAGCTGCTTGAACGAGGTCACGGGCGAGTCTGCGCGCACGGCCATGCGCACCTGGCTGACATAGGTGGTGACGGTAAACGAGACCTGCTTCTGGCGGCTGAGGTTGTTGGTCGTGGGGCCGCAGCCCAGATCCACCGTGCCGTTCTGCACCAGAGGCATGGTGTTCTGCGCGGTGATGGCCATGTATTCGATCTTGGCGCTGGGCGCGATCTGGGCCAGCACCTTTTCGCACAACTCCACGTGGTAGCCGGTGAAGCGGTGGTTGGCGCCTATGGCATAGGCCATGGGGGCCGAGCTTTCGCGCACGCCTATGACCACCTTGCCGGTCTTTTGCAGCTTTTCCAGCGTGCTGCCGGAGGCGGTCTGGGCCTGGGCGCCGGAGGCGGCCATGGCGGCTACAAGGGCGGTACATGCCAGCGTTATGTTCGCGGTCATCAGGCGCATGGGGGAAGTCTCCTCGGGAAGTGGGCGTATCGAAAACGCAATGCAATTGTTGTGCGCTCGTCCATGGTGCCGCGCATTGCCTGCAGCCCATGAATCGGCAAGACCCGTTGCCGGGGCGGCCTGTTTGTCAAGATCCTGCATCAACTATCCGGCAAATGGCAGCGGTTTCATAACGATGAAACGGAAGAAGGTCATGCTTGCGGCGTATGACCCGGCAGCGCGTGTCCAGGTGCGGCAGCCGGCGCGGCAAAGCCATAGCGGGACGGCTGACCGGGCTTTTTGGGTAATATCTGCGCCTGTTGCACAGGCCCGCGCGCATCGTTTGCGGCGCGTCCAGCCTTGTGCCGCCAGGGCCGGCCGTGTCGCTGCCGCCTGGTCCGGCTCCGTTTTCGGTTCGCGCAGCGCAGCCCGCAAGGGCGCCACAGAATGACTCTGCATGCGTGAACCTGTTTTGAGACAGACTCCATGACTGCCAATACCCCCCCCTCATTCCTGAGCCGCATCGCCATCGCGATCGGCAGTTTCTTTGCCATTCTCGGTAACGGTCGCCTGGCCGCCGACGTGAGTCGTGTGCGCGCCGGTGAGGCTTTTGCCGCCGACGTCGCCCCCAGGGAAGTACGCGTGGAAGTGCCGGTCGAGAAGATCGTCGAGGTTCGCGTCGAGGTTCCGGTCGAGAAGCTGATCGAAAAAACCGTCGAAGTGGAAAAGCTCGTCGCCACCGACAGCGCCGCCCTGCAACTGTTGGGCCTGATGCAGCGCGAGGCCCGTTTTGTGGACTTCATCCAGGAAGACGTCGCGCCCTATACCGATGCCGAGATCGGCGCGGCCGCGCGCGTGGTGCATGAAGGCTGCCGCAAGGTGCTGCGCGAGCATTTCACGCTCTCCCCCGTTTGCAGCGAAGCCGAAGGCTCGCGCATCACTTTGCAGGCCGGTTTTGACGCTGCTGCCGTGCGACTGACGGGCAATGTGGTCGGCCAGCCGCCGTTTACCGGCACGCTGTCCCATCGCGGCTGGCTGGTGACTCAGGTCAAGCTGCCCCAGCTCACCGACATTCAGGCCGCCAAGGTCATCGCCCAAGCCGAAGTGGAGCTGTGATCCATGAATATGTTTGCCTCCATCGCCGCATCGGGTGCGGCCAGTCAAGCTGCGAGCACTCCTGATTCCGTGGCTGCCGCTGCTCAGCCACAAAGCCCTGCAGGCCAGGCCGACGCCCCGTCTGCCGGCGCTAGCTACAGCATCGGCATCGATCTGGGCACCACCCACTGCGCGCTGTCCTATGTGAACAAGACCGCCAGCGATGGCGAGAAGGTGGTGCAGGGCGTGCTGGACATTCCCCAGCTCACGGCTCCCGGCAGTGTCGAGGCCAGGCCACTGCTGCCGTCCTTTCTCTATCTGCCGCACGAAAGCGAGCTGACCGAAGCCGAGCGCAGCTTGCCCGGTGCACCCGGCGACTTCATCACCGGCGAATTCGCCCGCAGCCGCGGCGCAGCCACGCCCATCCGTCTGGTCAGCAGCGCCAAGAGCTGGCTCTGCCACCCCGGCGTCGATCGCCGCGCAGGCATTCTCCCCGCCGATGCACCCGAGGAAGTCAGCCGCATTTCGCCGCTGACCGCTTCAACCCGCTATCTCGAGCATTTGCGCCGCGCCTGGGAGCAGGCCCACCCCGAGGCCCCGTTTGCCCAGCAGGACATCACCGTCACCATCCCCGCATCGTTCGACCCCGCCGCGCGCGAGTTGACGGCCGAGGCCTGCAGGGCTGCTGGCTTTGCCAGGCTGACACTGCTCGAAGAACCTCAGGCCGCGCTTTACAGCTGGATCCAGGCCAGTGGCGGCCAGTGGCGCAAGCAGGTCAAGCATGGCGACATCATCCTCGTCGTGGACGTGGGCGGTGGCACCACCGACCTCTCGCTGATCGCCGTGCTGGAGCGCGATGGCAATCTGGAGCTGCAGCGCATTGCCGTGGGCGAACACATTTTGCTGGGCGGCGACAACATGGACCTGGCCCTGGCCTATGGCGTTGCACGCAAGCTGGCGGCCGAAGGCAAGCAGCTCGATGCCTGGCAAACCCGTGCGCTGGCCCATGGCTGCCGCGCAGCCAAGGAGCAATTGCTGGCTGACGCAAGCCTGCAAGCCGTGCCCGTGGTCGTACCCAGCCGGGGCAGCAAGCTCATCGGCGGCAGCATCCGCACCGAAGTGACACGCGACGAAGTGCTGGCCATGCTGGTCGAGGGCTTTTTCCCCAAGGTGGCCGTCAGCGACAAGCCCAAGACCCGTGCGCGCGGCGCGCTCACGCAACTGGGCCTGCCCTATGCGCAGGACGCCGCCGTCACGCGCCACCTGGCGGCCTTTCTGAGCCGCCAGGTTCATGCGCTGGCCGAGATCGAGGGCCTGAACGGCGATCAGATCGACGGCTCCACCTTTTTGCATCCCACGGCCATCCTGTTCAACGGCGGCGTGCTCAAGGCGCCCCAGATCGAGCAGCGCATCCTGGAAGTCATCAACGGCTGGCTGGACGACGAGGCCTGCGAGCCTGCGCGTCTGCTGGACGGCGCCAACCTCGATCTGGCCGTGGCCCGCGGTGCGGCCTATTACGGCCATATCGCCACCAGCGGCCGCGGCGTGCGCATTCGCGGCGGCACGGCTCAGTCCTATTACGTGGGTGTGGAGAGCAATATGCCCGCCATCCCCGGCATGGAGCCGCCCCAGTCCGCCCTGTGCCTGGCACCGTTCGGCATGGAGGAGGGCACGGAAGTCGCTCTGCCTGACGAGGAGTTCGGCCTGGTCGTGGGCGAGCCCGTGCGTCTGCGCTTCTTTGGCTCGTCCGTGCGCCGCACCGACCAGGTCGGCACCATGCTGGACTTCTGGTCGCCCGAAGAGCTGGTGGAGCTGCAGGAGATCGAGCTGAATCTGCCCGCCGCCGGCCGCGCTGCCGGCGAGGTGGTGCCCGTGACCCTGGCGGCGCGTGTGACCGATATCGGCACGCTGGAGCTCAATGCCGTGCCCGTGGGTGGAAGCGAGCGCTGGAAGGTGGAGTTCGATGTGCGCGCGGAAACCTCTGCGGAGGCTGCCGAATAAGGCCGCTGAGTTGCTTGACAGTGAAAGCCCGCTGGCCGATTGGTTGGCGGGCTTTTTTGTTCTCTCTTTTGTTCTCTTGTTTGCGGCTGCACTTCCGGCCGAGACCCGCCCTCTGTCCGTGACAAAGGCATGCCACAAGAAAGGTTCAGGCCCAATCACGCCAGGCGCAAGATCATGAAGCCCTTCTTTTGAGAAGCAGGGCGCGCACCATGCCCACCAGCAACATGGCTCGCGCCCCACTCAAGCAGAGGTCTAGAACGCGTGGCGCAGACCCACGCTCAGGCTGCTGGCATCCTGCCCATAGCCCACGCCACCCTTGAAGTTGTAGCCATAGGCCACGCCGGATCCGTTGTCGATGCGTGTGTAGGCAGCGTAGAGCTTGGTGCGTTTGCTCAGATGGTGGTTGTAGCCAAGAATCCACTGGCGCGCGCTGCTGCCGGGCACATGGCTCCACCGGCTCGCCCAGCCGTAGCCCAGGGCAAGCTCCGAAGCGCCAACCCGGTAGGCCGCAGTCACGCGCGCAGCGTCACGCGTGCCGCAGCCGGCACCGCCATTGCTGCACAGCGAGCCCGAGCCGTTGTCCGAGCGCTGGTAGTAGGCACCGATCTGCAGCGCATTCCAGATGTAGTGGCCGCGCAGGGCAAACTGCCTGTCGTCGCCCAGCTGGGTAAAGCCCGCGCCCAGGGCCAAGGGGCCGCGTTCCCAGTTGGCATAGAGGTCGTAGCCGTTCTTCTGCACGGCACCTGTCGTCTTTTCGTGTAGCGATGCCTGAGCCTCCAATGTCAGCCCGGCCATCACAGGGCTGCGATAGGCGATCTTGTTGGTGTTGCGCATCACGTAGTCGTAGAGCGCATCGGCGATGGAGCCGGTATCGTGGTTGGGCTCATCCAGTGCACCATAGTCGGCAATGCCGAAATAGGTGGCAGCACCAAAACGGCCCAGACGCAGCTTGCCCAGACTGCCCGAGAGGTTGACTTCGCTCTGGCGCTGAAAGGCCAGGGCGCCGGTGCTGCCGGTACCGGCGCCGGTATCGGATTCGAAGCCGGATTCGAGCTGGAAGCCGGCCTTGAGGCCGCCGCCCAGGTCTTCGCTGCCTACAAAGCCAAAGCGCGAGTTGTTGTTGAAGAGCCCGGTCAGGCTGCTGCCTCCGACCTTCTGATGCTCGACCGAGGTATTGAGGCGGCCATAGATCTGCACGCTGCTTTGTGCGAGCGCGACGGAAGCTCCGGCGGTGGCCAGAGCGGCGAGGAGGACACGAGACACAGTTGTTGTTTTGACTGGCATGTAGCGACTAGCCTTCGATCTTTGCTATGAAACTTGCGCGAATCTGCGCGCTTGTTACAAGGCAAGTCCCGTGCCAGCCACCGTGCACTGCTTTGGACAGTTGTCGTCGCAGCAGCCGCTCATCCCGGCAGGCGGTTCGGGCATCCGGCTCTTGTTACGATCGGCGACAGAGTTTTACGTGTTTCCGCCTCAGCCCATGCATTCATCTCGCCCCACCTACGCCGTCGGCATCGACCTGGGCACCAGTCACACGGTCGTGGCAAGCGTTGCGCTGGACGCTGCGACAAGCGATATCGCGCTGCTCGATATTGCCCAGCGCAGCACGGCAGGCGAGGTCGTGGCCCAGCCGCTGCTGCCTTCGGTGCGTTACCAGGCCGCCCAGGGCGAGCTGGGCGAGGCCTGGCGCCAGCCCTGGCCGCCGCAGGGCGCGGATGAAGCGGTGCCTGCCGTCATCGGCCGCTGGGCGCGAGATCTGGGCGCTGCCGTGCCGGGGCGGCTGGTGGCCAGTGCCAAAAGCTGGCTCTCGCATACCGGCGTGGATCGCACAGCCGCCATCTTGCCATGGGGGGCTGGCGAGGACGTGGCCAAGGTATCGCCGCTGGCGGCCTCAAGCTCCTATCTGGCCCATGTGAAAGTGGCATGGGACCAGGCCCGTCCCGAAGCGCCACTGCACCAGCAAAGCGTGGTGCTGACGGTACCAGCCTCGTTCGACGAAGGTGCACGTGCATTGACGCTGGAGGCTGCGCAGATGGCGGGTCTGCCGCGCGTGCAACTGCTGGAGGAGCCCAAGGCCGCGTTTCACGACTGGCTGGTGCTGCAGGGCGATGAGCTGGCTGCGCAACTGGCGGACAGCCGACTGGTGCTGGTGGTGGATGTGGGCGGAGGGACTACCGATCTGACGCTGATTCGCGTGGATGCATCGGCCGATGGCAGCCTGCCCACGCTGACGCGCACGGCCGTCGGCGAGCACCTGATGCTGGGCGGCGACAACATGGACCTGGCGCTGGCCCATCAGCTTGAGCCGGCTTTTGCGCACAAGGCGCCAGACCAGGGGCAGAGGCTGTCCGCACAGCGCTTTGCCCAGCTAGTGCAGCGCTGCCGCATGGCCAAGGAGCAGTTGCTGGTGCAGAACGCGCCCGAGCAGATCGGCATCACCTTGCTCGGGGGCGGCAGCAAGCTGATGGCGGCGACTCAAAGCGTCACGCTGACTCGTGAGCAGGTGCTGCAGTCGGTGGTCGAGGGCTTTTTGCCGGTCGCGCAGATCAGCGATATGCCCGCCAGGCGGCAAGGCGCGCTGCGCGGCTTTGGCCTGCCCTATCCGGCCGATGCGGCCATCAGTCGTCATCTGGCACATTTTCTCGCCCAGCATGCGAGTGGGGGCCTGCCCGATACCGTGCTGCTCAACGGCGGCGTGTTCCATGCCCATGCCATGGTTCAGCGTCTGACGCAATTGCTTGGCCGCTGGCGCGGCAGCCCGGTGCGCGTGCTGCACAACCCGCACCCGGACTGGGCCGTGGCGCGCGGTGCGGCAGCCTACGGGCTGGCACGCCATCAGGCCGAGCTGGCGGTGGCACAGATTGCTACGCCCAACCTGCCCGAAGCACAGGCCGGGCAGGCGTCGGCAGCGATCAAGACCATGGTGCCGCGCATTGGTGGCGGTTCGGCACGCAGCTACTGGCTGCTGCTGCCGGGCAAGAAGGGCGAGGCGCCCCAAGGCCTGTGCCTGCTGCCGCGTGGCACGGAGGAGGGCGTGCGCATGGTGCTCTCTGGCCGGCGCTTTGCGCTCAAGCTGGGCCAGGCCGTGCGCTTCAATGTATTGGCCAACAGCCTGAGCCATGTGCCAGCTCAGGCCGGCCAGATTGCACCTTTGATCGGCGAGGGCTGGGTGGAGCTACCGCCCCTGGCCACGGTGCTGCCCGCGCCCGAAGGCCGGGCCGCAGCCCAGGTCGAGGTGCAGCTGCAAGCCTGCATGAGCGAGGTCGGCACGCTGGAAGTGCGCTGCGTGGCAGTGCAGGATGCGGGCCAGTCCTGGCTGCTGCCCTTTGCTGTACGCGGTGCCTCGGCTTCGGAACCCATAGCTGACAGCGCCGGTGAACAAAGCGCTGAAGGCCCAAAACAGTCTAATTCTTTGGCAGCCAGGCTGCCCGAAGCCGTGGCCCTGGTGGAGCGCATCTTCGGCACGCAGGCGCAGGAAGTGACGGCCCGGGAAGTGCGCCAGCTGCGCCAGTCGCTCGAAAGAATCCTCGGCCCGCGCGAGGACTGGGAGCTGGGCCTGCTGCGAGCCCTGTTCGATGCGCTGCTGGCCCGCTCCAGGCGCCGCCGCCGCACGGCCGACCATGAGCGCGTCTGGCTCAATCTCGCAGGCTGGTGTCTGCGCCCCGGCGTAGGGGCGCAGCTCGATGGCTGGCGCATAGACCAGGTCTGGGTCTTGTATGGCCAGGGTCTGGGTCATGCCAAAGAGGCCGCCAACTGGACGGAGTGGTGGGTGTTCTGGCGTCGCGTGGCTGCGGGTCTGAACGAGGCCCGGCAGATGGAGCTGCTCGAAGACGTGGCCGGCCATATGCACAAGGCCGTGCAGCAGAACGCGCGCGGCAAATCCAGTCATGGCAGCTATGACGACATGCTGCGCCTGTTCGCGGCCATGGAGGCCGTGCCCTGGCAGTACCGCCAGGAAATGGGGCAGTGGATGCTGCAGCGCCTCAGGCGCGAGGATGAAACCGTGCAGACCTGGTGGGCCATAGGTCGCCTGGCGGCACGCCAATCGCTGGCCGCCAACGCCCATCTGGTGATGCCGCCCGACGCGGCGCTGGAGTTCCTGAACGCCACGTTGGCCCAGGACTGGCGCAAGAACGAAACCGCGATGTTTGCCGCCGTGCAGATGGCCCGCATGACGGGCGACCGCGCGCGCGATCTGCCCGATGCCGTCAGGGCGCAGGTGCTGGAGAAGATGCGCAGCAGCGGTGCGCCACAGCGCTGGATGGCCATGGTCGAGCAGGTGGTGCAGATGGAGGCAGAGGATCACAGGCGCAGTCTGGGCGACAGTCTGCCGCCGGGGCTGGTGCTGCTGTGAAGAGGCTGTGCGGCTGCGGCCAGGCTTTTGGTCACGGCATTTGCAGGAGGCAGCCCCTGCCAAAGACGATGGCCGAACAGTGAGTGTTGTTCAGGCCGCTCTGCGAGCGATGCAAGAATGACCTGTTGCATGGTGCGACAGGCCGGCATGGAGGGCTGGCAGCATCCATGTTCACCACCACAGGAAGTTATTGCCATGAAGTTTGAAGAAGCTGCGCGCACCGAGATGGCGCGAAACGCTGTTTTTATCTCTGCAAACCAACGCCGCTCGCTGCTGTTGGCAGCGGTGGCTGCCGTGGTGATGGCGGCTCCTCTGACGCAAGCACTGGCGCAGGGCGGCAACTGGCCTGCCAAGCCGATTACCTTTGTCGTGCCCCAGGCACCGGGCGGTGCCAACGATGTGATTGCGCGTGCCGTGGCGCAGGGGCTGGAGAATTCGCTGGGCCAGCCCGTCATCGTGGAAAACCGCGCCGGCGCCAACGGCAATCTGGGCACGGGCCAGGTGGCGCGCAGCGCGGCCGACGGCTACACCTTTCTCGTGACGGCGCAAAGCGCCTACACCATCAATCCGGCGCTGTATTCCAGGGTGCCGTTCGATCCCATCAAGGACTTCACTGCCGTGATGCAGCTGGCCGTCGCGCCTTATCTGCTGGTGGTGAATCCGAACTTCCCCGCCAGGAATCTGGACGAACTGGTGGCCTATGCCAAGGCGCATCCGGGCAAGGTTGAATACGCTTCTGCCGGCAACGGCACGCTCAACCATCTGCTGGGCGAGATGCTGAAAAAGCAGAAGAACCTGAGCCTGCTGCATGTGCCTTACAAGGGGGCATCGGCCGCCGCCACCGATGTGGTGGCCGGCCAGCTACCGGTGACCTTTGGCAGCTTTCCCGGCGTGATGCCTTTTGTCAGCAGCGGCAAGCTGCGCGTGCTGGGTGTGGCCTCCGACAGGCCCACATCACTGGCGCCCGAGATCCCCGTGCTGGGCAAGGGCCTGGCCGTGACCAGCTGGTACGGCTTGTTTGCACCGGCCGGTACGCCGCAGCCGGTGGTGGACAAGCTTTATCAGGCCGTCAAGACCGTGCTGGCCAGGCCCGAGATGGTCGAGCGCCTCAAGACTCTGGGCGCAGAGCGCGTGGAGTCCACGCCGCAAAGCTTCAAGGCCATGCTGCCGGCCGAGCTGGCGTACTGGAAGCAGGTGGTCAAGGACTCCGGCGCGCATATCGACTGAAGGGGACGACAGCTTGTTGATACATCCGGCCGCTGCCGGGCCCTTGCGTCGCTCACGGGCGGGCTTGACCCTGCTCATTGCGGCGGTCATTGCCATCGGGCTGGCCTCACGCCGGGGCTATGTGCCCTTTCCCGCCGTGCTGGGCAATTATCCGGGCGATGCGCTCTGGGCCTGGGTGGTGCTGTTGTGCGTGGCCTGGCTGCGGCCGGCCATCACGCGCGGCAAGCTCATGGCCTGTTCCCTGGTCATCGCCTTTGCCATCGAGTTCCTGCAGCTCTATCAGGCCCCCTGGATGCAGGCCCTGCGCGCCAACAAGCTGGCCTATCTGGTTCTGGGCAATGGCTTCGATCCCCTGGATTTGCTGGCCTACGTCGTGGGCATCGGTGTGGGCACCATGATGGACTGGCTCTGGCAGAGGCGGCAGCGTCGCCTTGCCTGAGATGGCATGAATCGTGCTCGTCGTTCATGGCATCAACATGACGACAAGCACTACCCCATGAAAACGCCTCTGCACTATCTGGTGGCTGCAAGGCAAAGCGAGATTGCCGAGCTGGAGCAGATCAGCCGCGCCAGCAGCCTGGTGGCGAGCGTGTCCGAGCTCGTTCATGCGCTGCAGAAAGAGCGCGGTCTCTCGAATATCTTTCTGGTCAGCGGTGGAGCACAGGCGCAGCAGAGCCTGCTCGATCATGGCCGGCATGTGGACCGGGTCATGGAGCGAGTCTGCCTGGCGCTTGAAGAGCTGGGTGCGCGGGCGCCGGGTGCGCATGGCGCTCGCCTGTTCAACGCGATCGCCAATGCGCTGCAAGGCTTTGAAGCCCTGCCGCTGCTGCGCCGCCGGCGCGATGCGCTGCAGCTGAGTGCCGAGGATTGCACGCAGGCGCTGATCCGCATGATTGCGGCCTGCCTGACCGTGGTGTTCGAGGCGGCGGACAGCGCTTGCGATCCCGATATTGCGAAATTGCTGGTGGCGCTGTTTCATTTCATGCAGGGCAAGGAGCTGGCGGGTCAGGAGCGCGCCACGGGGGTTGCGGCGTTTACCGTAGGGGGCGGCAAGTCGGAGCGTCAGCGCCATTGGCTGCATCTGATCGAGTCTCAGGAGCGCTGCTTTCAGGTGTTTGCAGACTTCGCCAGTCCCTCGGGGATGGAGCGCTGGCAGCAGCAATGCGGGGCCTGCCCCGATATGACGGTGATCGAGAGGCTGCGTCGAATGGGCTGCACGGCGGGGGACGGCGTGCTGCTGGACCGTAGCCTGAGCTCGCCGTGGTTCGAGGCCTGTTCCAGCCGGCTCGATGCCATGCACCAGATTGAGGCATTTCTGGCCCATGAGCTGCAGGAGCAATGCCTGTGCAAGCTTGAGCAGGCCCGTACAGCGCTCTGCCAGCAACTGGCGCTGCTGGAGATGCAGCCGCAGCCTGGGACTCGTGCCGAAGCGGCTGCGGCCTTTCTGGGGGCCACGCAGTCAGCCGCCTCCTTGCCTGCGGAGGGTGCGTACGGGTTGCAGCTCGAGAAAAGCATCGTCTTGCTGATGCAGGAGCAATCCATGCGCCTGCAGGACATGCAGACCGAAATCGACAAGGCTCGTGCCACGCTCAAGGAGCGCAAGACCATAGAGCGGGCCAAGGGCGTGCTCATGAACTACCGCCAGCTCAGCGAAGGCGATGCCTACAAACTGATCCGCCAGACGGCCATGAACCAGAACCGGCGCATGCTGGATGTGGCCGAGGCGATTCTGGCCACGGTGGACTTGCTGCCCGGCAGCACCAATTCATAGCCTTGGCAGCGCGGTGTTTGTTGCACTGCACCAAATATGGGCCAAAACCGGGGAAGCAAAGCCTGCTCCACCTCTGATCAAGGTCTGGCATGGTTTGTGCATGACTGTTGATGTCAAGCAGACCAAAGGCGGTCGCGCTTAAAGCGTTATTACGAGTGACCTGGGACAACGGCGTCCTTTTCTCCTCACACCCGAGGAGGGAAGGGCGCCTTTTTGTTTTCCGGATCGCCTTCACCACGATTCTTGATGGAGTTTTCTCATGAGCCAGCGCCTTTCTTCGACTACTGTTCCCGTACCGGAGCCCGTATCTGCCGGTGGCCGGCGTGAGTTTTTGCGCGTGGCCGGTGTTGCCGCCCTCTATGGCACGCTCGGACACCATGGCGCCTGGGCCGCAGGCTCCGACGCACCGGAGAAGAAAGAGGTCAAGATAGGCTTCATCCCGCTGACCGATTGCGCCAGCGTGGTCATGGCCTCGGTGCTGGGCTTCGATCAGAAATACGGCGTGAAGATCGTCCCCAGCAAGGAGGCGAGCTGGGCCGGCGTGCGCGACAAGCTGGTCAACGGCGAGCTGGACTTCGCCCATGTGCTCTACGGCCTGGTCTACGGCCTGCATCTGGGGGTGGGCGGCCCAAAGAAGGACATGGCCGTGCTCATGAGCCTGAACAACAATGGCCAGGCGATCACGCTGTCCAAGGCCCTTGCCGACAAGGGCGCGGTCGACGGAGCCAGCCTGGCCAAGGTTATGGCCAGGGAAAAGCGCGAATACACGTTTGCCGGCACTTTCCCCACCGGCACGCACGCCATGTGGATGCATTACTGGCTGGCGGCAGCAGGCATCAACCCTTTGTCCGAGGCAAAGCTGATCACCGTGCCGCCGCCCCAGATGGTGGCCAATATGCGTGTGGGCAATATGGATGGCTTCTGCGTGGGTGAACCCTGGAACCATCGCGCCATCATGGACGGCATCGGTATTACGGCCAACACCACGCAGGACATCTGGAAGGATCATCCCGAGAAGGTGCTGGGCATCACGGGCGAGTTCGCGCAGAAGAATCCCAACACCTGCCGCGCCGTGATGATGGCGATTCTGGAGGCCAGCCGCTGGATCGACGCCAGCTTGCAGAACAAGACGAAGATGGCCGAGATCGTGGCCCAGAAGTCATACATCAACACCAGCGTGGACGCCATCAACCAGCGCATTCTGGGCCGCTACCAGAACGGCCTGGGCAAGACCTGGGACGACCCCAACCACATGAAGTTCTTCAACGACGGGGCCGTGAACTTCCCGTATCTGTCGGACGGCATGTGGTTTCTCACCCAGCACAAGCGCTGGGGTCTGCTCAAGGCCCATCCAGACTATCTGGCCGTGGCCAAGCAGATCAACCGCATCGACCTCTACCAGCAGGCGGCAAGCCAGCTCAAGGTCAGCGTGCCCAAGGATGTGCTGCGCACCAGCAAGCTGATCGACGGCGTGGTCTGGGACGGCAAGAACCCTGCCCAGTACGCCGACAGCTTCAAGATCAAGGCCTGAGGCCGCCATCCGACAGGAGAACCATCATGGTCAGTGCCGTACTTCACGCGCCGCTCGAACTCGATCCACCGCACGATCCGCAACTGGCAGCCCAGGCGGCCAATGATGCGCTGCTCGAAACCTCAAAAGAGATAGCTGCTGGCGCAGAACTTGTAAAGGCTGAAGTGCAAAAAGATATCAAACCCAAAGCGATAGTCACGGCTCCGGTTGCGGTGGCACCCAGCCGCTTGCGCCAATGGGCTGAACAGCTATTTGCTCAGGTCCTGCCGCCGCTGCTGGGGCTGGCGCTGCTGGTCGGGCTGTGGTCGCTGGTATCGAGCAGCACCGGCAAGAGCATTCCGACTCCGGCCGAGACCTGGGAGCAGGCCCTGCAGGTGTTCAGTGATCCCTTCTACCGCAACGGGCCCAACGACCAGGGCGTGGGCTGGAATGTGCTGTCCTCGCTGCAGCGTGTGGCCCTGGGCTTCGGTCTGGCGGCACTGGTCGGCATCCCTTTGGGCTTTGTGATCGGGCGCTTCGGCTTTCTGTCGCGCATGTTCAATCCCTTGATCAGTCTGCTGCGCCCGGTCTCGCCGCTGGCCTGGCTGCCGATCGGCCTGCTGGTGTTCAAGGGCGCCAATCCGGCAGCCATCTGGACCATCTTCATCTGCTCGATCTGGCCCATGGTCATCAATACCGCCGTGGGCGTGCAGCGTGTGCCCCAGGACTATATGAATGTGGCGCGCGTGCTCAATCTGTCGGAGTGGAAGATCGTCACCACCATTCTGTTTCCAGCCGTGCTTCCCTATATGTTGACGGGCGTGCGCCTGGCCGTGGGCACGGCCTGGCTGGTGATCGTGGCCGCCGAGATGCTGACGGGCGGAGTAGGCATAGGTTTCTGGGTCTGGGACGAGTGGAACAACCTCAACGTCAAGAACATCATCATCGCCATCTTCGTGATCGGCATCGTGGGCCTGGTGCTGGAGTGGGCCCTAGTCAAGCTGGCTTCGGCCTTTACGTTTGAAGAGGTCAAGACTTAACCCACCCCTGAGCCGCGCCTTCGGGCGCGTCACCCCCTCAAGGGGGGCACCACCGGTGGCCCGGCAAAGCCGGCGCCACGGTGGCCTCGGAAAAAAGCAAGGAGTACCTCATGCATACATCTCTCAGCACCAAGTACATCGAGATCCACGGGGTGGAGCAGACCTTCAAGACCGCCAAGGGCCTGTTTCCCGCGCTGCGTAACATCAATCTGAACATTGCCAAGGGCGAGTTCGTCAGTCTCATCGGGCATTCGGGCTGCGGCAAGTCGACGCTGCTCAATCTGATTGCCGGCCTGACCATTCCCACCGGCGGTGCACTCCTGTGCGCCAACAAGGAAATCAAAGGCCCTGGCCCCGAGCGTGCGGTGGTCTTTCAGAACCATTCGCTGCTGCCCTGGCTGAGCTGCTGGGGCAATGTGCACCTGGCCGTGGAGCGTGTCTTCGGCAAGCGCGAAAGCAAGGCACAGCTGGCGCAGCGCACCGATGCGGCGCTGGCCATGGTGGGCCTCAGCCATGCGGCGCAAAAGCGCCCCGGCGAAATCTCGGGCGGCATGAAGCAGCGCGTGGGCATTGCGCGTGCCCTGTCCATGGAGCCCCAGGTGCTGCTCATGGACGAGCCCTTCGGTGCCCTCGACGCCCTGACGCGTGCCAAGCTGCAGGACGAGTTGCTGGAGATCGTGGCACGCACCCAGAGCACGGTGGTCATGGTCACGCATGATGTGGACGAGGCCGTACTGCTGTCCGACAAGATCGTGATGATGACCAACGGTCCCGCTGCCACGATTGGCGAGGTGCTGCATGTGGCACTGCCACGCCCGCGCAGCCGGGTGGAGCTGGCCGAGGATGCCCAGTATCAAAGCTACCGCAAGGCGGTGATCGACTTCCTCTACACGCGCCAGGGCCACGTGGAGAAGGCGGCCTAAGTCCTGGCCTCGATGTCTGCTGCATGGCGCCTTGGGGCACCATGTTTGTTTGGTGCACAGCAAAGCGGCAAACAGGCACAAAGATGGTGCATCTCTTTCTTGCCTGCCGCATTCCGCGAGACGACAGAGCTGGCACGGCAATTGCATGTTCTCAATCGTGGCCAAGGTCGGCCACAGGGGGATGGTGCAAGGCTGGACCACAACCCAAAAGACAAAGACGTCTACATGCTCATGCAAGTCATGAAGCATGCAGACGTCTTTTTTGTTGCCGGGCCGTTTCAGGACACAAGCGCCTTTTTGGAGGTGCTGCTGCCAAATGCAGCGGTTCTGCGCGGAAGGCCTTTTTCGCAAGCCCACGGGGACTCAGATGAAAAAATCCAAACTGGTCATGATTGGTAACGGAATGGCGGGCGTGCGCGCGCTGGAAGAGCTGCTGGCCATTGCCCCCGATCTGTACGACATCACGGTCTTCGGCGCCGAGCCGCATCCCAACTACAACCGCATTCTGCTGTCGCCCGTGCTCGCCGGCGAGCAGACGCTCGGCGATATCGTGCTCAACGACTGGTCCTGGTACCAGGACCACCATATCCTGCTGCACGCCGGCTATACCGTGACGGCCGTGGACCGAGCCCGGCGCATGGTACATGCGGTCAATGCCCTGGGTGAGACCGCCAGCGCCGAGTACGACCGCCTGATCATGGCGACAGGCTCCAAGCCCTTCATCCTGCCCATTCCCGGCAAGGACCTGGAGGGCGTGCTGGCCTACCGCGACATCGCCGATACCGAGGCCATGATCGAGGCGGCCAAGACGCTCAAGCATGCGGTGGTGATCGGCGGTGGCCTGCTAGGACTGGAAGCGGCCAACGGCCTCATGAAGCGCGGCATGCAGGTCACCGTGGTGCATGTCGGCGACTGGCTGATGGAGCGCCAGCTCGACGATCAGGCGGGCCGCATGCTGCAGAAATCGCTGGCCGAGCGCGGCATGCAGTTCTGCATGCAGGCGCAGACCCAGGAGCTGCTGGGTGATGCAGACGGCCGCGTGCGTGCCGTGCGTTTCAAGGACGGCAGCGAGATCCCGGCCGAACTGGTGGTGATGGCCGTGGGCATTCGCCCCAGCACCGAACTGGCCGAGTCCATGCATCTGCATGTGAACCGCGGCATCGTGGTCAGCGATACGCTGCAGACCGTGACCGATCCTCGCATCTATGCCGTGGGCGAATGCGCGGCACACCGAGGCATTGCCTACGGGCTGGTGGCGCCCTTGTTCGAGCAGGGCAAGGTGCTGGCCAACCATCTGGCGGAGTTCGGTATCGGCCGCTACCTGGGTTCGCTGACCTCGACCAAGCTCAAGGTCACGGGCATCGATCTGTTCTCTGCAGGCGACTTCCAGGGCGGCGGCGATACCGAGGAAATTCTCATGAGCGACCCCTATGCGGGGGTCTACAAAAAGCTGGTCATCAAGGACGACAAGCTGGTCGGTGCCTGCCTGTACGGCGACACGGTGGACGGCAGCTGGTACTTCAAGCTGCTGCGCGAGGGCCGCAGCGTGGCCGATATCCGCGACAAGCTGATGTTTGGCGAATCCAATCTCGGCGACACCGGCCACCAGGGGCAGAGCAAAGCTGCGGCCATGGCCGACGGCGACGAGGTCTGCGGCTGCAACGGCGTGACCAAGGGCGCGATCTGCAAGGCCATCAAGGACAAGGGCCTGTTCACGCTCGACGATGTGCGAAAGCACACCAAGGCCAGTGCCAGTTGCGGCTCCTGCACGGGACTGGTGGAGCAGATCATCATGTTCACGGCCGGCGGCGACTACTCGGCGGCCCCCAAGACCAAGGCCATGTGCGGCTGCACCGACCACGGGCACCAGGCCGTGCGCGACGCGATCGCTGAGCACAAGCTGCTGAGCACCGATGCGGTGTTCCGCTTCATGGAGTGGCGCACGCCCAATGGCTGTGCCTCCTGCCGCCCGGCCGTCAACTACTATCTTGTAAGCACCTGGCCCAAGGAAGCCAGGGACGACCCGCAAAGCCGCTTCATCAACGAACGCAGCCACGCCAACATCCAGAAAGATGGAACCTACAGCGTGATTCCGCGCATGTGGGGCGGCGAGACCACGGCCTCCGAGCTGCGCCGCATTGCCGATGTGGTGGACAAATACCAGATCCCTACCGTGAAGGTCACGGGCGGTCAGCGCATCGATCTGCTGGGCGTGAAGAAGGAGGATCTGCAGGCCGTCTGGAACGATATAGGCATGCCCTGCGGCCATGCCTATGCCAAGGCGCTGCGCACGGTCAAGACCTGCGTGGGCAGCGAATGGTGCCGCATGGGCACGCAGGACAGCACCCAGATGGGCAAGGACCTGGAGCGCGCCATGTGGCGCATGTACGCCCCGCACAAGGTGAAGTTCGCCGTCAGCGGCTGCCCGCGCAACTGCGCGGAGTCCGGCATCAAGGATGTGGGAATCATCGGTGTGGACTCTGGCTGGGAGATGTATGTGGGCGGCAACGGCGGCATCAAGACCGAGGTGGCGCATTTCTTCACCAAGCTCAAGACCGCCGAAGAGGTGATGGAGTACACGGGCGCCTTCATGCAGCTGTACCGGCTGGAAGGCTGGTATCTGGAGCGCACGGTGCACTACATCAATCGCGTGGGTCTGGACTATGTCAAGCGCCGCATCCTTGACGATGCCGAGGGCCGCAGGGCGCTGTGGGAGCAGCTGCAGTTTGCACTGGACGGCGAGCCCGATCCCTGGTTCGAAACCGACAAGGCGTCCGTGGATACGCGCCAGTTTCAGGCTCTGCCTGCTGATGTGTCAGTTGTTGCCTGAAACCGAGAACCTCTTTCAATTTTTCAGCAATTTACGAACCTGGCGCGGCATAGCCAAGGGACGGCGAGCAAGGGCCGCCCCGTAGTGAGGCCGTCGTCCCCCTCCCGCGAAGCGAGAGAGGGGGAAGCCGCAAAGCGGCTCAGGGGGAGCTTAGGAGATGTAAATGAGCGAATGGATTTCTATCTGCACGATGGACGACATCCCCGTGCTGGGGGCCCGCCGCGTGGCGCGGGCCAAAGGTCTGGATGTGGCAGTGTTCCGCAATGCCGACGACGAGGTTTTTGCGCTGCTGGACCGCTGCCCGCACAAGGGCGGCCCGCTGTCGCAAGGCATTGTGTTCGGTCGCAGCGTGGCCTGCCCGCTGCACAACTGGACGATTGCGCTCAGCAGCGGCGAGGCGGCGGCGCCCGACGAGGGCTGCACGCCTTATTTCAGCGTGCGCGTGGAGAACGGCGAGGTGCAGCTGCGCGCCGACGAACTGGCCAGCCGCGCCCTGGAGCAGACCCGCCCGCATGCCGGTCCCGCACATTGCGCAGCCAGGTCCGGCTGTGCTGCGGCCTAGCGTCTGATAGTTATGAATCGAGTAGCAGCATGCGCTTGATAGCCGGGCGCTGCGGCGCAATTTCACTGAAAGTCTGCCATGCGTGAGACCCGATCCACCTGTCCCTATTGCGGCGTCGGCTGCGGACTCGCCTTCGGCGGTCCGCGTAGGAGTGAACATGAACGCCGCCGCCTCTCTCTGGTGACGCCATGAAAGAAACCAAGTCCACATGTCCCTATTGCGGTGTCGGCTGCGGCGTGGTCATCGAGTCCGATGGCCTGCAGATTACCGGCGTGCGCGGCGACCCCGAGCATCCTGCCAACTTGGGCCGTCTGTGCACCAAGGGCAGCACCCTGCATCTGACGGCCGCGCCCGCCTATGCCCAGCAGGCCCGTCTGCTGCAGCCCATGCGCAGGCTGCAGCGGACATCCGCGCCGCAGGTCGCGAGCTGGGATCAGGCCCTGGATGAACTGGCGGCGCGTATCGCCGGCATTCGCGCCGAACATGGGCCAGATGCACTGGGTTTCTATCTCAGTGGCCAGTTGCTGACCGAGGACTACTACGTCTTCAACAAACTGGTCAAAGGCCTGCTGGGCACCAACAATCTCGACACCAATTCGCGCCTGTGCATGAGCAGCGCCGTGGCCGGCTATAAGGCCACATTGGGCGCCGATGCACCGCCGGCCTGCTATGAGGACATAGATCTGGCCGGCTGCCTGTTCATCACGGGCAGTAATATGGCCTGGGCGCATCCCATTCTGTTCCGGCGTGTGGAGGAGGCCAGGGCGCGCAATCCGCAGCTCAGGATCATCGTGGCCGATCCGCGCCGTACCGAGACCGCCGAACTGGCCGATCTTTATCTGCCGTTGCAGCCGGGCAGCGATGTGATGCTGTTTCACGGTCTGCTGCACATCATGTTGTGGGAGGGCTGGACGGACAGCGCCTTCATCGCGCAGCACACCAGCGGCTTTGCGCAGCTCAAGGAACTGGTGCGTGAAGCCACGCCAGAGAAGGTCGCCGCCGTCTGCGGCCTGCCCGTGGCGGACCTGTACCGGGCGGCGCGCTGGATGGCGCTGGGCGGTGCCGAGGAGCCGACGGACGTGCGTCGTCCCACGCTCAGTCTGTACTGCCAGGGTCTGAACCAAAGCCGCAGCGGCACGGCCAACAACGCCGCGCTGATCAATCTGCATCTGGCAACGGGTCAGATCGGCAGGTCTGGCGCCGGGCCACTGTCGCTGACGGGTCAGCCCAATGCCATGGGCGGGCGCGAGGTGGGCGGGCTGTCCAATCTGCTGAGCGCGCATCGTGATCTTTCCAACGCCGCGCACAGGGCCGAAGTGGCGCGGCTATGGGGTGTGGAGTCGATTCCGCAGCGGCCAGGAAAGTCTGCGCTGGAGATGTTCGAGGCTGCTGCCGACGGGCAGATCAAGGCCTTGTGGATTGCCTGCACCAATCCCGCGCAGAGCATGCCCGAACAGGCCATGGTGCGCAGGGCGCTGGAGCGCGCCGAGCTGGTGGTGGTGCAGGAGGCTTTTGCAGCGACCGAGACCACGGCCTATGCCGACTGGCTGCTGCCGGCCTCCACCTGGGGCGAGAAGCTGGGCACGGTCACGAACAGCGAGCGGCGCATCTCGCGGGTGCGCGCTGCCGTGGTCGCGCCGGGGGCGGCACGCCATGACTGGCAGATAGGCGTGGAGCTGGCGTGGCGCCTGGAGCAGCATCTGCGGCCCTCGCTGCCAACCCTGTTTCCCTATGACACTGCGAATGCCGACGCGGGTGCCGAAGCCATCTGGAACGAGCATCGCGAGTCCACACGCGGGCGCGATCTGGATATCACGGGTCTGAGCTGGCCGTTGCTGGAGGTCAAGGGACCCCAGCAATGGCCCATGCCCCAAGGCGCCAGCCAGGGCCGTCAGCGTCTGTATGGCGACGCAGTCTTTGCAACCGATAACGGGCGCGCACGCTTTGATGCCCAGCCCTGGCAGGCGCCGGCCGTGCCGCGCGATGCGCGACATCCGTTCAGCCTCAACACCGGCCGCCTGCGCGATCAATGGCATGGCATGACGCGCACAGGCCAGCTGGGGCGCCTGTTTGCCCATGTCAGCGAACCGCAGCTGCAGGTCGGCCCTCAGGACATGCAGCGCCTGCAGCTGCAGGATGGCGATCTGGTCCATGTCTCCAACCGCTATGGCGCCATCGTGCTGCCCGTGCAGGCAGATCCGGGGCTGCAGCCCGCACAGCTCTATCTGCCCATGCACTGGGGCAGCATGTACCTGAGCGGCATGGGCTCCAAGGGGCAGCGGCTTGCGGGCGTCAACGCCCTGACCACGCCCGAGCGCTGCCCGCGCTCCAAGCAGCCCGAGCTCAAGCATGTGGCCGTCAAGCTGCTCAAGGCCGAGCTGCCCTGGACTTGTCTGGGCATGGCATGGCTGGATGAACAGCAGGTGCAGTCGGTTCGCCAGGCTTTGACCGAATTGATGGCCGAGTTCGACTTCGCCAGCTGCGTGCTGTTCGGGCGCGCCGTGCCGCTGGAAAAAGCGGATCAGGGCCGCACCGGCGTGCAGTTCCGCGCGGCGGCCTATGCGCAGCCCAGCGCCGAGGTGCTGGCGCGGCTGCATGGTCTGCTGCAGCTCGATGGCCCGCAGGCCATGCGCTATGCCGACGCGCGTCGCCAATGCAGCCGGGCCATGGCGATAGGCCGGCAGACCGAGGAGCCCAGGCTCGATGCCTTTTTGCTCTGTGGTGACGCCAGCGCCGGCCGCTGGCTGGGGCCGGTACTGCGCGACGAACAATCGGTGCAAAGCTATGGGCGCCTGCTGCTGTCCTCGGGTGCCAGGCCACCAGCGGCCATGCCGGCCCGGTCGCCGCAGATCTGTGCCTGCATGAATGTGGATGAGGCCAGCATCAGCTCGGCGCTGGCCATCTGCGAGGGCTCCGCCGACGAGCGGCTCGCGCAGCTCAAGTCTTCTCTGGGTTGCGGCACGCGCTGCGGCTCCTGTATTCCCAAAATCAAACAACTGGTACATGCGACGTCTGCACCGCAGTCGGCAGCCCTGCCGGTTGCCTCCTAGATTTTGATGTCCGGCAATGCATATGAAAGGCCAGCCATGACAAACAGCCATGCCACTTCCCTGCCGCCCGTGGGCCGCTGCTATCTGGTCGGTGCCGGCCCCGGTGATCCGGAGCTGCTCACGCTCAAGGCGCTGAGACTGATCCAGTCCGCCACGCTGCTGCTGGCGGACGACCTGGTGTCTGCCGACATCGTGAAGCTTGCCAGCGCAAGCGCCCGCGTCGTCCATGTGGGCAAGCGCGGCGGGCGCGAAAGCACCTCGCAGGAGTTCATCGAAAAGCTCATGATCATGGCGGCCCGCCAGGGCGAGCTGGTGGTGCGCCTCAAGGGCGGCGATCCCTTCATCTTTGGCCGTGGTGGTGAGGAGGTCGAGCATCTGCGCCGGGCCGGAATCGCCGTGGAAGTGGTCAACGGGATCACCGCAGGGCTGGCCGCTGCCACCAGCCTCGGCGTTGCGCTGACCCATCGTGACCATGCCCATGGCGTGGTGTTCATCACCGGTCACGCCAAGCCAGGCAGTGCCGGCCATGACTGGCAGTTGCTGGCCGGCACGGCACGGATGCTGGGGCTGACGCTGGTGATCTACATGGGCGTTGCCACTGCCGCCCTCATCCAGCAGCAGCTGCTGGCCGGCGGACTGCCGGCATCTACTCCGGTGGCCCTGGTCCAGAACGCCAGCCTGCCCGCACAGCAACAGATACTGACCGATCTGGGGCAGATGACGCAGGCGCTGGCTGCCAGCGGATTGGGCAGTCCCTGCGTGTTCGTGGTGGGCGAGGTTGTCAGGCTGGCCGCGTCGTCCGCCGAGGGCCTGGGCGGGCTGCTGGAGCAGGCGCAGCTGCGCCGGGCCGTGGGCGCATGAGGCCGATTGCTGACAGCTGTCTCCCTTTTGTCTGAGTGCCGAGCCCGCATGACTAGAATTTGTCCGGTAACCCCTGAACATTTGTCACACCCGGCCTCGTCAGTCTGCAGGGGGATAGTGGCGGCCGACACCTATGAGTCATGCGATGAGCACTGCATATCCTGATACCCAGCTTTTGATCGACGGTCAGTGGCAGGACGCTGCCAGCGGCAAGAAAATTGATGTGCGCAACCCGGCAAGCGGCGAAGTGATTGGCCGCGTGGCCCATGCGGATATCGCCGATCTGGACCGCGCCCTGGCGGCGGCAGACAAGGGCTTTCAGGTCTGGCGCAAGGTATCTGCCCACGAACGCGGCGCCATCATGCGCCGTGCCGCGGCCCTGCTGAAGGAGCGTGCCGACGAGATCGCCGCGCTGCTGACGCAGGAGCAGGGCAAGCCGCTGGCTGAGGCCAAGGTGGAAATCATTGCCGGCGCCGGCATCATCGAATGGTTTGCCGACGAGGCTCTGCGTGTCTATGGCCGCATCGTGCCTTCGCGTCGCCCCGAGCAGCAGCAGCTGGTGATCAAGGAGCCCGTGGGGCCCGTGGCTGCCTTCACGCCCTGGAACTTCCCCGTCAACCAGATCGTGCGCAAGATCGGCGCGGCCCTGGCTTCGGGCTGCTCCTTCCTGGTCAAGGCGCCCGAGGAAACCCCGGCCTCGCCCGCAGCCCTGCTCAAGTGCTTCGTCGATGCCGGCATTCCTGCCGGTGTCGTGGGCCTGGTCTATGGAAACCCCGCACAGATTTCCGAATATCTGATTGCCCACCCCGTAATCCGCAAGGTGACCTTCACGGGCTCCACGGCCGTGGGCAAGCAGCTGGCGGCGCTGGCCGGCCAGCACATGAAGCGCTCCACCATGGAGCTCGGCGGCCATGCCCCCGTGATCGTGGCCGAGGATGCCGATGTGCAACTGGCCGTCAAGGCCGCGGGTGCGGCCAAGTTCCGCAACGCGGGCCAGGTCTGCATCTCGCCCACGCGCTTTCTGGTGCACAACAGCGCGCGCGAGGAGTTCACGCGTGCCATGGTGGCCCATGCCGAGGCATTGAAGGTCGGCAACGGCCTGGAGCAGGGCACGCAGATGGGCCCGCTGGCCAATCCGCGCCGCGTGACGGCGCTGACCCAGCTGATCCAGAACGCCGAGCAAAGCGGTGCCAAGCTGATGACGGGCGGCGCATCCTTTGGCTCTGCCGGCAACTTCTTTGCGCCCACGGTGCTGGCCGACGTGCCTTTGACGGCCGATATCTTCAACCAGGAGCCCTTCGGCCCCGTGGCGGCGATTCGCGGCTTCGACAGGATCGAAGACGCCATTCAGGAGGCCAATCGCCTGTCCTATGGCCTGGCGGCCTATGCCTTCACGCGCTCGCTCAAAACGACCCACCAGCTGTCGCAGGATGTGGAAGCCGGCATGCTGTGGATCAACCAGCCGGCACTGCCGTCTGCCGAGCTGCCCTTTGGCGGCATCAAGGATTCGGGCTATGGCTCCGAAGGCGGCCCGGAGGCGCTGGAGGCCTACCTGGTGGCCAAGGCCGTGGCGATCAGCTGCGTTTGAATCTGCAAGGCATCTGATGCAAGGCCACCCTCGGGTGGCCTTTTTTCATGGGAGGTGTATGCCGTGGGGCTTATGGAGACTGTTAGTCGATCGTTATTCCATAAATGAATAGCGGTGGCTAGAATCGACGGTTTTTTACATTCGACAACAAATTCCAGCCCGCGCCATGCCATTGCACTCCACGGTTTCCCAGATCCATCCTCCAAGTTTTGTTCTTCGCCGCAGCTGGTTGTGGGGCGCGCTGGCCATCGTGCCCATGGGCACGGCCTGGGCCCAGGTGGCAGCTGCGGGCGCAGCCGAAGCCGCCAGCCAGACTTTCACGCTGGGGACGGTGGAAGTCAGCGCGCGGCGCGAGGCCGAGGAGCTCGGGGCCGGCGATATGCAGCGCGTGGGCAGTGCCGAGATGGAGCGCAGCAACGCCAGCACCGTGGCCGATGCCGTGCGCAATCTCCCTGGCGTGAGCCTGTCGCGCAACAACCGCAACGAGGAAATGATCAGCCTGCGCGGCTTCGACTCGCGCCAGGTGCCGATTTTTGTGGATGGCGTGCCGCTGTATGTGCCCTATGACGGCTATGTGGACCTGGGCCGCTTCACCACCTTCGACCTGGCCGAGATCAATGTGGCCAAAGCCGGCGCCTCGCTGCTGTACGGCCCCAATACGCTGGGCGGTGCCGTGAATCTGGTCACGCGCAAACCGGTCAAGCCCTTCGAGGGCGATGTGCGCCTGGGTGTGGGCAGCGGCGGCGAGCGCAGGGCGAGCTTCAACCTGGGCGGTAACCAGGGCAGTTGGTACTACCAGCTGGGTGCCTCCTACCTGGATGCTGACAGCTTTCCTCTGCCCCGGGGCTTCAGGGATTACAAGAAGCAGCCCACCGATACCGGCAGCAAGCGCGAGAGCGCGGACCGCACCGACAAGCGCCTGTCCTTCAAGCTGGGACTCACGCCCAATGCCACGGACGAATACGCCATCGGCTATGTGCGCCAGGAAGGCGAGAAGGGCAATCCCGTCTACACCGGCCAGTCCACGCAGAAGAACGCCGTGCGCTACTGGCGCTGGCCCTACTGGGACAAGGACAGCCTGTATTTCCTGAGCACCACCCGTCTGAACGGCAGCAATGTGCTCAAGACGCGCCTCTACCACGACACCTACAAAAACGGTCTCGACATGTACAAGGACGCCAGCTACACGGCCCACGATCCGACCAGCAGCTACAAGGATGTGAGCAAGGGGGCCAGCGTGGAGTGGGTCAACTACGCCTTCTCCGGCCACGAGCTGCATGCGGCCTTCCACTACAAGCAGGACGAGCACACCGACGCGGCCTCGGGCAAGGACCCGCAGAAGCACTACCGCGATGTGACCACCTCGCTGGTGCTCGAGGATCACATCGCCCTGGCCGAGCGCTGGCGCCTGACGCTGGGCCTGAGTCATGACCAGCGCGACGCCAAGCAGGTCTACCAGTGGCCCACGGGCTCGACCAGCGCCACCAACGGCCTGGCACGCCTGAGCTATGCGCTCACGGCCCAGGGCGACGAGGTCTATCTGATTGCCTCGCACAAGACCCGCTTTGCGACCATCAAGGACCGCTATTCGGCACGCATGGGCACGGCCCTGGCCAACCCCGACCTCAAGCCCGAGGTGGCCAACCATCTGGAGTTGGGCCTGAGCGGCAAGCCCTGGCAGGGCGGCAAGGGCCAGGCGGCGCTGTTCTACAGCCGGGTGCGCGACCAGATCCAGACCATGGTCGTTGACTCCACGGCCTGCGGCGGCAAGACCTGCAACCAGGCGCAGAACGTGGGACGCACGCGCAATGCCGGTTTTGAGGTGTCGCTGGCGCAGCAACTGTCGGCCCAATGGGCTCTGCATGCGGGCTACACCTATCTGAGCCGCACCAATCTCAGCGACCGCAGCATCACGCTGACGGACACGCCGCGTCAGCGTCTGACGGCGGCCCTGCAATGGAATCCGCAGGCCCAGTGGCAGCTGCGCGCCGAGCTGGAGGCAGAACAGGGCCGCAAGGTGCCGCTGTCGGCCAGCGGCCAGGCCCAGGTCTATCAGATGGCCGGCTACGGCGTGGCCAATCTGCGCGCGCGCTATCTGCCGCGTCCGGACACCACGCTGGACTTCGGCGTGGCCAATCTGGGCGACAAGTGGTATCAGCTGGCCGACGGCTTGCCCATGCCGGGGCGCAGCTGGTATGTGAATCTGGGCTACCGGTTCTGACGGTCATGCAAAACCTGCTTCTGACATCGCTGGCAAGGCGTGACTGGCTGCGCGGTCTGGCTGCCCTGGGCATGGGGGCCGGTGGCCCGGCCCTGGCTGCTGGGGCACAACCCGCTTCGGGCACCGGCGTACAGGTGGCGGCCGTGGGCGGACTCGTGCTGTGCGGCGTGTGGCCACGCGTGGCCGAGCAGGCCAGCCACGCCCTGACCATGCCGGTCACCACCGTGGCGGCTGCGCCCAAGGAGGGCTTGGTGCCCGCCTTCGCGCGCGGCGAGGCGCAGATGCTGCTGATCCACGCCAGCGACGAAGCCATGGCACTGGAGGCCAGCGGCATGGCAGGCTCTGCGCGCGTCTGGGGCTGGAACGAGCATGTCATTGCCGGCCCCGCTCATGACCCTGCCGGCGTGCGTTTGGCCGCTGACGGCACGCAGGCGCTGCGGCGCATTGCCGAAACCGGCTCGCCCTTCATCGCGCTGCGCGACCCCGGCAGCTATACCGTGGTGCAGCGTCTGTGGCGGCGCGGCGGCATACGACCCGATGCGCGCTGGCTGCGCGCCGACACCGGCCCGAGATCACAGGCGGTGCTGGAGCTGGCGGCGCGCGAGCAGGCCTATGCCGTGGTCGGCCATATTCCCCTGGCCTTCGGCAAGATGGGCGCCCCTGGCATAGAACTTCTGCTGCATGGCGATCCGCTGATGCGCAGGCCCTATGTGCTGCTCACGCCCGGCCCGCGCCATCCGGCCACGCCGGAGCAGCGCCGGGCGGCGGGCCTGTTGGCCGAGTATCTGCTGTCTGCGGCCGGCCAGCAGGTGCTGGAAGAGGCCAGCGGCGCGGGCGGCCCTTGGGTGTTTGGGCGCGACAGCGTGCCCGCCGGCATGAGCGCCGGTGCCGATGGACAGACTTGAGCGAAGGAGCTGCATGAGCACCGCTATGACGCCGCCGCCGGCGGCATTGATTTACCCCGATGAGCGGCACGATATCGAGGACTTGCTCGAAGGCGTGGCGCGGCGGCTGCAACAGTCGGGCCGGCAGGTGGGCGGGCTGGTGCATCGCCAGAGCCGCTATGCGAATGGCAACAAGTGCATGCGCCTCGTGGATTTGCGCAGCGGCCAGCAGTTCGAGATGACCGAGGACCTGGGCGCGGCCTCGCAGGCCTGCAGCCTCAATCCGCAGGCCCTGGCCCGGGCCAGCGTGGTGCTGCGTCAGGCACTGGCCGATGGCGTGGAGCTGGCCGTCGTCAACTGCTTCGGCCAGCTCGAAGCCGCCGGCGGCGGGTTTGTCCAGGAGATCGCTGCCTTTGTCGAGGCTGGCATTCCCGTGGTCACGGCCGTGGCGGCCCGCCACGAGGCCGGCTGGCAGAGCTTTACCGGCGGCGCCTTCGTGCGCCTGCCGGTCGACGAGCAGGCACTGCTGCACTGGTGCCGGCAGCAGCTGGCACGCGAAGACAGGGAAGACCTTGCATGCTGACGCGGCGCCAGTGGCTGCAGGCCGGAGCTGCGACGCTGGCCTCGGGCCTGTATCAGGGCTGGGCCTGGGCGCAGGATGGCGGCTCGGTCATCGCAGCCCGCTTTGGCTCGCTGCCGGCACGACCGGGTCGCGTTTTCGCTTCGGGTCCGCCGGCCGGCGTGCTGCTGGCCGCGCTGGCGCCGCAGCAACTGCTGGGCTGGCCCATGCAGCTCGGCGATGCGGCGCGGGCCCATCTGGGGTCGCCGCTGCAGGCCTTGCCCTATCTGGGGCGCCTGTCGGGGCGCGGCAGCACGCTGCCGCTTGAAAAGCTGCTGGCGCTGCAACCCGATCTGGTGCTGGACTCCGGGACCTCCGACGCCACCCATGTCTCTGCCATCGAACGTCTGGCGCGCCAGACGGGCCTGGCATGCGTGCTGGTGCAGGGCAGCCTGAGCGACCATGCGCGCCAGCTGCGCGAGGTCGGTAGCTTGCTGGGTGCAGCCGAGCGTGGCGAGACCCTGGCCCGACATGCCGACGAAGCGGCCAGGCTGATGCGCGCCGTGACTGCCGGCCTTGGTGAGCAGGCCCGGCCGCGTGTCTATCTGGGGCGCGGCGCCAACGGCCTGGAAACCGGGCTGGCCGGCTCCATCAATGTCGAGGTGATCGAGTATGCGGGCGGCCGCAATGTGGCGGCCCAGGCCGGCAGGGGCGGACTCACGCGCGTCTCCATGGAGCAGATCCTGGCCTGGGACCCCGAAGTCATACTGACCCAGGAGGCGGGTTTTGCAGAGCGTGTGCGCCAGGACCCCTTGTGGCGCGGCATCAGCGCCGTGCGCAGCGGCAGAGTGCACTGTGCGCCCGTGCTGCCTTTCGGTTGGCTGGACGGCCCGCCCAGCGTGAACCGGCTGATCGGCGTGCGCTGGCTGCTTGAGAAGTTGCATCCTGGCCGGCCCGCGCGGCATGGCGCCAAGCCCCTGGAGCAGGCGGTACGCGAGTTCTATGCACTGTTCTATGGCATCCAGCTGTCGCCGGCGCAGTTGCAAGCACTGCTGCAGGCGGCGCGCTGAATGCATGGGGCTGGCATGAAGTCATTCGATATCAGCGAAGGCGCTCAAAGCCCGAAAGAAGCGGGAAGCTTGGAAAGCGCGGCATCAAGCAATGCCTCCGGGCATAGTCGCCAGCGCAGTCATCTGCGTGTGGGCATGGGCTGGTGGCTGGCCCTGGCCCTGCTGGCTCTGGTGTTGCTCTGGGCGCTGGGTTCGGGCCAGTTTGCGCTGGCACCGGCACAGCTGGCCGAAGCGCTATGGGCACGGGCCACGGGGGCGGCTTCGCCGCTGCCGCCAGCGGCCGAAACCGTGCTCTGGAACATCAGGCTGCCGCGCATCGCAGCCGGCGTGGCGGTCGGCGCGATGCTGGCTGCAGCCGGTGCGGCCTACCAGGGCATGTTTCGCAACCCGCTGGTCTCGCCTGACATCCTGGGCGTTTCGGCCGGTGCCGGCCTGGGTGCCGTCATCGCCATCTATCTGGGCCTGTCGATGTTTGCCGTGCAATGGCTGGCCTTTGGCGGCGGACTGGTCGCAGTGACCGTCGTGGTGGCTATCAGCGCCTGCGTGCGCAGGCACGATCCGGTGCTAGTGTTGGTACTGGCCGGTATTGCACTGGGCGCCCTGCTGGGGGCCGGCATTGCCCTGATCAAGACCCTGGCCGACCCGAACACCCAGCTGCCGTCCATCACCTTCTGGCTCATGGGCGGCCTGTCGGCCGTGACGCTGCAGGAAGTAGCCGCCACGGCGCCCGTGATGCTGGCGGCCCTGCTGCCTTTGCTGCTGCTGCGCTGGCGCATCAATCTGCTGGCCCTGCCCGATGAGGAGGCACGGGCTCTGGGCGTGCCGGTCGGGCGGCTGCGCCTGGTGCTGGTGGTCTGCGCCACGCTGGGCACGGCGGCGGCCGTGTCGCTGGCCGGCATCATCGGCTGGGTCGGACTGGTGGTGCCGCATGTGGCGCGCCTGCTGGTCGGCCCCGATTTCGTGCGCCTGCTGCCGGCCTCGGCCCTGCTGGGCGCGGGCTTTGTGGTGGCGGCCGATACGCTGGCCCGCAGCATGGCGCGCATCGAGCTGCCGCTGGGCATTCTGACGGCCCTGGTCGGTGCACCGTTTTTTCTCTATCTGCTGGCCCGCACGGGCCGCCGCGAAGGAGATGTCTGATGACGGTGCTGGACTTGCAGGGCCTGAGCACCGGCCATGGCCGCCGCGTGGTCAGCGAAGCGGTGGATCTGTCGATTGACGCGGGCGAGGTGCTGTGTCTGCTCGGCCCCAACGGCTGTGGCAAGACCACGCTGTTTCGCACGGTTCTGGGCCTGCTGCCGCCGCTGGCGGGCCGGGTGCTGGTAGAGGGCCAGTCGGTACAGCACTGGCCGCGCGCGGAGTTCGCGCGCCGCGTCGGCTATGTGCCCCAGGCCCAGACCGGGGTGTTTGCCTTCGAGGCGCTTGACATGGTGCTCATGGGACGCGCCGCGCGCCTGCCCCTGCTGGCCAGGCCGTCCGGAGCGGACCGGGCCATGGCACTGGCCTGCATGGAGCGGCTGCAGATCTCCCATCTGGCCGCACGCCGCTACACCGAGCTCAGTGGCGGCGAGCGGCAACTGGTGCTGATTGCACGCGCGCTGGCGCAGGAGCCGGCGCTGCTGGTCATGGACGAGCCCACGGCCAGCCTGGACTTCGGCAACCAGATCCGCGTGCTGGAACAGATCGAGGCGCTGAGCGCACAGGGCATGGCCATGCTGTTGTCCACCCACCAGCCAGAGCACGGCTTGCGCGTGGCCAGCCGGATCGCTCTGTTGGGCCATGGTCGGCTGCTGGGCGCGGGCGAGCCGCGCGCCGTGGCCACGCCCACAGCGCTGGCTGAGCTCTATGACGTCAGCGAGGCGGCGATTGCCGCCCATCTATCGGGCGGCCGCTGAAGCGCTCAGCGCAACGCGGCGCTGGAGGCAAAGAAGGCAGGATGCTCGCGGATGTCCTGGGCAGCCAGCCGCAGTTGCAGTGCCTGCTCGGGCTGGCGCTGCTGTATGCGCCGGGCCAGGCCTTGCAGCAGCGGCACGGCCCTGGCGGGAGCGCTGGGCAGTTGCTGCAGTCTCTGCAGCGCGCTGCGCACACCGCGCAAGGTGCTTTCGGACAGGAGTACATCCGCCTGCAACTGGTGCAGGATCAGCACGGCCTTGCCCACCCGCAGCGCGGCCAGACCGCAGTCGGCCGCGTCCTGCACGGCGGGGGCGCTGACTTTTTCGGAGGCGCGCACCAGGCGCAGCAGGCGGTGATAGAGGCGGGCGCGCCACACGCGCACGTCTCGGGCGTGCACCGGGGCGCAGGCCATGTCCTGCAGCTCATGAACCATCATGGCGCGCAGGCCATTGAGCCTGCCTTGCGCGGTGACGGGCAGGATGAAGCGATAGGCCGCCCAGCCGGCCAGCGGGCCGGTGACGATGGCAAAGGCCATGGACAGCGAGTGGCCCACATCGAGCTGGTAGGGGAAATGCGGCGACAGCGCCAGCAGGATCACCATATTGCAGTCAAAGCCGTACAGCGTGGTGCGGCGGTGGCTGAGCAGCAGGGCGCCAAGGAAGATGAAGGGCAGCATCATCAGCACCATCTGCAGCTGGCTGTTGGCGAACGGCCAGGCAAACCACTGGCAGACCAGCGCCACGCCCGCGCCCATGGCCTGGCCCAGAATCACAAAGCGCATGGTGAAGGCCGGGTTCTCGAACGAGGAGAACACGGTGATCATCACCGAAAGGCCCAGCAACATATAGGCGCCGCCATGCCAGCCCGTGACCACCCAGATCAGGCCAACCAGAAAAATGGAGCTGAAGGCCCGCAGCATGGCCCGGCGCGCGCCCACCCAGTCGCTGTGCAAGACCACGGGCAACTGGCGTGCGCGATGGTGGGCTGGCAGAGTCAGGTCGCTGGCAGCCACAAAGTGAGCCTGCAGGGCCAGGCCGATATTGCCCAGAATCTCCTCGGCATGACCCCAGCCGGCGGCGGCGCTGCGGGCCGTGGCGATGGCGTCGATGGCGGCCAGCGGTGCGGGCTGGGTTTCGAGCAGCATGGCGGCCTGCTCCAGCGCGGCCGTCATGGCCTGGGCCTGCGCGGGCGTGAATGCCGGGGTGATGGTCTTGCCCGTGCTGTCGCGCAGCCAGAGCAGGGCCGAAATCTGGGTGTTGATCAGGCGGCGCAGCGCCCGCACGGCGCGGCGCGAACGCTGCGAGCCCGCAGCATGCGGATCCAGCCCCTCTTCGATGGCGGCCATCACGGCCAGTCGCTCAGCCAGGTCCCTGGGGCTGAGGGCGCTATGCCCGCTGGCCGTGGCCTGTGCGGCGTCCGCGATGTCGCGCAGCAGGCGGGCGCAGAGTCGCCGTACCCTGCCGTCGCCGGGGATTTCAGCGCCCACGGGCGTGAACAGCCAGCCCACGACGAGGGCGGCAGCCACGCCGGTCAGCGCGGTAAACAAACGATCCCAGCCCAGCGCGTAGACATGGGCGGGGTTGCCGTTGTCCAGCAGGGCCACCATGGAGGCCGAATAGCCAGCCAGCATGGTGCCGTAGGAGGCAAAGCTGCGCTGCAGATTGCCCAGGCCCGCGCATATGCCTATCCACACCGCCAGCCCCGTGACCAGCCAGAGCAGATCGCCATTGGCCACCAGCACCAGCACCACGCCGGCGGCCGTGCCGACCAGCGTGCCCGTGGTACGGAAAAAGCTTTTCTCCAGCAACTGGCCGCGCAGCGGCTGGGAGGCGGCCCAGACCGTCATGCCCGCCCATTGCGGATGTTCCAGCCCCAGGGCCCAGGCAGCGAACACGGCAATACAGGCTGCAAAAGCCGTGCGCAGATGCTGGCGCAGGCGGGCGCTGTCAAAGCCCCATAACGTGGCGCGCTCCAGCAGGCGGTCGTAGGCAGCCACGCTCATGCGCGCTCCTCGGTACCGGGATGGACTTGGGCTGAGCGCTGCTCGTGCATCTGCTCGATGCGGGCGCGAATCTTGTTGACGCCGTCCAGCATGGCTTCGACCTCGGAGTCCTCAAGGTCCTGCAGTAGGCTGAGCTCGGCCTCGAGCATGGTGGCTCGGACATGGTCCACGGCGCCATGGCCTTCGGCAGTGAGAAAGATGCGCTTGCTGCGGCGGTCGGCCACATCGGCTCGGCGCTCCACCCAGCCCTTGCCCTCGAGAATGTCCAGCAGGCGCACCAGGCTGGAGCCATCGAGGCCCACGCGCTCGGCCAGCTCCTTTTGCGTCACGCCGTCGCCCCAGGCGCGCAGATGCAGAAGCGGCGTCCAGGTGGCGTCGGTCAGGCCGCTGGCCGCCAGCTGTTCTTCGACAAAACGCCGCCATTGGCGGGTCAGGGTGACCATGAGAAAGCCCAGGCGGTCGCGGGAGGGAGCATCGGCAAAAGACATGGCCGAATTTTGATGCTTGCTCAATTAATTTGCAATTCAAACTAATTGAGTCTGCATTTATAGCAAGGGTATTCCCTTGTATTCATGCAAAAAAAGAGAGCGACAAGCGCTCTCTTTCAAAGGGTTTCAGACCTGTAGATGTTCTAGTTCTAATCCAGTCAGGCGCAAGCCGCTATCAAAACAGTGTTGGAATCCAGAGGTTCAATGCCAGGCCGGCGACCAGCAACCAGGCAAAAAGAGCCAGGGCCAGAATCAGCGGCCGGGTGCCGGCAGCACGCACGGCGCGGATATGGGTGGTCAGGCCCAGAGCGGCCATGGCCAGGGCCAGCAGCGCGTTGTCGAGTTGAATGCCGACGCTGACCACTTCCTTGGGCAGCACGCCCAGGGAGTTGACGCCGGCCATGGCCACAAAGCCCACGGCAAACCAGGGAATGGTGATCCGGTTGCCGGGCTGGCCATTGTTCACGCCCAGGGTCCGTTCGCTGCGTGTCAGCCACATGGACAGCACCAGCAGGAAGGGAGCCAGCATCATCACGCGCACCATCTTGGCGATCACCGCCGTATCGGCGGCCTGGCTGCCGATGGCTTCGCCGGCGGCCACGACCTGGGCCACCTCATGCACGGTGGAGCCGACGAAAACGCCGTACTGCTGCATGCTGGTGTCTATCCAGCCGTACTCGGCATTCCAGTGGAACAGCGCCGGGTAGAGAAAGGTGCCGATGGTGCCGAACACCACCACTGTGGCCACGGCCACGGCCACGTCCTCGGCACGGCCCTTGACCACGGGTTCGGTGGCCAGCACGGCGGCAGCGCCGCAGATGGAGGCGCCAGCCCCCACCAGCATGGTGGTGCGCTTGTCCATTCCCAGCAGCTTCTGGCCTATCCACTGCGCCAGCAAAAAGGTGCTGGACAGCACCAGCGCATCGATCACCACACCGGCCATGCCGACCTGGCCGATGTCCTGGAAGGTCAGGCGCAGACCGTAGAGCACGATGCCGGTGCGCAGCAGACGGGCCTTGGTGAAGGCGATGCCGCTGGCACACTGGCTGGCGATGGCCGGATAGACGGTGTTGCCGATCAACAGGCCGATGATGATGGCCAGCGTCAGCGCGCTCAGGCCGTTGTTCCTGATGGCCGGAAACTGCGCGGCCCAGGTGGCCACGGCAGCGATGGCGCCCGCCAGCAGCAGGCCGGGAATCATCCCGCCGGTTTTGTGCATCCAGCCTTGCGAGGGTGCGGAGTTTTTCAGTGTTGTAGTGTTCATCGTGACCTTTCGCAGCAGGCAAGACAACAGGTCTGATTGCCGGCATGGAGATCACTTTAGATTTCCTAGTTATATTTGTATAACTAATAGTTTTTGTAAGATCAACCTATAAAACAGGTAGATTGAGCTCTCTGCATCCTGCGATTCGACTCAATCATTGACTGGATGAGCCGGTACCGTAGGGGCCGGGCCGCCCATTTTTTGCTGGTAGGCCAGGGCTCCTGGCGAGCCTGCTGTCATCGATACGAATATACGAATCATCGTCATGCTGCACCTCACCTTGCGTCAGTTCGAGATCTTCTGCGCCGTGGCTCAAAGCGGGACCACGGTGGCTGCCGCAGAGGCCGTGGCGCTTTCGCAGTCGGCCACCAGTGCCGCGCTGCAGCAACTGGAGCAAGGCCTGGGCGTGCAACTGTTCGAGCGCGTGGGCAAGCGCCTGGTGCTCAACGATGCGGGTCGTGCGCTATTGCCTCAGGCCCTTAGCGTGCTGGAGCAGGCAAGAGGCATAGAGCAGACGTTTTCCGCGCGTGCAGCCAATATGCCGGTGCGCCTGCGCGTGGCGGCCAGCACCACCATCGGCACCTATGCGCTGCCCGAAGTGCTGGCGCGGCTGGCACGCTCGCATCCGCTGGTGCGCGTGGACCTGCAGATTGCCAACACCCAGGAAGTGGGCGAAGCCGTGCTGGCCATGGAGGTCGACATGGGCCTGATCGAGGGCAGCAGCCACTGGCAGGGGCTGGAGGTCGAGCCCTGGCTGCGCGACGAACTGGTCATCGTGGCATCGCCGCAGGACCCGCTGGCCGAGCAGGCGCGCAGCAAGCCGCTGGGCGTGGCAGCGCTGCGCAGGGCGGCATGGCTGCTGCGCGAGGCGGGTTCTGGCACGCGCGAGATGGTCGAGCATGCGCTGCTGCCGCATCTGCACCAGTTGCCTGCAAGCGCCACGCTGGGCAGCTCCGAGGCGATTGCACGCTGTGTCGAGCAGGGGCTGGGCATCAGCTGTCTGTCGCGCGTGCTGGTGCAGTCACAGCTGCAGGCTCGTGCGCTGGAGATTCTGCCCACCACCTTGCCGCGCATGTGGCGCAACTTCTCTCTGGTGCAGCGCGCCGGAAAGCGCCGCTCGCCTGCGCTGCAGGCCTTTGTCGATGCCTGCAAGGCCGGCGAGCAGCCGTCGCTCGAGCCGTCCGCAGCCCAAGCTCCAAATATGCTGTAGCGCTTGAATGACAGTCGCAGGTAGCTATGTTTTCTTGACAATGATTTTGCTTGCGGCAGCGGTTTTTGCCCCTATATTGGGTAGACAAGTCAGGCGCGGGTTGCACGGCGCCGGCTTTCTCAAGCAGGGAGGAACACCATGAAAACCATCGATGAAATGCTGCACCTGGACCTGCTCACTCATGAACAGCATCTGCAGATCAGCCACTGGATCGACGATGCGCAGTCCCCCGAGGCCATTTTGCAGATGCCTGCCGGACTCTGGCAGGCCGTGGAGCGCGCCAGCCAGGCCATGGGCGTGAACGAGGATTTGCTGCGCCCGCCGGCGCTGGACGCAGGCGGCCTGATCTTCAGTCAGTAGCTCGCGCGGCCTGGGTCTTGAGTTAAAACTGCCTAAAACACGCAGGCCGCACAAGCGCAGCCTGCCCTGATTTTCATTTCAGCGGGATAGCCGTGCCCTGGGGCACGGCCACGGCGGTGACGCTGTTCTGCGGAGAGCCCTCGATCACCCGGTCCGAGTAGGTCATATAGATCAGGGCGTTGCGCTTGGCATCCACCATGCGCACCACACGCAGGCGCTTGAACAGCAGCGAGGTGCGCTCGGTAAACACTTCTTCCTGCTGCCTGAGCGGCGCGGGGAACTGGATATTGCCCGTGGCCTGGCAGGCGATAGACGCTTCCGAGCGATCCTCGGCCAGGCCCAGGCCGCCCTTGATGCCGCCGGTCTTGGCACGCGAGACATAGCAGGTCACGCCCGGCACCTTGGGGTCGTCATAGGCATCGACCACGATCTTGTGATCCGGGCCAATCCACTTGAAGACGGTATCCACGGCGCCGATCTGCTCGGCATGGCTCATGCCGACAAAGGCCATGGTTCCTACGGTGGCGGCTGCAACGGCCAGAGCGGCGGAGAGCAATTTCATGGTGGTGCGCATACAGTGAGTTAAGGGTTAACCCTTGTCTTTTGACAGGGCATTGTGTCCCGAACAAGGGATTGGCAGCCGGGCTGAAGACAATACCGGCTGCTGCAGAGCTTTCTGTATTGCATCACGGTTTGCCCCGGCCTGCTGGCGGGCGCCGGCAGCTGAGACGCTGCCACAGGCATGACACAGCGCATGCCGGACTTGCTAACTCCCTCTTTGATCTGCGACGGCCCCTCGGGCGGTGGCTCCATGCAAGCGCCGCATCCACCGGATGTGGCTGTTATCTATGTCGGTGAACGTTTCCGCGCCCGGTCTGAGCGCTTCCTCCCTGTTGTTGATGGCACTGGCCTGCGGCCTTTGCGCGGGCGGCAACTATTTCAACCAGCCGCTGCTGCACTCGATTGCCGGTCATTTCTCGGTCAGCGAGTCGGCGGCCGCGACCAGCGTGACGCTGGCCCAGGTGGCCTATGCCGCAGGTCTTTTGCTGCTGGCGCCGCTGGGCGACAAGCTGCAGCGGCGCGGCCTGGCCGTGAGCCTGATGCTGCTGGCTGCCCTGGGGCAGGCGCTGTGCGGCCTGGCGGGTCAGTTCGATCTGTTTTTGCTGGGCACGCTGATGGCCGGTCTGTTCTCGGTTGCGGCCCAGGTGCTGGTGCCCATGGCGGCGGCGCTGGCCCAGCCTGGGCAAAGCGGGCGGGCCGTCGGTTGGGTGATGAGCGGTCTGCTGCTGGGCATTCTGCTGGCGCGCAGCGTGGCCGGCATGGTCTCGGAGGCCTGGGGCTGGCAAGCCGTCTACCAGGGCGCGGCGCTGGTGATGGCCGTGGTGGCGCTGTGGCTGTGGAGGGCGTTGCCGGCATCGCGCAACCCCAGCCCTGTCAGTTATCCACAGGTGCTGAGAAGCATGTGGCATCTGCTGCGCAGCCAGCCGGGCCTGCGCCAGCGCACCCTGGTCAGCGCGCTGGCGTTCGCCTCGGTCAGCGTGCTGTTCTCGACCATGGCGCTGCAGTTGTCCAGCGGTCCCCTGGGTCTGGATGACGGCCAGATCGGCTTGATCGGTCTGGCTGGCGCAGCGGGTGCCCTGGTGGCCACGCAGGCGGGGCGGCTGGTGGACAAGGGCCTGGGCCGCGTGAGCTGTGCCATCGGGGCGCTGGCCCTGCTGCTGTCCTGGCCGCTGCTGTGGGTGGGCGGAGCGCATCTGGGCTGGTTCGTGCTGGGCATGGTGGTGATCGATCTGGGTCTGCAATGCCTGAACATCACCAACCAGGCCACGGTGGCCCAGTTGCTGCCCGCAGCGCGCGGCCGCATGAATGCCGTCTATATGACGGGCTATTTCACGGGCGCGGCGGCGGGCTCGGCGCTGGGGACTCTCGCCTGGCGCATTGACGGCTGGCAGGGTGCCTGCGTGCTGGGCCTGGCCCTGGCGCTGCTGGCCTGCCTGGGCACTTTCAGGATGCGCAAGACCCATGGCCTGGTGGCCAGGTTGGCCTAGAACCGCCTGCGCCTAAAGATCCCAGCGCAGGGAGGCGCTAAAGCTTCTTTGCGGATAGGGATGGAAGTTCCAGTACCTGGCATTGTTGGCGTTGTCTATGCCAAAGGCGGCCGACAACTGCTTGTCGATCTGATAGCGTGCCCGCAGATCGACGCTGAAGTACTGGCTGGCACCCATATAGGTGTCGGCATGGACATCGCTGTTGTCCAGATTCGAGTACCGGCGCCCGCTGTAGCGCGCCGCCACCGTGAAGGCCCAGCGTTCATCGGGCTTGTAGGTGGCCCAGGCCGTGGCACGCCAGCGCGGCACGCGCGGCTGCCATTTGCCGACGCTGGCCGGGTTGGCGGCATTGGCCGTGATGCGCGAGTTGGCCCAGGTCAGGCTGCCGCCCAGGTCCAGCCCGCGAATCCACACCGACTGCGCCGAGTAAGCCAGCTCCAGCCCCGAGGTACGGACCTGATCCACGTTCTGCACCGCAGAGATGGTGGTGCCGGCAATCAGCTGGCTGTAGAGCGCATCGCGCGTGCGCTCGTGGAACCAGGTGGCGCGAAGCAAACCATTGCCCAGATCCTGCTCGGCCGTCAGCTCGCCCGTCCAGGATTTTTCAGGTTTCAGATTCGGGTCGTTGATGAAGGACAGCGCACCGCCCGAAGTCGCGCCATACAGCTCGCCCACGGTGGGAAAGCGCACGGCGCGGCCTAGCGAGGCCTTGAGCGTGGTGTGGCGGGCCAACTGGTAGGCCAGCGCGGCCTTGGGCGAGAAATGCGATTCGCTGCGCTGGGCGTAACTCAGCTGGCTGCTGGCCGTGGCGGTATGGCCCTGGCTGGCCGTCCAGTCCTCCCAGCGAAGACCCAGCACGGCCTTCCAGTCCCTGGCCAGCTGCCAGCTGTCCTGTGCCCAGGCATAGCGGGTCTCGGCTCTGCCGCCGACCTGGCTGACGACAGCCTGCTCGTTGGCCGGGCCGGACTGCCAGTCGCCCAGCACGTTGTATTTGCTGATGTTCAGCCGGTAGGAGTCGCGGCCCAGGCCGAAGTCCACGATATGTGCGCCTTTCATTCCCTGCGGCCGCCATGTGCCCTTGGCGGCCAGCGTGTTCCAGCCCGTGCCGTCCTGATCCTGCAGCGTGCCCTTGCCGCCCAGATTGGCAGCCGGCTGGGCCACGGTGGGAACACGCTGCTGATCCTTGCCGTAGTCGTACAGGCTGGCGCTGAGCTCCCAGTCAAACTCGCCCTGGGCATGACTCTTGAGCGAGACGCCATGCATGGTGTGGGTCTGCTGGTCCTGGCTCAGGCCGAAGGCGGTGTCGGCCAGCTTGTAGGTCTTGCCGTCGATATTGATGTTGCCGCTGTACACCGGCTGGCCGTCCGGCCCGCGCAGATAGGTCTCGGAGCTGCCTCTGGCGCTGTTCTGCCACCAGCCCAGGGTGTAGCTGGCGCGCAGCGTGGGCGTGATGTCGTAGGCCAGCTTGATCTTGGCGTGATCCTGCCGGGTGCGGTACTGCGTGCCCGCGCCCAGGATGTACCAGGGCTGGTTGGTGGTGTTGAGCCCGGCAATCGCCCCGGTCACGGGCGTGCCGGCACCGCCCGCCACGCCGGCGGACTGCAGCACGGTGGGGAAGGTCATGGGCTGGCCCTGGCTGTCGCTGCGACTCAGGTTGATCCAGTACGACCAGTCGCCGCTTCTGCTGCCGATGGAAGCGCTGGTGTTCCAGCTGCGGTAATGGCCGTTGCTGCCCAGCACGTCGGCGCTCTGGTGGGCATAGCCGGTGGCCACATGGGCTTCGAGCTTGTCGGGCATGCGCGTCACATAGTCCACCACGGCACCGGCGGAGTTGCCCGGGTAGGCGGCGGAGAACGGGCCGTACATGACATCGACGCGTTCGATCTCCTCGGGCGTCACCAGGCCCCAGCGCGGCGCATAGTTGCTGCCGTTGGCAATGCCATTGCCCAGATAGTTGGACAGCAGAATGCCGTCGGCATAGACGGCCGAGCGCGCGCTATTGCCCGTGCCCGAGGCCCGCGTGGAGAGGATGGCGTGGTTGTAGTCACCGATATAGCGCTTGCGCACCAGCAGGCTGGGCAGATATTTGAGGGCATCCTCGCTGTCGGTGGCATTGATGCGGGTCTCTATCTCCTCGCGCGTGATGCCTTCGATGGTGGTCGGAATCTGCGTGGGCAGCGAGCTGGGTTGGCCGCCGTTGACGGTGACCACGCCCAGGGTCTTGGAGCGCTCAGGCAGGTCGGCGGAATCGGTCGAGGTCTGGGCCAGGCACGGCCATGCAATACCACTGACCACCAGCGGCAGAAAAATCTGTTTCATGAATGCTTACCTTGGGACGTGGTTGTCCCTATGAATCTGATTGCGGCCAGCGCAGATCGGAACTGCGCTAGAGCCCGAAATGGTTCAGAGGTAAGCGGGGGGCGGCCCGCGCGCAGGCAGGGGGGCTGCAGTGAGTGAGGCGATGCGCGCCCGCTGCACGGGCTGCAGCGCATGCCACAGCGGCGACTCGGTAGGCGGCGGCAGCTGCAGCGCGGGCGGAGGCGGTGCTGCATGGGGCAGGCACATGGGGCAATCGAGGTGGCCCGCACCCAGGGCACTGCCGCCGTCTTCGCCCTTGACGATCAGCTTGACCGCGCCGGTGCTGGTGCAGATCAGCTCAAACCCCTGAGACTGGATCAGCGGCGCGGCTGCCGCCACCCCCATGGACAGTGCCATCCATGCCAGCACGCACCGGCCCAGCAGGCAGGTGGCAATGCGGCGAAGCTGTTGCAAGGTCATGGGTGTGCGGTGCTGATATGCGTCCGCATCATACGTCGTCTGCCGCCTCAGACCATGCGTGAAAACCGCCGCGCAAGCCATGCCGCAGGTGCAAAGTGCTGTGACTTCAAATACAAAACCCGGCGCAAGGCCGGGTCGGTATGGAGGTGCCGAGGGTTCATGCACGGCTCCTGGGCTGGAATATAGGCACTCGCTCAAGCGAGAGATGGCAAGCAAGAGCCTGGCCGGCCGCGCCGCCTCGCGGCGAGGCCGTCGTCCCCCTCAGGGGGTCACTGTCCATTCACATGCTTGCGCAGATGTTCCAGAGCCTCTTCCACCTGATCCACCAGCACCAGGCACAGGTCGCCGGGTTGCAGGCGGGCCAGGGCATGGTCGATGGCGAGGAACTCGCCATGGATCTCTGTGCTGTAGCTGGTGCGCGGCGCGCCTTCCAGGCCCTTTTTCAGCAGGGCCAGCACTTCACCATCCACGCGGCCACGTTGGCAGGCGTCCTGATAGAGCACCACATCATCGAACACCTTGCCCAGGATCTGGGTCTGTTCGGTGATGTCCTGGTCGCGGCGATCGCCGGCGCCCGAGATCACCACGCTGCGGCGCTTGGCGGGCATGGCTTCCACGGCCTGCGACAGCGCGCGGATGGCGTCGGGGTTGTGGCCGTAATCGGCAATGATGGTGGCGCCCTTGTAGTCCATCACATTGAAGCGGGCAGGGGCGTTGTCGCTGTCGTTGAGGAAGCCGGCCAGACCACGGCGAATGGTCTGCCAGGGCAGGCCTGCGGCCCATGCGGCGCCGATGGAGGCCATGACGTTTTCTACCTGGAAGGTGATGGTGCCGTTACGGGTCAGCGGAATGTCGCGCAGCGCGATGCTCTCGCGCCAGGAACCTTCTGCGGCCACGATGGCGTCGCCATCGACATAGACCACGCGGCTGCCCTGGGCACGGTGCGTGGCCATGACGGGGTGGTGGCGGTCGGCGGCAAAGAAGATGACCTTGCCGGGGCAGACATGGGCCATGGCCGCGACCAGTGGATCGGCGGCATTGAGCACGGCATAGCCCGTGGAAGCCACGTTCTGCACGATGACGCGCTTGAGAACGCTGACATCTTCCTTGGTGGTGATGAAGTTCAGGCCCAGGTGGTCGCCTTCGCCCACATTGGTGACCACGGCGACCTGGCAGCGGTCAAAGCCCAGGCCTTCACGCAAGATGCCGCCGCGTGCGCATTCCAGCACAGCCGCATCGGTCTCGGGGTGGGCCAGGGCGTTGCGCGCACTCTTGGGGCCCGAGCAGTCGCCGCTGTCGATCTGGCGACCGTTGACGTACACGCCATCGGTGTTGGTCATGGCAGTGCGCCAGCCATGCGAGGTGAACAGATGGGCGATCACGCGCGTGGTCGTGGTCTTGCCGTTGGTGCCGGTGACGGCGACCAGGGGGATGCGGCCGTCGTCGCCGGGCGCGAACAGCTCGTCCACCATGGGCACGCCCACATTGCGGGGACGGCCGAAGGAGGGCGCCAGGTGCATGCGCAGGCCGGGAGCGGCGTTGACTTCCACGATGCCGCCACTTTGCTCTTCCAGAGGCTTGAGCATGGTTTCGCAGACCACGTCCACGCCGCAGATATGCAGGCCTATGGTCTGTGCGGCCTCGATGGCGCGGGCGGCGATTTCGGGATGCACGTCATCGGTCACATCGGTGGCGCTGCCGCCGGTGGACAGATTGGCGTTGTTGCGCAGCACCACGCGCTGGCCCTGGGCGGGCACGCTGTCAGGCGTCAGGCCTTCACTGGCGATGCGGGCGATGGCGATATCGTCCAGCCGCACCTTGGTCAGTGCCGTGCCGTGCCCCGAGCCGCGGCGCGGGTCCTGGTTGACGATGTTCACCAGCTCGCGGATGGTGTGCTGGCCGTCGCCCAGCACCTGGGGCGGCTCGCGGCGGGCGGCAGCGACCAACTGGCCGCCGACGACCAGCATGCGGAAGTCATGGCCGGGCAAAAAGCGCTCGACGAGGATTTCATCGCCAAATTCGCTGGCGGTCTTGTAAGCGGCCTCCAGGCCTTCGCGGGTGGTGATGTTCACCACCACGCCCTTGCCCTGGTTGCCGTCCTGGGGTTTGACCACCACGGGCAGACCCACTTCCTGGGCCACGGCCCAGGCGTCTTCCACGTCGGTGACGGGGCGACCCATGGGCACGGGCACGCCGGCTGCATGCAGCAGGCGCTTGGTCAGATCCTTGTCCTGCGCAATGGATTCGGCCACGGCGCTGGTGGAGTCGATCTCGGCGGCCTGGAAGCGGCGCGCACGCGAACCCCAGCCCAGCTGCACCAGCGAGCCGGTGGTCAGGCGACGGAAGGGAATGCCGCGTGCCACGGCGGCATCGACGATGGCGCCGGTCGAGGGGCCGATACGGTCGTCCTCGTCCAGCTCGCGCAGTTCGGCAATCGTGGCGTCGGCGTCGAAGGGCGTGTCGTTCAATGTCGCCTGAATCAGGGCTTCGGCACGCTCCATGGCCAGCTTGCCCACGGATTCTTCGGTGTACTCGACCACCACCTGGAAGGTGCCTTGCTCCACGGTCTCGTGGGTGCGGCTGAAGGTGACGGGGCAGCCCGCCTGGGCCTGCAGCGACAGGGCAGCAACTTCCAGCACATGGGCCAGCGACAGGCGCTGGTCTGCGCCATGCGGCTGCAGCGTACCGATGGTGGGGAAACGCGCGCGCAGCTTTTCTTCAAAGCCGGGCATGGCGGTGTACAGCAGCTCGCTGTCTTCGCAGTGCACGATGGCTTCGATGGCTGTGCTGCGGGTCCAGAGGTTGGGGCCGCGCAAGGCTCGGTTGCGAGTGATCTGCATAGTGTTTCTTTCAGCTGGATTTCAAGCTTTTTCTTGGTCTGACGCTTGTGAGGAAAGCGTCAGCAGCTATATCTGTTGAAGCGTTTTATGGGGCAATCAAGCCTGGTATTCAAAGGTCTTGATGCCGGCGCCGATCAGCTCGGGCGTGATGTCCAGCGCCCAGGCGGAGGCAATCGCAGCCAGCAGCGCGCTGGTGTCGGGGCGCTTGCTGCCTGCCAGGGACAGCGCTTCCAGCGTGCCCAGCACACGCTCCTGCGTGCCTGTGGCCAGCACCACGTTATTGCCCTTGAGGAAGACGGCGCGGCCACCTTCATGACGGGCTTCGGTGTTGGCGCGGTGGGCGGCGACAAATTCATTGTCGGCACCGGTGGCGTACAGAATGACTTCGCCGTCGCAGAGCTCGGCCAGATCGGCCACTTCGGGCAGGTCGGCGTTGAGCACGCCCGCGCCTTCGTCCAGCACCACGTCGATCTGGGTGCGCATCACGCGGCGCATCTGGCCGGGCTCCAGCACATCGTGATCGGCCAGTTGCTCGTAGCCGTCCATGTCGGTGACCACGCCGACCAGGCAGCGGTCATAGGCCAGGCCTTCTTCCAGAATGGAACGGGCCGTGGTCTGGATGACGGCGGCTTCGGCCAGACGGTTGGTCAGCAGACGATGGGCTCCGGCCCAGTTGGCGGTATTGGTCTTTTGCGTATGGCGATTGGCGAGGAACATGCCTTCGCTGCTGGCCACGCCGGTCAGCTTGCCCGACAGCTGCAGCAGCCAGCCGACCAGGCGCGAAATGAAGGCGTTGTTGCGTGTGCCCACAATGCCGACCACGGGGATGCGACCCGCGCCGGCACCGTCTTCGCGGGGGAAGAGATGGTCGGCAATCGCCATGCCCACGGGGCGCGGTGCGCCGCTGGTGGGCTTGAGGTGCATCAACAGGCCTGGGCCGGCGTTGACTTCCAGAATTGCTCCCTGGCCCTGCATGGGCTTGGAGACATCTTTGAGGATCATGTCCATGCCGGCAATGTCCAGGCCAACGATCTTGGCGGCCAGCACGGCGTAGTAAGCCACGTCGGGGTGTACATCGTCCAGGCAGTCGATGGCCATATTGCCGTTGCGCTGCAGCAGCACGCCCTGACCCTGGGGAATCACGCTGTCGGGCGTCACATGCTGGCGATTGAGTTCCAGCTTGACGGCGCCGGCTTCCAGATTGATCCAGTCCAGCGGGTATTCCTGCTCGGGGCCGCGGCGCGGGTCCTGGTTCAGCACTTCCACCAGCTCGCGCAGCGTGGCATTGCCATTGCCGTAGACGGAAACCGTCTCGCCCTTGGTCGCTGCCACCACCTTGCCGCCCACGACCAGCAGGCGGTGCTCCACGCCGTCGATGAATTTTTCGACGATCACGTCCGAGCCTTCGGGCTGGGCCAGTGCAAACGCGGCCTTGATGTCCGCTTCCTTGGACAGCTCCAGGGTCACGCCACGGGCATGGTTGCCGTCCGAGGGCTTGACGGTCACGGGAAAGCCGATGTCCTGCGCCACTTCCCAGGCTTCTTCGGGCGATGCCACGATCTGGCCTTCTGGCACGGGCACGCCGCAGGCGGCCAGCAGGCGCTTGGTGAAGTCCTTGTCCTGGGCAATGCCTTCGGCGATGGCGCTGGTCTGGTCGGACTCTGCGGTCCAGATGCGGCGCTGTGCCGCGCCATAACCCAGCTGCACCAGGTTGCCGTCGTTGAGGCGGATATGGGGGATGCGGCGCTCGCTGGCGGCATCGACGATGCAGCCTGTCGAGGGGCCCAGGTAGCGGTCGTTGATGGCCGTCTTGATGGCATGCACGGCGGGCTTGAGGTCGAACGGCTCGTCATTGATGGCCGCCATCAGCAGCTTGTGCCCATATTCCAGTGCTACGCGGGCCACGGCCTCTTCGGGGCAGCGGAACACCATGCGGTACACGCCGCGCCTGGAAATTTCGCGGGTCTGACCGAACTCGGCGGGCATGCCGGCCAGGTTCAGCAGCTCGATGATGACATGCTCCATCACATGACCCATCCAGGTGCCGCCTTCCAGGCGCTGGATGAAGCCACCGCGCTCGCCGACGCCGCAGGTGTGCTCGATCAGGTCGGGCAGCCAACTGGTCAGGCGCTCGTTGAGGCCGGGAATCTTGTTGGACGGATAGTCTTCCAGCTCTCCCAGATCCAGCCAGACCTCCAGTACCGGGCGGTAGGTCCAGACACTGGGGCCACGCAGGAAAGTTGTGCGCAAGAGTTGGATGTCGTTGAATTTCGCCATGTTGATCAGCGGATAGGAATGAGGAGAGCAGGTTTTCTTAAACTCCTGCCCCTGATAGGTTGGCATTGTGCGCCCAGAATCTGCATTGTGAAGCTTGTCAGCCTAAATGCAGGTTCGCGCGTTAACCAGGATATATCGGACGTCAGGCGCAGCCATATTCACCATGCCGATGCGGTTGCCCGCATGACTCTTGGAGCCGCCATCGGCGGAGAAAAATAACTCAACATGCAACATCACCATACTGTGGACGCCTCGGCAGTCTTCGCCAGCCCCCTGGGGGGCGAGCTGCGAGCAAGACTCGCTGAACATGAAAACGTATTAGCCGTCGTCCCGGTTGACCTGAGTGCGGATTTGCAGTTCGGCAGCGGCCTGCTGGCCCTGACCCAGGAGCGTCTGCTGGCCTGCGATCCCAAGACACAGCAGTGGCGTGAATGGGCCCTGGCGGTAGATCAAAGCCTGCGCCTGCAGGATCATGGCGGTGTGGGCAACCTGGAACTGCATGACAGGAGCGCGCGTCTTGCACAGTGGCTGATCACGCTGAAGCATCAGACCTCCATGCTGCAGCTGATGCAGCAGTTCGACCGCCAGCGCGAGCGCATCGCCCGTCAGGAGGCCTATAGCGCGGTCAGCGATGAGGATGTCCCGCATTGCCCGGTCTGCCACTCGGTGCTGCCGCCCGATACCGAGGAATGCCCGGCCTGCGCACGCCAGCAGGCGCCCCAGACCTCCACCTGGGTGCTGCTGCGCCTGTGGCGTTTTGCCAAACCCTATCAGGGCCAGCTGCTGCTGGGCTTCTTGCTGACCCTGGCCACCACGGCGGCCCAGTTGGTGGCGCCTTATCTGACCATCCCGCTGATGGACAAGATACTGATTCCGTTCCAGAACGGTGAAAAAATCGACCGGGATCTGGTTTTCTTCTATCTGGGCATGCTGCTGCTGTCGGCGCTGCTGGCCTGGGCATTGGGCTGGGCACGTACTTTCGTGCTGGCCAAGGTGTCCGAGCGCATAGGTTCCAATCTGCGCACCACCACCTACAACCACTTGCTGAACCTGTCTGTGGATTACTACGGCAGCAAGCGCACGGGGGATCTGATGGCGCGTATCGGTGCCGAAACCGATCGCATCAATCTGTTTCTGTCGCTCAACGCACTTGATTTTGCAACCGATGTGCTGATGATCGTGATGACATCGGCCATCCTGTTCTCCATCAACCCCTGGCTGGCGCTGGTCACGCTGGTGCCGCTGCCCTTCATCGCCTGGATGATCCATACAGTGCGCGATCGTCTGCGCACGGGCTTCGAGAAAATAGACCGCGTCTGGTCCGAGGTGACCAATGTGCTGGCCGACACCATTCCCGGTATCCGCGTGGTCAAGGCCTTTGCCCAGGAAAAGCGTGAAGCCGACCGCTTTGCCGACGCCAATCTGATCAATCTGCAGGCCAACGACAAGGTCAACAAGACCTGGTCGCTGTTCACCCCCACGGTGACGCTGCTGACCGAGGTCGGCATTCTGGTGGTCTGGGGCTTCGGCATCTATCTGGTGGCCGGCGGCTCCATCACGGTCGGTGTGCTGACCGCCTTCATCGCCTATATCGGCCGTTTCTATACCCGCCTGGATTCGATGAGCCGCATTGTCTCGGTCACGCAGAAGGCTGCAGCCGGTGCCAAGCGCATCTTCGACATCCTCGACCATGTCAGCAATGTGCCCGAGCCCAGCAACCCCGTGAAGCTGCCCGGCAAGGCCAAGGGTGCCATCACCATGGAGGATGTGGGCTTTCGCTACGGCAGCCGTGCCGTCATCAAGCATCTGAACCTGGAGATCAAGCCCGGCGAGATGATCGGACTGGTCGGCCACAGCGGCTCGGGCAAGAGCACCCTGGTCAACCTGATCTGCCGTTTCTACGACGTCTCCGAGGGCTCCATCCAGCTCGACGGCGTGGACGTGCGCCGCATGTCCGTGTCCGACTACCGCAGCAATATCGGCCTGGTGCTGCAGGAGCCCTTCCTGTTCTTCGGCACGATCGCCGAGAACATCGCCTACGGCAAGCCCGATGCCACGCGCGAGGAAATCGTGGCCGCGGCGCGTGCCGCCCATGCCCACGAGTTCATCCTGCGCCTGCCCCACGGCTATGACTCCCTGGTCGGCGAGCGCGGCCAGGGCCTGTCGGGTGGCGAGCGCCAGCGTATCTCCATCGCGCGTGCGCTGCTGATCGATCCGCGCATCCTGATCCTCGACGAAGCCACCTCGGCCGTGGATACCGAGACCGAAAAGGAGATCCAGAAGGCGCTGGACAATCTGGTGCAGGGGCGCACCACGATCGCCATTGCCCACCGCCTGTCCACCTTGCGCAAGGCCGACCGTCTGGTGGTCATGGATCGTGGTGAGATCGTCGAAGTCGGCCCGCACGACGAGCTGATGGATCTCAAGGGCCATTACTTCCGCCTGTACGACGCGCAGGCACGTCGTGCCGAAGAGGATGCGCAAGCGGCCGGCCTCAAGCTGCAGACCAAGGAAACACAATGATCGAAGCTCCCCAATCCAATTTGAGCGGCATGCAGCTGGAGCGCAACGCCCATGGCCGTCTGGTGCTGACCCTGGGCAACGGCCTGGTCTACGAAGCCGTCGTTCCCGTGCGCGCATTTCCGATTGCCGCGCCTGCCGAAGGGCTGTCGCTGATCGCCTCCGATGGCAAGGAAGCGCTGTGGGTGGCCCGCATGGCAGACCTGCAGCCCGAGCATCGTCAGCTGATCGAGCAGGACCTGGCAGTGCGGGAGTTCGTGCCGACCATAGAGCGCATTCTCAAGGTCTCGAGTTTCTCCACCCCCAGCACCTGGGAGCTGCAGACGGATCGCGGTCTGACGCAGATGGTGCTCAAGGCCGAGGAAGACATCCGCAAGCTGTCAGGGCGCACCCGACTGCAAATCACGGGCCAGGATGGCGTGCAATATCGGATTCCCGACAGCAGCAAGCTGGACCGGCATTCGCGCAAGCTGCTGGAGCGCTTTCTGTAAGCTGCGCAGCGCGACTATTTCAAGGGCTTCGCATAATCGCGAGGCCCTTTTTTGTATCAAATTGCGCAGTGGTGCTTGATATATATAGACTAATAGCTATTAAAATAGGATTGAAAATAATCCTACAGTTTTCTCAAGCGTGGCCGATAACAGGGCGAGATAGCTGATTTTCCGCCTGCACCTTTTTACTGCCGAGGGCCAAGCCATGCAAATTCCACCTCTAGACCGGACACAGACGCCCTGGCGTACCCAGGGTGCGGATTTGTATTCCACAGGCGCCTCTGGCGCCGCGCCGGTGCGCCCCGTGAATGCGGTGAATGCGACGGAGTCGGTGGACAAGATCGGCGAGGGCCGCACGGTGCGCGAGCCCGAGAAGCCCTCGGCTCCCGATACCGAGAACCGAGACTGGACGCTGGCCGAGGAGGTCAAGCAAAAGGAGGAGGTCGAGGAGCCACCCAAGGAGCCGATCTCCAAGCAGCTGATCGAGTTCATCCAGTCCATGTGGCGCGCCAGCGCCCAGGCGGTGGAGCAGGCGCAGGAAACCAGCAAGTCGGAAGATCTGCTGCAGAGCAAGCAGACGGCGCGCAATGAGCCGCTGACTTATTCCGAGCCCCGGATAAAGCGCAGCGGCAACGCCAAGTAAGCGATTGCTTTTATTTTGAGAGCTGATTGCGCTTGATATTCAAGCGCTTCAGCTATTTTTATATCTTATTTGCTTTCAGGATCAGCGCTGTCAGCTTCTGATTTGTGAGCATCGTCCTTGGCTGATGCAGCTGCCACGGCTTCCGCGGCCTTGGCCTTTTCACGCGCTGCACGGTATTTGACGGCAAAGGCGCGCACTTCCTCATAGGTGACGAAGCCGTCTTTGTTGGTGTCGGTTTCGTCAAAGGCGGCGGCCAGCTTGGGGATGATGGCCACTTCCTTGCGGCTGAGCTTGCCATCCTGGTTGAAGTCCAGCATCTTGAACTGCTGCTGGGCCTTGATCTCGCCCTTGGAGAGCTGGGTTCCCTGTCTTTCCGCCATCTTGTCGCCGGCAGTTTCCTCGGCGCGCACCGTGGGCAGCAGCAGCACGGCGCTGGTCAGCAGCACGCCCATGGCGGTCTTCATGACCGAGCTGCTGCGCGCGACGATGGGGTGGTTCTTGGCTTTTGACATAGCGGTACAGATGAGGGCCATGACGGCATTCTCAAGCACTGTCCCGCCGCACTTTCAAAGTTTTGCATTCGCTTGCCGGACTTTGCCAAGCTTTACGTAGGCAGCGCCGCCTTGTCATGGGCAATGCCGCTGCGCACATGGCCCGAGGGAACATGTCCGGCCGCATTGCGTACATGGCCGGTCTGGTCGTCGAAGAAGAAATCGGGCTCGAACTCGCGCAGAAACCCGCCCTTGGCCAGTCCGCCGAGGAACATGGCTTCATCGACATCGATCTTCCAGTCCATCAGCGTATTGAGCGCGCGTTCATGGGCCGGGGCGCTGCGCGCCGTGACCAGGGCCGTGCGCACGCGCATGCCGGCTACATCGGCCTGCTGCAGCCGGTGCAGGGCGGCCAGCAGGGGCTTGAAAGGGCCTTCAGGCAGCGGCTGGGCGGCTTTCTCCAGCTCATGCTGCTGGAAAGCCTCCAGGCCCTGGGCCTGGAAGATGCGCTCGGCCTCGTCGGAAAACAGCACGGCATCGCCGTCGAAAGCGATGCGCACTTCACGCGGATGGCTGCTGCTGGCGCGCATGGAGTCGGTGAACACATGGGCGGCCGGGTAGCCCAGCTGCAGTGCCTGGGTCACGTCATCGGCATTCGCCGAGAGAAACAGCTGGGCTCCCAGCGGGCGCAGATAGCCGAAGGGGTCGCGCCCCTGGGTGAATACGCCGCGCTGTATGGAGTGCAGGCCGTGGGCCTGGGCCGAGCGGAAGACGCGCATGCCGCTGACGGGGTCGTTGCGCGAGAGCAGCACCACTTCCACATGCTGCTGTGCCTCGGTGTTGAAGGCCAGCAGCTTCTTGACCAGCGAGAAGGCCACGCCGGGCGCGGCAGGCACGTTCAGCCGCTCGCGCTGCAAGCGCAGATAGGTCGCCGGGTCGCTGTCCTCGAAGAGGCGGTTTTCCTCCTCGAAATCGAACAGGGCTCGCGAGGAGATGGCGACGACGAGCTTGTCGTTCAGGGTCATGGCCATGGCGGTACGGCTTTGAGCGGATGTGCAGACAAGCTCCGATGATACGCAGGCCGCCGCGCCCTCACCAGTTGGCTTCGCGCTCTGGCGTGGCACTGATATGGTGTATGGACAGATCGGCGCCGTCGAATTCCTGTTCCTGGCTCAGGCGCAGCCCCATGGTTTTCTTGAGCAGACCGTAGACCAGCAGGCCGCCGAGCGCTGCCCAGGCCACGCCCATCAGCGTGCCTATGAGCTGGGCCAGCGGATGTACGCCGCCAAGCCCGCCCAGTGCCTGCGTGCCGAAGATGCCGGCTGCAATGCCGCCCCAGGCGCCGCACAGACCGTGCAGCGGCCACACGCCCAGCACATCGTCGATCTTCCATTTGTTCTGCGTCAGCGTGAACATGAAGACAAAGATGGCGCCGGCGGCAGCCCCCACGACCAGTGCCCCCAGAGGGTGCATCAGATCCGAGCCCGCGCAGACGGCAACCAGACCGGCCAGCGGGCCGTTGTGCACAAAGCCCGGGTCGTTTTTGCCCACGGCCAGGGCAGCCAGCGTGCCGCCCACCATGGCCATCAGCGAATTCACGGCGACCAGACCGGAGATCTTGTCCAGGCTCTGGGCACTCATCACATTGAAGCCGAACCAGCCCACGATCAGAATCCAGGCTCCCAGCGCCAGGAAGGGAATGCTGGAGGGGGGCGTGGCGGCGATCGCTCCGCCCTGGCGGTAGCGATTGCTGCGCGGACCCAGCAGCAGCACGGCGCCAAGAGCGATCCAGCCGCCCACGGCGTGGACCACCACGCTGCCGGCAAAGTCGTGGAACTCGGCGCCGGTCAGCGCCTTGATCCAGGCCTGCACGCCGAAATGCTGGTTCCAGGCAATGCCCTCGAAGAAGGGGTAGATCAGGCCCACGATCATGGCCGTGGCGATCAGCTGGGGCCAGAACTTGGCGCGTTCGGCAATGCCGCCCGAGATGATGGCGGGAATGGCGGCCGCGAAGGTCAGCAGAAAGAAGAACTTGACCAGGCCGTAGCCGTTGAGTGCCGTCAGCTGCTCGGCACCCACGAAAAAGTGCGTGCCGTAGGCCACGCCATAGCCGAGCGCGAAATAGACCACGGTGGAGACCGAGAAGTCGACCAGGATCTTGACCAGGGCATTGACCTGGTTCTTGCGGCGCACGGTGCCCAGCTCCAGGAAGGCGAAACCGGCGTGCATGGCAAGAACCATGACGGCGCCCATCAGAATGAACAGGGCATCCGCGCCCTGTTTTAGTGCTTGCATGAAAACGCTCCAGCTGAAATTTGCTATTTATTGGTGCGAAATTGCGGAAAAAACCCGCAATGCACTAAAAGAAAGCAAGAATTGCGCCAGGCTGGAGTGGGCGCTTCCGCACCGTTGCGGGCGCGGCCGGCCTATTTGACGAACTGGTTGAGCTGGATGATGGGCATGAGCACGGCCAGCACGATGAGCATGACCACCAGCCCCATGACGACGATGAGCAGCGGCTCGAGGATCGTGGCCAGGTGCATGGCACGGCGCTGGACCTCGGTGGACAGCTGGGTGGCGGCACGCTGCAGCATCAGCGGCAGCTGGCCCGTCTGCTCGCCCAGCCGGGCGAACATGGCGACCAGGCCCGGAAAGCGCTTCTTCTGAGCCAGGGCCGAGGCCAGTGGCGCGCCTTCGCGCACCAGCACCAGCGCATCCATGGCATCGGCGCGCAGCGCGCGGTTGTTGAGCGTCTCGGCCGCAGCCTGCAAGGCCTTGAGAATGGGCACGCCCGCTCCGGCCAGCATGGCCAGCGTGCCGGCAAAGCGCGCCGCGTTATAGCTGCGCGAGAGTCGGCCTATGAGCGGCAGGCGCAGCCACTGGGCATCGAAGCGCTCGCGAAACGCCTCGTTCCTGAGCGCCAGCCGAAAGCCCACGGCAGCCAGCAGCAGCACGGCCAGCATGAGCCAGCCGTAGTGGCGCACAAAGTCGCTGATGCCGAGCATGACCACGGTGAGAAACGGCAGCGCACGCTTGGTGCCGGCAAACACGCCGGCCACCTGCGGCACCACATAGCTGACCAGAAAGATCACGATGACGATGGCCACCAGCGTCACGATGGCTGGATACAGCGAGGCGCCGATGAGCTTGGACTGCAAGGCCTGGCGCGCCTCCAGGTCGTCGGCCAGGTTTTCCAGCACCGGACCCAGGCTGCCGCTGGATTCGCCGGCGCCGATCACGGCGCAAAAGATATCGGAAAACTCGCGTGGATGCTGTTCCAGCGCCCTGGCAAAGCTGGAGCCGGCATTGACCTCGGCCCTCAGCGCTGCGACCAGCTGATGCTGGCGTTCGTCCTCGGCTTCCTCGGACAGCGCAGCCAGTGCGCGTTCTATGGGCAGGCCGGAGCTGACCAGGCCCGATAGCTGGCGGGTCCATACCGCGAGGCTGGTGGAGTTGAAGACCGGGCGCGTGAACCATCCGGAAGCGCCGGTGCGGCCCTGACCCTTGCCTGCGGCGACGGGCTCGACCTGCAGCGGCACCAGGGCCTGGCTGCGCAGCTGGCTGCGCGCGGCACGGGCGTTGTCGGCTTCCAGGGTGCCCTTGCGGGTCTGGCCCTGGGCATCCAGGGCTTCAAAGGTAAAGGCGGGCATGCGCGAATCGATCTGACGGGTGAGGAGTTAGTGCAGATAGTAGCGACTAATGATGTCAGCACTTCGGCGTTTGAGAGAGCGAACCCGGCTTGACGCAGGTCAGGACTGCCGCGGCTGAGGTCGGCACAATGGTCTGCCGATTCAAGAATGCGAGGTTTCGATGCTCAAGGACAAGGTTGCATTGGTGACGGGGGCTGCATCCGGCATAGGCCGTTGTGTGGCGCTGACATGGGCCAGGGAAGGCGCGCGGGTGGTGCTGGCCGACCTCAACGAGGAGCAGGGCCAGGAGAGCGCGGCCCTGGTGCGCGAGCTGGGTGCAGAGGCACTGTATCTGCGCGCCGACGCCGGCAGCCCGGCGGATCATGAAGCGCTGGTGGCCCTGACCATGCGCCACTTCGGCAGGCTGGACGTGGCCTGCAACAACGCCGGCATCGGCGGAGCCAGCGCGCCAACCGCCGACTATCCACTCGATGCCTGGGAGCAGGTGCTGCGCGTCAATCTCTCGGGTGTCTTCTATGCCTGCAAATACCAGATTGCCGCCATGCTGCAAGGCGGTGGCGGCTCCATCATCAATATGGCGTCCATACTCGGCGCCGTGGGCTTTGCCAACTCTGCGGCCTATACGGCGGCCAAGCATGGCGTGCTGGGCCTGACCAAGGCGGCAGCGCTCGAATATTCGGCCCGGGGCGTGCGAATCAATGCCGTGGGGCCGGGCTTTGTCCAGACCCCCATGATCAGCGGTCTGGAGCAGGACCCGGCCACGCATGCGGCGCTGGTGGCGGCCCACCCCATGGGACGGCTGGGCCAGCCCGAGGAGATCGCCGAGCTGGTGGCCTGGCTGGCCAGTGACCGCGCGTCGTTTGTGACGGGCGCTTATTACCCGGTCGACGGCGGTTACTTGGCGCGCTGAGTGGTCTGCAGCGGTTTGCTATAGGTTTTGATGGCCCTGCGCTTGACTGGCAAGCGCTGCGGGCCAAAACCTTAAACGACTGGCGCCATGGCGGCGGCTTGCATATCGCCGTCGATCTCGTCGGCGCGCACCGAGGCTGCACGCTGCAGCAGCGGCGTGGCATAGGCCTCGAATTCGGGCCGCCTGGGCAAGCTGCCGTCCATCATGCTCCAGCCGATATAGCTGGCCAGATACAGATCGGCGGCCGTGAAGTGGTCGCCGCAGACATAGCGTTTGCCGGCCACCGCATGCAGCAATGTGTTCAGCACATCGTCAAAGCGACCAAAGCCCGCGCTTATGGCCTGCTGATGAGTTTGCGATTGCAGCCAGCCTTCGTTGCGGGCGGTTGTGACGGCCTCCACCGGCCCGGCGACAAAGAACAGCCAGCGAAAGTAGCTGGCCCGTTCCGGGCTGCCCATTGCCGGGGCCAGTCGTTTCTCGGGAAAAAGCTCGGCCAGATAGGCGAGGATGGCTCCGGTCTCGGTGACCACGGCATCGCCATGCTGCAGCGCCGGGACCTTGCCCATGGGGTTGATGGACAGGTACTCGGGCGACTTCATCTCGGGTCCGAATTCCAGGTCAACGGTTTCATAGTCGGCGCCGCATTCCTCCAGCATCCAGCGCACCATGCGGGCGCGTGATCTGGGGTTGCTGAAAAAGCGCAGCTTGGGTTGCTGAGGTGTGGACATTGCGGCTCTCCTTGGCGGGCTGTTGTGACATGGCAAAAACGCCATGCAGCCAATGTAGGAGCGGGGGCTGACAGTTTCTGTCAGCAGCGCCGCTCAATCCAGCGTGTAGCCGGTTTCGTCCAGCCAGCGCTGTATCAGTGCCTGACGTCGCTGCGGATAGCGTTCTCCGAGATCCTCCAGCGCGTCCACGCGGTCGGCGCGAAAGTGACGAAAGGCCTGGCGCAACTCGCACCATGCCGAGACCACGCGGCTGCGCTCGAAGTAGGCCATGGCAAACGGCCAGACCCGGCGCTGGCTCGGCACGCCATGCTGGTCCCGGTAATGCAGCACGACCTTGTGTTCGGCGCGGATGGCGCGGCGCAGCGCGGCCTGCCAGGGCTCGGCCGGCGGATCTGTCTGCATATTGGGAACCAGCAGGCCGCTGGTATCGACGGCGATGCGCAGCTCCAGCGGCAGTGCTGTGCGTATGCGGTCCATGGCGGCGGTGGCAGCCTGGGCCAGTTGCGGATCGGCCTGCAGGCTGGCCCAGCGAGCGCCCAGCAGCAGGGCCTCCAGCTCGTCGGCGTTGAACATCAGCGGCGGCAGCAGAAAGCCGGGCCGCATCTCGAAGCCTATGCCGGGGTCGCCCAGGATGTCGGCGCCCTGGGTGCGCAAGGTGGCAATATCGCGATACAGCGTGCGCAGGCTGATGCCCAGCGCCTGGGCCAGCTCGGGCCCGGTCTGCGGCTGACGGGCGCGGCGCAGCGTATCCAGCAATTGCAGCAGACGGGCGGAACGGCTCATGGGCGAAATCTGAGAGGTGAACGACGCAGGAGTTTGGCATGCTCTCATGCCGGGACGCTGGTTTGTCGTTCTCTCTGCACTCCCTCCTACCGCGCAGCGTGAGAGGAGGGAGCTGCCAGGTCCGCTCAGGAGGCAGTGTTCATTGCGCCAGCCGTGATCTCCAGGCTGCGCAGGCGCAGCTCGGCGTCATAGACATCGCTGACGATCATGAATTCATCGGCCTGGGTCTCGTCGGCCAGCTTTTGCAGCCCCTGGCGCACGGTATCGGGGCCGCCGATGACGCCCACTGCCAGGAAATCGGCAATCGCCGCCTGGGCGCGCCCATCCAGCTGCTCCCAGAAGTCCGGTACCGGGGGCATGAGGCGGGTGCGGTTGCCGGTCAGAATGCCGAGCACGCGCTGATAGGTGCTGCTGGCCAGAAACCGCGCCTCTTCATCGCTGGGGGCTGCAATCACGGGCACGCCGACAATCGCGTAAGGCTTGGCCAGCGTGGCACTGGGCTTGAACATCTGGCGATACAGGGCCAGGGCCTGGTGCAGCATGCGCGGCGCAAAGTGCGAGGCAAAGGCGTAGGGCAGGCCCATGTGTGCAGCCAGCTGGGCCGAGAACAGACTGGAGCCCAGCAGCCAGATCGGGACATGCGTGCCCGCGCCCGGCATGGCGATGATGCGGGCGCCGTCCTGGTGATCGCCCAGCAGACGCTGCAGCTCCTGTACGTCGCGCGGGAAGTCCTCCTCGGTCTCCACGCGGTCGCGGCGCAGGGCGCGCATGGTCGCACCGTCGGTGCCCGGCGCGCGGCCCAGGCCCAGGTCGATGCGGCCCGGGTAGAGCTCGGCCAGTGTGCCGAAGGCCTCGGCCACCACCAGCGGTGCATGGTTGGGCAGCATGATGCCCCCCGAGCCCACACGAATCCTCTGCGTGGCGCCTGCGATGTGGCCGATCAGCACGGCCGTGGCCGAACTAGCAATGCCCGGCATATTGTGGTGCTCGGCCAGCCAGTAGCGGGTGAAGCCCAGCTTTTCAGCCTGCTGCGCGGTGCGCACGGCAATCTGCAGAGCATCGGCCACCGTTCCGCCTTCGCGCACGGCGACCAGGTCCAGCATGGACAGCTTGACGTTGTTCAGGGATTTCATGGCGATTGATCTATATGGTTTTGATAGCTTGCAGCGTTTTCTGGGTCAGCGTTTGCGGCCGATCTCACGTCCAAGCACAATGCCGACCAGCACACCCCAGGCCAGCAGCACGGCGGCCATGGCGTAATAGCTGCTGCCGGCCTGCATGGCGAATACCGAGCCCAGCAAGGCCACCAGCGCCGCCATGCGGATTACGCGGCGCAACTGGTCCACGGGAAGACGGCCCTTGATGTTGAACAGCACGGCGAGGCTGATGACAGCCAGGGCGATCAGCAGCAGAAACAGATCGCCGCCATAGGGCTGGACGGAAGTGCGAAGGTTTTCAAGCATGGCAACGATTCTGGCAAAGCTCAATGACCGCTGCTGGCTGAGGCCATGCATGAAAAAGCCCACCGAGAGGTGGGCTGTGCTGCGCTAGGGCGGGGAGTCAGTTCAGGCCGAGGGCGCCAAGCAGCGCATCGGCGGCAGTGCCATTGAGCCGCTGCTGATTGCTGACCATCTGCTTGTCCCGATAGCCGACATAGGTGATGCCGCCCCGTTCGACGAACAGGCGATAGTTCTGGAAGTTGCTGACATTGAGCTGGGTGGGCTCCTGTGCGAAGCGCAGCACCTTGGCATCTGCCTGGGTGGCGATGCTGTAATTGCTGACCAGAATCGTCTTGCAGGTGGACACGCCGTTGATGAACAGGGTCCGGTTGTTGGGCAAGGTGCTCATATCGCCCTCGCATTCATAAAAGCGTGCGCGCTGTTCGCCGCCGTTCTCGAAACCCACCATATAGCGCTTGTAGGCGGCGCTGCCATCGGGCTTGAGATAGTCGCGGCGGCTGACCAGCACGCGCGAGTTGTTGCCATGCACATCGGCGGCCGAGACATTGGGCGCAAAGTCGCCGGCATTCCAGGCGATGAATTCCGCAAGCGTGGCGCTGCGCCAGGTGCTGGTGTCAGGGTTGTTCGGTGCGTCGGCACGGGCAATGGTGGCGCGGTTGGCGTTGTTGCTCAGGTAGTAGTCGCTGCCGCCCAGGTCGGTGACGGTGCGATAGCTGAGCGTGGAGCCGCTGGGGAAGGTCGTTTCGGCCGGAAGCTGATCGGGTCTCGGGCCCCAGTTGGCAAAGCTGCCGTCGGCAGAGTCCTGCCACGGGGCGGAGCGGATCTCGGTGACGATGTCACGCATCTTCAGGCCTGCGATATTGCGCACACTCTGCTTGGCTCTGCTGACCAGGCTCTTGCAGTACAGGGATTCGCTCTCTCCGCTCGCGAGGCTGGTGACCTGCTGCACGAAGTCCGTGGGGCAGGCAAACCATTCGCTGCCGGTCCAATAGATCTGAGGCCTTGCCCAGGGCTGCTCCTGGCCGCTGACCACGCGCTCGCGGAACTCCGTGAAATAGCGTTTGCCGTTCGCATCGGGAGTGTTCTGCTCGGCCGTGGCTTCGAAGGCCCGGATGTAGTAGTTGCTGGTGTCGGTAAAGCTGAGCCAGCGCAGCTGCGTGCTCGCCGTGGGGCCGCCGGCCTCGGGGATGCTGGTTTGCGACTGCATGGCTGCGATCAGGCCCACATTGCCGGCCGTGACGCCCGAAGCGCTGGCCACCTGCTGGGCGGCGGTTTCCATGGCGGATTGCTTGTCCTTCATGGAGCTGCTGGTGTCGCTGAGGGCGGGATTGTCCAGCACGGCCGTGGCCAGGGTTTGCAGCTGCTGCAGCAGCACGCTGTTGACGGCGGCGTTGAGCTGTACCGAAGTCAGCGGCGCGCCGTCGACGCCTGTGGCGCCTGCCGTGTTGCTGAGCTGGGTCTGGGTGGTCACCACGATCAGGCGCGCTATGGTGGCGGCCAGCTTGCCGGCGTTGCTGTCGTCCTGGGTGAAATCCGCCAGCACCGAAGTGCCCAGGCCCAGCTGGCTCTGGATGGCTGCTGCCGCATCGGCGGTGCTGCTGCCCGTGGCCTGGCTGTGCGCCTGGACCAGGGTGCTCAGCGGGCTGACGACACCAGGCTGATCGGCGGGTGCTCGCAATATGAAAGCCACGGGAACGGCGCCGGTGTCGGCATCGACAGAGTCCTTGGTGACCAGGGCCAGAATCGGGAATTTGCCCACATCGGCCTCTGGCACTTCCAGGCTGGCCTGACCGGCGGCATTGGTGACGGCACTGGGCTCCCCTGCGTCGCAGCTGCCGTTGTCGTTTCTGTCCATGCAGACCCTGACGTTTTGCAAGGCGCCGTCGATCACGGTGGTGGAGATCGATTTTGTGGCCGGAGCCGGGGCGGGCGACGGAGCAGGAGAAGCGCTGTCGCTGCCGCCGCCGCAGCCGGCAATGGAGGCAATCAGGACCAGGGTGCCCAGGGACACCGAGCGGCGGATGAATGGAGTTGTGGTGAGTGCTTGTGACATGGCAGCCTTTGGTTGATAGAGTGGCTGCCGTTGTTTGTAAGCACTTGTTGTCGCGAAAACATCACCAAATTGGGTGAAGGGTTTGCAGCTATTTCAAAGTGTGAGTAAATGAAATGAATCCCCAGCGAAGCTCCATGAGGTGCTTGCTGTGGCGAGCCTTGGAAGGAGGCTCTATGGCGGTAGCGCATCTGCCTTTGATGTTGCAGGAACGGTTGCCCGCATTGATTGCGGCCATCTACGAGTCGGCACTGGAGCCGGCGCGCTGGCAGGGCTTTCTGGCCTTGTTCGGCGCGGCCCTGCGTTCACCGGCCAGCGTCATCTGGGCCAACGACTTTGCGCAGCGGACGGTGGATCTGGACGGGGGTTTTGGCACTTTCGGCGCCAGTCAGGGCTTTGCCGCCGCCGAACTGGAAAGCTTTGCCACGCACTACTGTCAGTGCAATGTCTGGCTGCAGGACCAGAGTCTGCATAGACCGGGCACGGTGGTGAATTCCTCCACACTGTTTCCCGACCGGAACCTGCCGGGTACCGAGTGGTATGGCGACTGGCTGCGACCTCAGGACCTGTTCTATTCCTGCGCGGCCGTGGTCGACAATCAGCATGACCGATCGTTCAACATCACCGTTGTCAGGCCGCATGCCGTGGGTGCCTACAGCGCCGAAGAGCTGGGCCTTGTGCAGCAGCTCATGCCGCACCTGCAGAGCGCATTTGCAATTCACCGACGCCTGTACCGTACCCAGGCATTGCTGAATGCATCGCTGGCCGTACTGGAGGATCTGCCGGTAGGCGTGGTTCTTCTGGACGAACGTGCGGCCGTGATGCATGCCAGCAGCCGAGCCTTGCGCCTGATGGAGCAAAGCCAGCTGATGTATCGCGCGGCCGACGAGAGCCTGCAGGCCACCAATGCCGCAGACCAGCGCTGGCTGCAGAAAGCCATGCGGGACTGTGTTGCCACGGGGCTGGGCAAGGCGTTGCACCACGGGCGGGCCAGCCGCTTCACAGGGCTGGCCGGACAGCAGTTGCAGGTCATGGTGTCGCCCTTGCCCATACATAGCAGCCCTTATGGCGAGCGCAGTGCTGCCATGCTGCTGATCAGCGATCCGGCGCTGCGCATTCCTTGGCTGCAGGATTTGCTGCGCAATCTCTATCGGCTCACGCTGGCAGAGGCTCAACTGGCCCAGGCGCTGATCAATGGCTGGACCCTGCAGGAGTTCGCCGAGAGACAGGGCCTGTCCATCCATACCGCGCGTTCGCAATTCAAATCGGCGGCGCTCAAGGTCGGTGTGGGGCGGCAGGCCGATTTCGTGCGCGTGCTGCTCACGGGGCCTGCCATGCTGCGCTGGCGCGAGTGAGTCTCGGGTCCTCAGTCGCGCGTGACGCGCATCACCTCGGCTTGCGTGGTGATGCCTTCGCGAACCAGGCGTTCGCCATCCTCGCGCATGAGCTGCATGCCTGCAGCCATGGCAGTCTCGCGGATCTCGGCCTCGCTGGCACCGCGATGGATCTGGGCGCGAATCGCATCGTCCACGGCCAGCAGCTCGAAGATGCCGGTGCGGCCACGGTAGCCACTGGGCTCGCTCAGGTCGACCTTGCGTACCAGGCGCTGTGCCAGCACTCCCAGCAGCGATGAGGACAGCAAAAAGGGCTCGACCCCCATGTCGATCAGGCGGGTGACGGCGCTGGGTGCGTCGTTGGTGTGCAGCGTGGCCAGTACCAGGTGGCCGGTGAGCGAAGCCTGGATGGCGATCTGCGCGGTTTCGAAGTCGCGGATTTCGCCGATCATGATCACGTCAGGGTCCTGGCGCAGCAGGGCGCGCAAGGCCTTGGCAAAGGTAAGCTCGATTTTGGCGTTGACCTGGGTCTGGCCCACGCCGGCCAGCTCATATTCGATGGGGTCTTCCACCGTCATGATGTTGCTGTGGCTGGCATCCATGCGCTGCAGCGCGGCGTAGAGCGTGGTGGTCTTGCCCGAGCCCGTGGGGCCGGTGACCAGCACGATGCCGTGCGGCTGCGCCGTGAGATGGGTAAAGCGCCTGAGCGTCTCGCCGCCCATGCCCACGGCTTCCAGGCTGAGCTTGCTCTCGCTCTTGTCCAGCAGGCGCAGCACGGCACGCTCGCCGTGGGCGCTGGGCAGGGTGGAGACGCGCACGTCAATGGCTCGCGTGCCCAGGCGCAGGCTGATGCGCCCGTCCTGGGGCAGACGTTTCTCGGCAATGTCCAGATCGGCCATGATCTTCAGGCGGCTGATCAGAGCGGCGTGCAGGGCGCGATTGGGCTGAACCACCTCGCGCAGATCGCCGTCCACGCGAAAGCGCACGCTGGAATGGCGTTCGTAGGGCTCGATGTGGATGTCCGAAGCACCGTCGCGCGCAGCCTGCGTGAGCAGGGCGTTGAGCATGCGGATAATGGGGGCGTCGTCGGCGGTTTCCAGCAAGTCCTCCACGGCTGGCAGGTCCTGCATCATGCGCGTCAGATCGGCGTCGGACTCGACCTCGCTGACCACCATGGCGGCGCTGGAGTCGCTTTGCGCATAGGCCGCGCTGATGCGATGGGCCAGCGCGCCGCTGTCCAGCAACTGCCAGCGTTGCACCGCGTGCTTGCGCTGCACTTCGGAGATGGCCGACCAGTCGGGTTGCGGACCATGCCAGAGCACGGGCTCCTGGCCGTCATCCTCGATCAGCAGCTGGCTGCTGCGGGCAAAGCCATAGGGCAGGGGGTAGCGCATGCGTGGCCTTCGCTTACAGGGTGCCCGGGGGCAGGGTGGCGGGCGTCACAGGCGTCACGGTCACAGGCTGGCCGTTCACCGTGGGCTGACCCGGGCGCGTGAAGTCCACGATCTCGGGCTTGGCCCCGGGAACGATGGCCACATTGGGCACGCTCGCCGGTGCAGCACCGCTGGATGCGGGCAGCAAGGGCGCGGCATTGACATTGCGCATCAGCAGATTGGGGTCGGGCTGCACGGTTTGCTGCATGCCGCGAATGGACTCATAGCGGTCCTGCGAGAGCTGGCTGGTGGAGTTGGCGTCACGCAGCACGGTGGGGCGCAGAAACACCATCAGATTGGTTTTCTTGCGCTCGCGGCTGGTGTTGCGAAACAGATTGCCCAGCAAGGGAATGTCGCCCAGCAGCGGCACGCGCTCCTGGCTCTGGCTGTATTCGTCGGCAATCAGGCCGCCCAGCACCACGATGGCGCCGTCCTCGACCAGTACATTCGACTCGATGGAGCGCTTGGTGGTGGTGGCACCGGACTGTGCATTCGCCGTCCCCTGCTTGACCGCCGAGTTCTCCTGGTAGACGGCCATCTTGATGGTGCCGTTCTCGTTGATCTGCGGACGAATCTTGAGCAGCGTACCCACGTCCTTGCGCTCATAGGTGGTGAAGGGATTGACCGAGCCCGAGGTGCCGGCGGTGTTGGTATAGGAGCCTGTGGGGAAGGGCACGTTCTCGCCCACCATGATGCTGGCCTCCTCGTTGTCCAGCGTCATCAGATTGGGCGTGGAGAGAATGTTGGTGTCGCCGTCGCCCTGCATCAGGTTGACCAGAGCGCCCAGGCTGGTGTTGCCGTTGACGTTCTGGGTGAAGCCCAGGTTCATGCCCTTCATGCCGCCGATCGCCGAGGCCTGGCTGTCGGTGAGAGGCGTGCCGTTGACCAGATTGCCCACGGCCCCTGACAGGCCGAAGATGTTCGAGATACCGCTGATGGAAGTGCCGTTGCCGAGCACGCCCAGCACGCGGCCGTTGTTGCGGATCACCGAGCTCCATTGCACGCCGAGCTGGGCCGCTTTGTCGGCGGAGACTTCGACAATCAGGGCTTCGATCAGTACCTGGGCGCGGCGGCCGTCGAGCTTGTCGATGACGGTGCGCAATTGACGGTACAGCGGGCCGGGGGCGGTGATGATCAGCGAGTTGGTCGTGGGGTCGGCCTGGATCATGCCGCCCGTGGAGGGTTGCTGAGCCGTGCCGAAGCGCGAGCTGGGGCCGCTGTTGCCGCCGCCCAGGCCTACGGTGGCGCTGCCGTCCGTGCCGCGCGAGATCACGGGCTGGGAGCTTGCTGCATTCGTGGTCGAGCCGGCGGCTGCCGTCATGCCCGGCTGGCCACCCAGGGCGGTGCTGGCGCTGGTCTGGGCGTTGATGGCGGCACGCAGCGTGGCGGCCAGGGACACCGCGTCGGCGTTCTTGAGATACACCACATGGATGTTGCCGTCGTCACCGTTGCCCGTCATGGCCGGCTGGTCCAGACGCGCGATCAGCGAGCGGATCTGCGACAGCTTGGCCGGGTTGGCCGCACGGATCAGCACCGAGTTGCTGCGCGGCTCGGCCAGTATGGAGGTGCGGAAGCTGGTGTCCGCCTGGCCTGCTGCCGCGCCGGCTCCGGCCTGGACCACGCCGCCTGCGGTGGCAGAGCCGCCTTCCATCAGACGGTTGACCAGGGCCACCATATCGGCGGCCACGGCATGGCGCAGCGCGATGACTTCCACATCGGTGGCGTTGGATACATCGGTGCTGGTGATGATGCGCGAGATGCGCTGCAGATTGTCCGCGTAGTCGGTGATGATCAGCGAGTTGTTGCCGGGGTTGACGTTGATGGTGTTGTTGGGGCTGATCAGCGGCCGCAGCACGGGCACCAGATTGTTGGCGTTCTCGTAGTTGAGCTTGAAGATCTGCGTGACGATCTGTCCGCCGCCAGCCTGACTGCCGCGTCCGCCCTGGCCGACGGAGACCTCGCTGGACTGCAGCTTGGCATCGGCTTCGGGAATCACCTTGAACAGACCTGCCGACTCCGTCACCGTGAAGCCCTGCATGCGCAGTGCCGCCAGGTATTGCTGATAGGCAGTGGCAGGCGAGACGGCCTTGTCGGTCAGCAGCGTGATCTGGCCCTTGACGCGCGGATCCACCACCACATTGCGATTGGTGATGGCTGCCATGGCGCGCGACACGGCCTCGATATCGGCATTGGTGAAGTTCAGCGTGACCGGCTCGCCAGGTCGCAAACTGGGAGTGGCATTCGCTTGTCCGCTCTGGGTTTGAGCATGAATAGGTGCTGAAATGCAGACGGCAAGCGAGGCAACAGCTATCGAATGCAGTGTGTTTTGCCAGGCGGTGCGTGAATGCTGAGTCATGTGTCAACCAAAGGTGATGATGGAGCGCGCACCCTGGCGGCGCCCCAAGATATTGAGCAAATTCGACAGAGCGGCTTCGCGCTCGGGGCTGGCAGAGGCTTCGCCACTGAAATGCAGGCGCGAGCCCACCCATTGGCCCTGGCCGCTGAGCTGCAGGTCGCCGCCCAGCGTGGTCAGATTCAGCTGGGCATTGTCTCCGCCCTGTATATCGAGGCGGTAGCTGCCCAGGGGCTTGAGCGACGATAGCCTGGACGATACGGCCAGCGCTTCCAGCCGCGTCAGGCCCTGGCTGGTAGCCCGGCCGGCGCGATATTGCATCGTCAGCCCGACGGTGGACAGGCGCAACTGGCCCTGCAGGGCCACGGTGTTCCAGGGCGTGCCCAGGCCGGCCAGCATGTCGGCGGGCAGTTGCAGCACGCTGTCCTTGAAGCGCACCGTCATGGCGTTCCAGCCCGGCTGCAGCTGCGCCAGCATCGGGGTGCTGGTGCAGCAATCGCTTTGCAGGCTGATGCTGGCGCCGCTCAGGCCGGGTCGCAGTGTCCAGTTCAGGCGCGTGGGCAGGCTGCTCTGGTCCTGGCTGTCCTTGCCGCCCGTGAGCACCAGCCTGGCCGAGCCGCGCCAGAGCGTGCCGCGCGGCTCCTGCAGCTGTACCTGGTCGGCTGTGATCGATTGCACGCCTGCGGCCAGCCAGGCCGCCGGAGCCTGGACCAGCACCGTCAGCAGAGCACCCAGCAAGGTACCGCCCACTGCCCAGCGGCGCGGCGAACGCGGATCGCCCGGCTCACGCGGTCTGCGCGAGGCTTTGCTGGTGGTGCGTGAGGTGCTCAGGCTCATGGTCGCGGCTAATTCTGTACACCTGCGTTGTCGGGCAAATCGAGCAGCAGATTGCCGCTCCAACGTGTGACGGCAGCGCCGTCGACGCTTTCGCCGAGATTGCGGTTGAGCTTCATCTCGGCCACCGAGGCATGGTTGTTGTCACGCACCTGTGCCAGCCAGCGGGCCAGGGCGGGAGCGGCGGCATTGCTCAGGCTGACCTGGGCACGGTTGCCCAGCCACTGCAACTGTGCGCTGCTGCCGAGTTCGGTCTTGAGCGACTGCTCCAGCTGCGTGCGCGCATCAGCGCTATTGCCCTGCGGCTGCTGGCGCAGCAGCTCGGCCTGGGCCTGCATCTGCAGCATGTTCTGCAGCTCGCGCTCCGCTGCCGCATGGCGTGCGGGGGCCGTGCGCAGGCTGTGCAGGGCCGGTGCCAGCGCCACCCACCAGAGCAGGGCCAGCAGCACGACGCTGGCGGCGATCAGCAACAGATTCTGTTCGCGCTGGGCCAGGATGCTCCAGCGCTGGCGCAGCGGAGCCAATGCGGTTTTCAAGGCGTTCTTCTGCTTCATGGCCTAGCCTTTGCACTGAGCACCAGATCTGTTCCTTCGCGTTGCAGCATATAGCCATTGGCCTGCAGGCTTTGCTGTGCGTCGCCCACTGCTTCGGGACTCAGGTCCAGACCCGAGATACGCAGCTGCTTGTCCTGGTATTGCAGGCTCTTGGCATTCTGCACGCCCTGAATGCCGGCGCTAGCGGCCAGCAGGGCTTCAAGGTCGCTGGCGGACAGTGCGCCGGAGCTGCTGCGCAGCAGATCCAGTTCGCGTTGCATCTGTACCGGAGCATCGATGATGACGGGCACGTGAGGGAAGGTGGTCTGAAGTACCTGCTTGGCCTGCTGCTGGCGCAGTTCGATGGCACGGTTTTCCCTGAAGGCCCAGGCGTTGAGTCCGACCAGCTGGGCGACGACGGCAATGCCTGCAGCCCAGCGCGCAGCACGCCATTGCGGAGCCTTGGCAAAACCATGCCAGGCATCGAGCAGGCGGCGCTTGGCGCGGGTGCTGCCGCCCAGGTCCAGATCGAACTGGGCCAGGTCGCCCGCGTAGCCATGGCTTTGCAGCAGCCGCTGGGCGGCGGTGAAGATGCTGACCGGGCGCTGCAGTGTCTCAGCGCTGCGTGCCAGATGGGGTTCGGCCAGCACCGGCAGATCCTCGGGCAGGCGAGCCAGCAGTGGCTGCAACAGGCCGGCATCGGCATGCTGGGGCAGGACGACGAGGCAGGCCTGTGCATCCAGTCCGGTGGCACTCAGCTGGGGCTGGGTGCTGTCGCCCGACAGAAGCAGCTGGGCCTTGCTGCTTGGCCATTGTTCGGGCACCAGACGGCTGGCGGCATGACCATGCTGTTCCAGGGCCTGCAAATGGGATTGCAGCCAGCCCTTGTCGCAGGCAGCCACCCAGCAGGTCTGACCCGCCGCCGAGCCAGCGTCCAGTGCCAGGTGCATGGCGGACGGCTCATCGAGCAGCTTTTCTTCCAGCAAACCCTCAAGCACGGCGCGCAGACGCTGCTGGCGCCGGCTTTGCACATTCAGTCCCGGAGGCAGGGTGACGGCATGCCAGGACAGCTGAGCGACCGGGATGACGGCGGTGATCTGGGCCGCGCGGCCCGTGGCCGGCAGCAGGGACGCCGCAGCCTGGCCGCTGCGCTGAATGCTTTGGCCATCGTCGCTGAGGACGTAGAGATATTCCGTGGCGGAGTTGGCGTGCTTCGCCGACAGCTGTATTAGCAATGTGCTCATGAGGGAAGATGCAGCATTCTATGGGGGCAGTGTGACATCAGGGTGTCAGGGTCTGGCAACTGCGGGCATACCCCAGTCGGCGTGCTCCTGCCACAGGGTAGTCACGTTCATGTCCTTGCGCTGAATCAGTGAACGCTGGCTCAAGACGTTGTCCCCGAGGCGCAGGCGACCGCGGGCTTCGAAATAGCTGGTGGTCACGGAGTGCATGGCACTGTTGAAGACGCCGGTCAGCCCTATGGCCGCAGCCGCTGCATTCAGGGACTTGAAAGGCGAGGCGTCGCGCAACTGCACCAGCTGGTTGGCGCGGGCCCAGTCCAGGTCCTCGGTGCTGGCCCAGATGACCTCGGCGCTGGCCGTATTGAGATTGACCATGGTGCGCTCGGGCAACAGCGAGACATGGGGCTCGATGCGCGCGATGATGCGCGGATCGACGCCCAGCCAGCCCAGTTGCCCGACGGTGCGCGGCATCAGCGCCGCAGTCTGGCTCTTGCCGCGCATGGCTTGCTGCAAGGCCGTGGCGATCTGCATGACGGAGCTGCCGGGCAGACCCAGGCGCTCGAACAGGCGCAGAAAAGGCTTGAGGTTCTCCTCTTTCACGCTCGAGTCGGCCCCGCTGAGCAGATTGCGCAGATTCAGGCGCGACTGCAGATCCACGATCTCGCCCGAGAGAAAAGCGTCCTGCATGTCGGCAAGACCGTCATCGACCTGGCTGACATTGTTCTTGGCTGCCAGAAATGTGGACAGGCGAGCCTCCTTCAGCGGCACCGCCCAGGGCTCGCCCAGATGATCGACCGGGTTGCTGCGGTTGGCGCGCGAGTCCTCCTGCAGCACCACGCGCGACCAGTCCAGCGCGCCCAGCAGCAACCAGTTGGCCTGCACACGATTGCGTTCGGCGGTCTCGATTTCCACATCGCGCCATTGCTGCCAGAGCGCGGCCGAGGCCAGGGTGGCAACCAGCACCACCGTCAGCATGGCTGCCAGCAGTGCTGCACCGCGCTGGCGCGCGTGTCTGAAACTGGCGCGCCCCAAGCCGGAAACACCGAGCATGGGCCGCCCCGCAGCGATGGCGTTGTCCCTCTGGAGGGAAGGCGCGAAGCGACTCAGGGGGGATTTCATGATCTGGAGTTCGAGCGCAGCGGGTTGACCCAGTCCACCGTCATCACTCCATTGAGCGCGCGGCCTGGGGGCAGTGTCAGTTCTATGCGTATGCCGTCGGGCACGACGGGCAGCACGGGGTTGCCGTCGCTGCCGACGCTGCTGCCGTCATCGCTGCCCTGATCGCTGGACTGCGGGTTGGTCCAGGCGTTGCTGCGGTAGTAGTAGACGCGCCACAGATCAAGCGGGATCAGCACGGTCTCGCGGCGCATCTGGTCGCTGGAAGGATTGCGGCCCCATTGGGCCGCCTGGTTCCAGGCATCGTTCCATTCGCTGACCGTGCGCGCGGGCAGCGATTGCCAGCGCACCCATTGGAAGCGGCCATCGACATTGCGACGGCTCCAGGCCACGATGAGCGCCCCGTTGTCGACGGCTGCACTGGTCTTGCGCGTCAGGCGCAACACCTGGCCGTCCCAGTCCAGCACCTGGCGACCCTGCAGCGGCATCAGCGCGTTGAGGTCGGCATTCCACTGGGCCAGCACGGTCTGCATGACGGCGTGTTGCTCACCTTGCTCGCGTGTCACTTCCTGCGCCCTCAGCATGCCGTCGATGCCGCGCCAGCTCATGATGGACAGCAGGGCCATGGCAGCCAGGGCGACCAGCAGCTCGATCAGCGTGAAACCTTGGTTTCTGTTGCGCATGCTGCTCATGATTCAGTAGCGACCGACGATGGTGGAGACGCGCAGCACCGCAGCAGCCTCGGAAAACACCTGGGCATCCACGCGTCTGAAGCTGGGGTTGGGCGTAGGGCGCACGCTGAGCTGTACCTGCATCTGTCTGCCGGCCTGCTGGCACTGGATGGTGGTGTCGCCGACGGCAGGCATCTGATTGAACAGGCGCAGTCGCACCAGTTCGTTCTGTGCGCAGAGCTGGGCCAGGATGACGTCGGACTGGCGCTGGGCATTGCGCGTCAGGGCGCTGCTGGCCTGAAGTCCAGCCAGCAGGGTGACGCCGACGATACCGACCGCGACCAGTACCTCGATCAGCGTGAAGCCGCGCTGCAGCAGGGCGGGCTTCATGGCGTCACCTGCAGATTTTGAATGCTGAACGGGCGCAGCCCGTCGGTGGCCAGCCGCAGTGGCGCCGAGTTGCTGCCGGGCAGCGACAAGGTAATGCTCTGTCTTGGAATCAGCGGCTCCGGTCCCAGCACCACGGGTGTATTGGGCTGCACCAGCACAGGAGTCTGCAGCCATTGAGTGGGCATCTTGACGTTGGGTGGCAGGCCTTCAAACCGGAAGCCCTGCGGCATCGGGCGCCAGACCACCAGGGCGCCATTGGTACGGGCCTGGGCGCGTGCCGATTCGAGCAAGGTGGCCAGACGCTGGGCCTCGCGTTCGAGCTGCTGCTCGCCGCTGTCGCGTATGGCCAGGCTCACACCCGCCGTCGCCAGCGCCATGATGGAAATCACCACCAGCAACTCCAAGAGTGTGAATCCCCCCTGAAGCGCTGCGCGCCTTCCCCCCCGGGGGACGACAGCCTGTGCTGCGGGGCGGCCCTTGCTGGCTGTCCCTGTGGCTGAGCGCGCCGGCTTTACAGGCATTTGATGCATGCGGGGTTGCCGCCGGGCCGCCCCAAGGCAAACCCCGGCACCAGCCGGTCAGGGCCCCCTCTGGGGGCAGCGACCACACGCTGTGAGGGAGCGTGGGGGCTCATTGCTATTGCCAGGAGCCAATATCCGCATCCTTGCCTTCGCCGCCGGCCTTGCCGTCAGCGCCAAAGGACATGATGTCGATGGGGCCCTTCACGCCTGGATTCAGGTATTGATAAGGATTGCCCCAGGGGTCATTGGGCAACTTTTCCAGGTAGGGCTTCCAGTTCTGCGGAGCGGGGCCGGTGGTTGGTTTGGTTACCAGCGCCTGCAGGCCCTGTTCGGCCGTTGGATAGCGCTGGTTGTCGAGGCGGTAGAGCTTGAGCGCCTGGTTGATATTAGCGATATCGGTCTTGGCTGCGGTCACGCGCGCATCGTCGGCGCGGTCCAGCACATTGGGCACGATAAGCGCTGCCAGCACGCCAATGATGACCAGCACCACCATCAATTCGATCAGGGTAAAGCCGCGCGATGCGGCGTGGCGAATAGCAGACATCGGATGACGGCAGTTGGTGCTCATTGGAAACTGTAGGAAAAATGCAGTATTGCACCATCATAATCGTCGAATGCGACTGCAATCTTTCAATACCGGTCAGGGCCTTTCCATGCCGGTCAAACTCACGACCCTGCTGCTGTGGGCGATTGCCGCTGCGGTGGTGGTGTTCTGGACACTCCGGTTCGTCGGCAGTGGCAGTGAGCAGTTACATGTCGTCCCGCCTGCGCAGCCGGTACAGGCCAATGTCCAGGCCATGGCCAAGGCTTTGGGGGCGGTCGCCGCGCCTGTTGCCGCCGTGGCCGCGCCAGTGGCCAGCCGCTATGCGCTGCTGGGGGTGCTGGCAGGGCACGAAACAGGTGGCGGTGCCGCGGTGATCGCCGTGGAAGGCAAGGGCAGCAAGGCCGTGCGTGTAGGTGAAGCCGTGGAGGATGGCGTGATTCTGCAATCTCTGGCGGCGCGCGAAGCGCGACTGGGCCCTGCCAACGGGCCGGCCAGCACGGTGCTGCAATTGCCCAGGCCGCCCATGGCCAGCTTCAACTGAGTTCGAGCTGCAGCCACTGTCCATAGGCGGGCGCCGGCAAGGTCCATTCATGGCTTTGCGGCAGCCGGCGGCTATGTTGCAGCAGCCACTGCGCACAGCGTGCCACACCGGCATGGCAGATCCACACCATATGCTCGCTGTCGCTGCTGAGCGCGTCCTGCAGCGCCTCGTGGACGCGCTGCAGCATCTGTGCCAGTGATTCGCCCTCGCCGGGTGCGTGCCGCGCCAGATCCTGCGCCCAGGCACCGATGGCAGCTTCGCCGATGTCATTCCAGCGCAAGCCTTCCCAATGGCCGAAGTCCATCTCCAGCAGTCTGCCGTCGGGGGTGGAGACGAAATCCGGCTCCAGTACCTGCAGATCCAACGCCAACTGCCTGCATCTTTGTAGCGGCGAGTGCCGGATCTGCAGCTTGCCATGCAGGTGCTGCAGAGATTGCTGCAGGGTCTGAGCAGCTTGCCGGGTGGCTTGTGCATCGGCGGCGATATCGAGGCGGCCATAACAGCGCTCGGTATCGATCAAGGGACGTGCGTGGCGCACCAGCCATAGTGTCTTCATGGCCGTTCTATAGCAGCTGGCGCAGATAGATGCAGCTGGCCAGCAGCAGCGCCAGCTCATTGAGCTGCTGGCAGGCGCCCAGACAGTCGCCCGTCATGCCGCCAAGGCGCTGCAGCAACCAGCGCTTCATCAGCCAGGTGGTGACCAGCATGGCAGCCAGCAGGCTGGGCACAAAGCTCCAGACGCCGAGCCAGCCCAACAGACCCAGTGCCGGCAGACACCAGAGGCCGCCGGTCAGCATGCCTTGCCAGCCCAGTTGCCTGCCCGCGATATGCAGGGTCTTGCTGCTCGCGGCCAGGCCGACGTGGGGCAGGCCGCGCATCAGCACCAGCGGCGCAAAGCGCGACAGCACATGAATGCAGCACACGAGGATGAGTACCGGCGCCGGTCCCCAGAACGGCTGCATGACGGACAGCAGCAGGGCGATCAGCACGACCTTGGTGAGCAGTGCCATAAGCAGAGCCATCACGCCATAGGCGCCTATGCGCGAGTCCTTCATGATCTCCAGCGCGCGCTCGGGCGGGACCAGGCCGCCCAGCCCGTCGGCGACGTCGGCCAGGCCGTCCTCATGAAAACCGCCGGTCAGCCACAAGGTGCCGGCGGTGCTGATGAGCGCCGCCGCCAGCGGCGACCAGGGGCTTGCCGGCAGCAGCCAGAGCAGGGCTGCCAGCAGCAGCGCGGCCCACAGGCCCACCAGCCAGCCCACGCCCGGCAGATGTGCGGCGCTGGCACGCTGCATCTCGGGGCTCCAGCCCACCCAGGCCGCCAGACGTCCGGCCACGGGGATGCGGCTGAAGAACTGGACGGCCAGCAGATAGTGGCGCAGGGCTTGCATGGTGTTGTGAATAAAAAAGGAGCTGGTTTCGCTTGATATTCCTATGTTTCAGATTCTTTTCTATCTGAAATCATTGTGGGTAATGCGGTGGCAGCTTCTTTTTTTGTTTTACTTCAGGAACAACTGGTACGCAGGATTGCTGGTTTCCTCCACCCAGGGATAGCCGAGGTTTTTGAGGAAACTGTCGAACTTCTTGTGGTCCTTGGCAGGCACCTGCATGCCGACCAGGATGCGGCCGTAGTCGGCGCCCTGGTTGCGGTAGTGGAACAGGGAGATATTCCAGGTCGGCGCCATCAGGCTCAGGAACTTGAACAGCGCGCCGGGGCGCTCGGGGAAGACAAAGCGCAGCAGGCGCTCGTCCTGTGCCAGCGGCGAGTGGCCGCCCACCATATGGCGCAGATGTTCCTTGGCCATCTCGTCAAAGGTCAGGTCGAGTGCCTCAAAGCCGTTCTTCTGGAAGTTCTTGCAGATCTTCTCGGACTCGCCCTTTGTCGGCGTGGTCAGACCCACGAACACATGGGCCTTGCTGTCGTGGCTGATGCGGTAGTTGAACTCGGTCACGTTGCGCGGGCCGCCGGGCAGCTTGCCCACCACCTCGCAAAAGTGCTTGAAGCTGCCGCGCTCTTCGGGGATGGTGACGGCGAACAGGGCTTCGCGCTCCTCGCCGACTTCGGCGCGCTCGGCCACAAAGCGCAGGCGGTCGAAGTTCATATTGGCGCCGCTCAGTATGGCGGCGTAGGTTTCGCCCTTGGTCTTGTGCTTGGCCACATACTGCTTGATGGCCGCCACGCCCAGGGCGCCCGAGGGCTCGACGATGGAGCGGGTGTCGGTGAAGATGTCCTTGATGGCGGCGCAGACGGCATCGGTGTCCACGGTCACATAGTCATCCACCAGGCCCTGGGTGACACGGAAGGTTTCCGCTCCCACCAGCTTCACGGCGGTGCCGTCGGCGAACAGGCCCACATCGGCCAGTTCCACGCGCTCGCCCGCCTGCACGGACTGCATCATGGCGTTCGAGTCCTTGGTGTGCACGCCGATCACCTTCACCTCGGGGCGCACGGCCTTGATGTAGTTGGCAACGCCGGCAATCAGGCCGCCGCCGCCGATGGGCACGAAGATGGCATCCAGACGCTGGCTGCCCAGCTTTTGCAGCTGGCGCAGCAGCTCCATGGCGATGGTGCCCTGGCCGGCAATCACATCGGGGTCGTCAAAGGGGTGGACAAAGGTCAGGCCCTCGGACTTCTGCAGCTTGACGGCGTGTTTGTAGGCGTCCGAGTAACTTTCCCCGGCCAGCACCGCCTCGCCGCCCAGGGCGATCACGGCATCGATCTTCACCTGGGGCGTGGTGGTGGGCATCACGATCACGGCGCGGCAACCCAGCTTCTTGGCGCTCATGGCCGTACCCTGGGCATGGTTGCCCGCGCTCGCGCAGATCACGCCCTTTTGCAGCTGCTCGGCCGTCAGATTGGCCATCTTGTTATAGGCGCCGCGCAACTTGAAGCTGAACACGGGCTGCTGGTCCTCGCGCTTCAGAAGCACTTTGTTGTGCAGGCGGCGGCTGAGGTTCTTGGCAATGTCCAGATCCGACTCCACGGCCACGTCATAGACGCGTGCATTGAGGATGCGAGTCAGATAATCGGCAGGGGTCAGGGCTTGAGTCATGGTGCAAATCGAAAGCAGAGCACCAGAGCCAGGGTAATCAGCCTGCCGGGTGCATGGAAGCCGACCATGATAGGCGCTTGCTTGCTGCGCTGCAGTACTCGCTCAAGAGGTGCATGCTGCTGCTCTGAGAAGCAGGATGAGTAGGCACGAAAAAAAGCCCCTAGCTCAGGAGCTAGGGGCTGAATCCACCATTAGAGGAGGTGGAGGAGACAAATGGTGCGATACAGATTGGTGTTAACCAGTAATCTGCAGTCTGCCTGCGGGTTTGACCTCACAGGTAACGCTTGGGTTGTATTGTATGAGGCTTGTGTTTTCTGTGCATCAAAAGATTCGGGTTTTTATGTATTTGATGCAAAATTGCAACAGTTTTGAGAGGAAAAACAATGGAATGCACGGTTAGTTGGACAGGCGCGGCCACCGGAACGCGCTCGGGCATGGGCTTTGTGGCAGAGACCGGCAGCGGCCATGTGGTCAATATGGACGGCGCACCGGACGAGAAGAACCCGGCCAATGGCGGTCGCAATCAGGCTCCTCGCCCCATGGAGATGCTGCTGGCCGGCGCCGGCGGCTGCACGGCCTACGACGTGGTGCTCATCCTCAAGCGTGGCCGTCACGATGTGAAGGGCTGCAGCGTGCAGCTGACTTCCGAGCGCGCCGAGACCGACCCCAAGGTGTTCACCAAGATCCACATGCAGTTCACGGTCAGCGGCAAGAACCTGCCTGCCGGAGCCGTCGAACGCGCCATCGCCATGAGCCACGACAAATACTGCTCGGCCACCATCATGCTGGGCAAGACGGCCGAAATCACGACGGGTTTTGACATCGTCGAAGCCTGAACTGGACGTTCGATCGAAAAAACGGGCCTCAACGGCCCGTTTTTGTTGAACAGGCGCTAATCAGATGCGATGCGCTGTAATCGTCATGACTTTGGCCGCCACACGCATCAGCCCCTGGGCAATCGGGGGCAGTTGCATTGCACCTTCGTCGATCGCTGCTGCGGCATGACGCTCTTCGTCATCCTTCATGCGCTCGACTACGGCACGCGAAGCCTCGTCCTCCTCGGGCAGGCGACCCAGATGGCTTGCCAGGTGGGCAGAAACCTGATTTTCTGTCTCGACCACAAAGCCCAGACTGGCGGCATCGCTGAATTTGGCGGCAATCGTGCCAATGGCAAAAGCGCCAGCAAACCACAGCGGGTTCAGCAACGAGGGTCTGTCACCCAGGGCATGCAGGCGTTCGCGGGTCCAGGCCAGATGGTCCATTTCCTCGCGAGCGGCATGCAGCAGATGCTCGCGCAACTCCATGTCCTTGGTCACCATGGCCTGAGCGTTGTATAGCGCCTGAGCGCAGACCTCGCCCACATGATTGACGCGCATCAAGGCTGCGGAGAGCTTGCGCTGTTCATCGCTCAGATCGGCTTCGGCGATCCCTGCGGCAGGCGAGCGCTCTGCGGCCACCGGGTCGGCAAACAGAGTGCGAAGAGCTGCGTCGGCAGCGGTCAGTAACTTGTCCATGGCTAAAAAGAACTCAGTGCGGCGCCTGTCTGGCGTCAATGCACATAAGGTACACCAGAGTGGCTCATCCGCAACTTGCGCTGGGGCAATCCTAGGCAGGAACCCCTAAGGGTGTGCCCGCTAGTGCGGCTTGGTGTTTGTTGCGGTAGTGCAACGAAAACGCGCCGAATCGAGCAGTTTTGGGTGAATTCCTTTGCGCTGGGCTCGGTGGTCTGGTGCAATAGACCCAACTTCCCCACCAGGAGGTTGGCGCGGGAAACCGGTGGAGCTCGAGGCTCAAGTCTCTCTCCCATAGAACCGGCGCCCTTCTAAACCTTGGAGTAACTCGTAATGAAAAAATCTCTGATCGCCCTGGCAGTGCTGGCCGCTTCCGGCGCCGCAATGGCTCAATCTTCCGTGACCCTGTTTGGTATCGTTGACACTGGCGTTTCCTATGTGGACAACGCTGACGGCAAGGATGCAAAGTACGGTGTTGGTACAAGCGGTAACGCTACCAGCCGTCTGGGCCTGCGCGGCACTGAAGACCTGGGTGGCGGTCTGAAGGCTGGCTTCTGGCTGGAAGGCGAAATCTTCGGCGACACTGGCAATGCTTCGGGCTTCGACTTCAAGCGCGAATCCACCGTGCGTCTGTCGGGCAACTTCGGTGAAGTTCGCCTGGGTCGTGAAACCACCCCCACTTTCCGTGCTGGTCTGAAGTATGACCTGTTCGGCGCTACCGGTATCGGCCAAAACATGGGCTACAGCCGTTGGTCTACCGTTGGTGGTTTCGCCGCTTCTGGCGACACAAACACCATCCGTGCTAACAACATGGTGTCCTACTCTCTGCCTAACTTCAGCGGCTTCACAGCTAATGTGAGCTACGCTTTCGACGAGAAGGCTGTTGCTGGTACTAAGTCTGGCCGCTACGCTGGTGGTAACGTTGGCTACGACAACGGCCCCCTGAGCGTGACTGCTGCATACGGCAACCTGAAGGGTTCTGCTGGCGACCGTGATGAAATGTCCATCGGCGCTTCTTACAACTTCGGCGTGGCCAAGGTGACAGGTCTGGCACAGCAGATCAAGTACAAGCCCGATGCTGGTTCCAGCGCCAAGTTCCGTAACTACCTGCTGGGCGTGTCCGCTCCCGTGGGTGGCGTGGGCGAAGTGAAGGCTCAGTACGCTTACTACGACCAACAAGGTCCTGCCAAGGCTCACCAACTGTCGCTGGGCTATGTGCACAACCTGTCCAAGCGCACTGCTCTGTACGGTACTGTTGCTTACCTGAAGAACCAAGACGGTTCCTCCATGGCTCTGGCTGCCAAGGGTGTGAGCGACACCGTTGGCATGAAGGCTAATGGCACTGGCATGAACCAAGCTGGTGTGCAAGTTGGTATCCGCCACGCTTTCTAATCAATTGCTGGCGTAAGCCAGTAACTGCTTAAAAGCCAAAAGGCCTGTCGAAAGACAGGCCTTTTTTATTTCTGGGGTTAAACCTGAAAGGGTGTTTGCTGAGAGGTTTGCCCCCAGAGGGAAAGGCCTGTGTTGCGCTTGTGCCAATGCTCGCGCGGTTGAGGAAAGCATTTCTAGAATGAATTTTCCACCAACTGTTTGCGAATTGAATTAAGAGAGAGGCAACACAATGACATCTTCATTTGTGAAAAAAACATTGGCTTTGGCTGTGCTGGGTTCGCTGGGGACGATTGCTTATGCACAAAGCAGCGTGCAACTGTATGGCATTGTGGATGCAGCGATTCGTCACACGACTAATGAGGGTCCGAATAAAAGTGGTCTGACCAAAATGATCGGTGGCGGCATGTCGGAGAGCCGCTGGGGTATCAATATCAAGGAAGATCTGGGTGGAGGCTTGTCGGCTATTGCCAATCTGGAAAATCGTTTCTGGACGGATTCGGGCACGCCCAGCACCGCTCAACCTTACTTTGCGCAGTCCTGGGTGGGCTTGCGCAGCACCAGTTTTGGTCAGGTGACCATGGGGCGCCAATACAACGTGCTGTTTGATCTGGTGACTTCTACCTATGCATCGTTCCCATATTCGCCTTATATGGATGCCTACAAGCCTGAAATCGGCATGTCTCTCGGCGCGCGTGCAAACAATATGCTGAAGTACGTTGCCGAGTTCGGGCCGGTTCGTGCAGGGCTGCAGTATTCTTTTGACGAAGGAAATACCTTTGCCAAGAAGGGTGGCAGTATTGATATGACGCCAGGTGGTCTGGCATTGAAAACCGCAGGCGGCTATCTGCGCTATTCTGCCAATGGCATTTCTGTGGGTGGTGCTTTCCAGCGCTCCACCTTGCCGGCCGGCACCGATGTGGATGCCTGGACACTGGGCGGCTCCTATCGCACCGGGCCTCTGTATCTGATGGCTGGTTACGGCCAGAACAAGGTCAAGGATAGTCTCGGTGCTGCGGGGGCTGGTGCCATTTTTGACGCCGGCCTGCTCAATGCATATTGGACAGGCTCTTCCAATGGTGGCTTTATCGCAGGTAATGCGCCCGGAAATTTTGCCAACAAGCGTGAGATGTTCAAGGTCGGTTTTGGCTACCAGGTCACGCCGCAGCTCAATGCAGGTCTGCATTACTACCATGCCAAGCAATCGGGATCGGCGACTGGCGCCTTCAATGGCAAGGCCGACTTTATCGTTGCCGTGGCTGACTATGCCTTCTCCAAGCGCACGGATGCCTATTTCGCGGTGGATCACACCAAGACCAAAGGCGGTGCGGGCGTGATGCTTGATGCCAATGGCGCGAAAAAGCGTACCGGTATCACCATCGGTCTGCGTCATCGTTTCTAAGGCGAATCTCTGGATAAAAAAGCCAGCCCGGTATCGGCTGGCTTTTTTATGCTCGGAGCAGCTCGTGAAGCTCGGTGCAAAAGAAAAAGGCCGCAAATGCGGCCTTTTTGTTGTGGGCAAACCAGGTGGAGCAAACCACCAGGTCAGCAGCAGAGCAATTACATGCCCATGCCGCCCATGCCGCCCATGCCGCCCATATCGGGCATGGCAGGAGCTGCGTCAGCCTTGGGGGCTTCGGCGATCATGCACTCGGTGGTCAGCAGCAGGGAAGCCACGGAAGCGGCGTTCTGCAGAGCAGTGCGAGTCACCTTGGTGGGATCCAGGATACCCATTTCCAGCATGTCGCCGTAGGTGTCGTTGGCAGCGTTGAAGCCGTAGTTGCCGGAACCGTTCAGCACGGCGTTCACGACCACCGAGGGCTCGCCACCGGCGTTGGCCACGATTTCGCGCAGAGGTGCTTCGATAGCCTTGAGCACCAGCTTGATGCCGGCGTCTTGTTCGGCATTGCCGGTAGCCAGGGCGCCAACGGCTTGCTTGGCGCGCAGCAGGGCCACGCCACCGCCGGCCACGATGCCTTCTTCCACAGCAGCGCGGGTAGCGTGCAGGGCGTCTTCCACGCGGGCCTTCTTTTCCTTCATTTCGACTTCGGTGGCAGCGCCAACCTTGATCACGGCAACACCGCCGGCCAGCTTGGCCACGCGCTCTTGCAGCTTTTCACGGTCGTAGTCGGAAGTGGCTTCTTCGATCTGGATGCGGATTTGCTTCACGCGGGCTTCGATTTCGTCAGCAGCGCCAGCACCGTCGATGATGGTGGTGTTTTCCTTGCCGATTTCGACGCGAGCAGCCTGGCCCAGATCTTCCAGAGTCACCTTGTCCAGCGACAGGCCCACTTCTTCAGCGATGACCTTGCCGCCAGTCAGGATGGCGATGTCTTCCAGCATGGCCTTGCGACGGTCGCCGAAGCCGGGAGCCTTCACAGCCACAACCTTCAGGATGCCGCGGATGGTGTTCACCACCAGAGTCGCCAGGGCTTCGCCTTCGACGTCTTCGGCAATGATCAGCAGGGGACGGCCGGCCTTGGCCACAGCTTCCAGCGTGGGCAGCAGGTCGCGGATGTTGCTGATCTTCTTGTCGAACAGCAGCACGAAGGGGTTGTCCAGAATCGCGGCTTGCTTTTCGGGGTTGTTGATGAAGTAGGGCGACAGGTAGCCGCGGTCGAATTGCATGCCTTCGACGACATCCAGTTCGTTGGCCAGGCTCTTGCCTTCTTCAACGGTGATCACGCCTTCCTTGCCGACCTTGTCCATGGCTTGAGCGATGATTTCGCCCACGTCGGAGTCGGAGTTGGCGGAGATCGTGCCCACTTGAGCGATTTCCTTGGAAGTGGTGGTGGCCTTGGATTGCTTCTTCAGCTCTTCCACCAGGGCGGCGACAGCCTTGTCGATGCCGCGCTTCAGGTCCATGGGGTTCAGACCGGCGGCCACGTACTTGGAGCCTTCGCGCACGATGGCTTGGGCCAGCACGGTAGCGGTGGTCGTGCCGTCACCAGCGATGTCGTTGGTCTTGGAGGCCACTTCCTTCACGAGCTGGGCGCCCATGTTCTGCAGCTTGTCCTTGAGTTCGATTTCCTTGGCCACGGACACGCCGTCCTTGGTCACGGTGGGGGCGCCGAAGGAGCGCTCCAGCACCACATTGCGACCCTTGGGGCCCAGGGTAACCTTGACTGCGTTAGCCAGGATGTTCACGCCTTCAACCATGCGTGCACGTGCTTCACCGCCGAAAACTACGTCTTTTGCTGCCATTTTTGGCTCCTAAAGAATGAGGTTCAATTGGGCTGCCAGCACTTGTCAATCAGTCGCCGACAGCCATGAAGAGGGGGAGGTGTTCGGGAAGGATTACTTCTCGACGACTGCGAACAGGTCGTCTTCCTTCATGACCAGCAGCTCGTCGCCGTGGATCTTCACGGTTTGGCCAGAGTACTTGCCGAACAGAACGCGGTCGCCGACCTTCACGTTCAGAGCGATCAGCTCGCCCTTGTCATTGCGCTTGCCGGGACCCACAGCCAGCACTTCGCCCTGGTCAGGCTTCTCGGTGGCAGCATCAGGGAGCACGATGCCCGAGGCTGTCTTGGTTTCGTTTTCGAGGCGCTTGACGATCACGCGATCGTGCAGGGGACGCAGGTTCATACCAACTCCTAAATACATCAACAAAGTTGAAACAAGACTTGCCAGCCATCCTGGCCGACATTCGGAATATCTAGGGTCAAGCTGTTAGCACTCAACCCCATTGAGTGCTAATAATAAGGCAATTTCTCGCGCTTTCAAGACCTCTCCCCAGCCGTTCGCAGGACAAATCTGCGAGGAAACAGGGTTTGTTCTTAGTCATGTGTAACGTGTTTTTACAAATAGGCCTGGCTTTTGCTCTGGCAGAACATGCCTCTAGAAACCATGACTGCCCCGGCGCAGCGCGCCCAGGATCTGCTGCAGACAGACGTCTTCATTCCTCATATGCGCCAGGTCGGGCGCTGCGAGAGTTCGCTCAGGGAGCTGAATCTGATGTGGCGGCTCATAGAGTCCTCAGCCAAGATGAATTGCCCTCAGGAAGCGCAGGCCTTGTTGCCCATGATGGCCGCCACGCGTGGCGGCTTCGAGCGGCTGGAGCAGGAGCTGGTGCAGTCCATGGTGATGCAGGCGGTGACGGGGGTGACAGCGGGGCTGGCCAGTCAGGCACAGCATCTGATCGATACCCTGGTGCGCAATCTCTACGAGCGCACGGCCGACGTGGGGTTTCTGGCGACCGACGCCATGCTGTGCCAGTTCATGGCCGCAGCGGATGGCGACGAGGCGGCCATCACCCAGCGTCTGCGTGCCTACCGAAGCAAGTACACGGTCTACGCGGACATTCTGCTGCTGGATGCCGAAGGTCGGGTGCGAGCGAGTGCGCGCGAGAGGAGTCAGGCCGCAGATCAGCCATGCCGGGATACATTGATTGCCCGCGCTCTGCAAAGCCCGGGCTTTGTGCAGAGTTTCGGTGCCACCGACCTGCTGCCAGGGCACGGCAGCGCGTTGATCTATGCGCATCGCATGCTGCACGCCGGCAACCGCCAGCCTATTGGCGTGCTGTGCCTGTGTTTTGACTTTGATGGCGAGATGCAAGGCATCTGGAGCGGCCGAGACCGGACAGACGGTAGCGGCGCGCCCGAAGCTCAGACCAGCATCGCCCTGTTGCTCGATGATCGGGGACTGGTGCTGGCCAGCAGCGATCCGCACTGGATTGGTGTGGGTGCGAACGTGCGGCCTCACCGTGATGGTGCGGATTCGCTGTATGTACATGGAGGACGCACCTATCTGGTGCAATCGGCGGCCTCGGCAGGCTATCAAGGCTATATGGGCCCCCAGGGCTGGCGGGCGCAGATCATGACGCCGCTGGAGCTGGCCTTCGGTCTTCAATCGCAAGCAGGTCTGGATGGGCTGGATGCCGCGGTGGCCCAGGGCCTGCTGGCACATGCACATCGCTTCTGCCCACCCCTGCATGCCATACGCAGCGCAGCGGACACCATACGTCGTGTGGTCTGGAACGGCCGCGTCATGACAGCAGGCAAGCAGATGGACAACACGCGGCTGCAGGCCGTGCTGGAGCAGATTGGCGAGACGGGGGCGCGGACCAACGAGGTCTTCTCCCAGTCCATCGATGCGCTCTACGGCACGGTGCTCAACACCGCACTGAGAGACAACAGCCTGTTGACCAGTCTGCTGGTGGATCTGCTCGATCGCAATCTCTATGAGCGTGCCAACGACTGCCGCTGGTGGGCCTTGACGCCGCAGCTGTCCGAATTGCTCGAGGACCTGGCCTTGGGCGAGACGGCCCCGGATCAGGTGAGCGAGGCCTGTGCGCTGCTCACCGCCATTCACGACCTGTATACGGTCTACCAGCAAATCATGGTCTATGACGTTCGCGGCAGGGTCGTGGCCGTCAGTCAGCGAGGCCGCCCCGATGCCGAGATCCGTGGGCTGCTGGGCACCTATATAGAGACGGACAGCCTGCACCAGGTTCTGGCGCTGGGCGGGACCCAGGCCTATCACGTCTCGCCATGGCGCCCTTGTGTTCAGCACGAGGAGGACGGCCCGACCTATGTCTATCACGCGGCCATACGCAATGCCGATGGCGTGGTGCTGGGCGGAATCGGCCTGGTGTTCCATGCACAGCGTGAATTCAAGGCCATGCTTGAGGGCGTGACCGGTGTTCAGGCGGCAGGCGGCAGGCGGGTGGCCTATCTGAACCGCTCGGGCCTGGTCATGTCTTCCTCGGATGTGCAGCTGCAGCCGGGCATGCAGCTGGATCTGCCGCCGCAGATGCTGGCCCTGGCATCTGGACAGAGCATGGCCCGCGCCATGGTGTATCAGGGCCAGTATTGCGTGGTGGCGATCACGGCGGGCAGCGGTTACCGGGAGTTCAAGCGCAGCGACGGCTATAGCGAAGAGGTGCTGGCCTTGTCCGTGCAGGCGTTTGGTGCCGTGCAGGACGATGCGCTGGCGGCCGTCTCTCGCCGCAACACCAGGGTGCAAAGCCTGGCGGCGGCCAGCCAGGGCAGTGCCGCGGGCATGGAGATGGCGACCTTTTTTGTGGGGTGCAGCGTGCTCGCCGTGGATGCTGCCTGCGTGCTCGAGGCTCAGAGTGCCTCGGCCATCGCCCCCGTTTCAGCCGGTCGCTTGCCGCATTGCGTGGGCACGCTGGCGCGGCGCAGCCAAGGGGTTGTGGCTGGCTATGTCTGGGTATTCGATCTGGGGGAGCTGCTTTTTGGCAAGCCCGTGACCAGGACGGCGCAAAGCCAGGTGATCGTGCTGGAGCACAGGGGGCTCAAGCTGGGTGTGCTGGTCAGCGATCTCGAAGGGGTGGCGCGATTCGAGAGCGGGCAGCTGCGACTGGCCCCTGCAATGGCGGGTGCGGCGGATCAGCTGGTTGACCGCTTGATCCGGGCCAATGACGGCGATTTGCTCATCCAGTGCCTGAACGTGGCGGCCCTGGTGCGCATGCTCAAGGCACCGCAGCCGGCGGAGCAGGCTGCTGGCGGCTGAACGGCCGGGCTGCTTATTGAACCGGGAACGGGTTTTTTTCGTCGCGCGGCGCGCTGAAGTCCACGCTGGGCGTGGTCTTGATCTCGTACTGGCCGCGATCCTTGCCTTCGATCCACTTTGGGGGCTTGCCGCGGCCGGTCCAGGTCGCACCACTTTCGGGGTCGTAGTACCTGGCCTCGACCTTTTTCTTTTCTTCAGGCTTCCAGGGGAAAACCTGCTGAGAGGTAAAGCCGAAGGTGGCGATCAGTTGCTTGACGGTGGCCAGGGCTTCCTTGGCTTCGGTGCTGCGCGCTTCTTCGATGCGCTTGTCCAGCGCATTTTTCTGAGCGATGAGTTCTTGATAGCTTGGCATTCTGGATTCCAGAGATAGTGTGAAAGGTCAGCACTGATTGCCGCCTTTGTTATTGTTTTGCAAAACCATTCATTTTGGCGCAAGCGCGAACGCGCCGCATTGTTGATGTTGCGTACACTCAATCTGCAAAGGGGCGCGCATCACTTCGAAGGGCTGCACACATCACTCTGGATGATCCGGCCTGGGGCTCAAGCCTGTTTGTCACCCGTGGCCATGGCCTGCAGGGCCGAGCCCGTCATGCGATAGCGGATCCACTCGGTCTGTGGCAGGGCGCCCAGGCTGTCATAGAACTTGATGGAGGGCGTGTTCCAGTCCAGGCAACTCCATTCAAAGCGGCCGCAGTCCTTTTCCATGGCGATCCGGGCCAGATGCTGGAGCAGGGCCTTGCCGGCGCCGTGGCCGCGGGCGTCAGGCGTGATGTACAGATCTTCCAGATACAGGCCATGCAGGCCCTGCCAGGTGGAATAGTTGAAGAAATACACGGCAAAGCCCACGGCCTGGCCGTCAATCTCGCAGATCAGGCCGAAGACAGCCGGGTTGGCGCAGAACAGCGTGCGACGCACATGGTCGGGCGTGGCCTTGACTTCGTGCTCGGCCTTTTCATAGATGGCGAGTTCGCGTACGAAGTGCAGGATCAGGTCGATGTCTTGCTCGGTGGCGGGGCGGATATGGAGCTGGCTCATTAAATATTAGGAAAAAGTGGCTCAAGCGCTTGATGGTAAAGCGCTCGCAGCTATGGTTTTGTTGTATCAGGCGACCTGGCGCTCGGGCTCGCTCTGAGCCAGAGTCACGGGCAGGAACTGGCACAAGATCTGGAAATGGTCCTCGAAGAACTCGGCCTCCATGCGGGGCAGATCGGCAATCGGCACCCAGCGGGCCAGGGCGGCGTCGTCCGCACCCTGTACCGGAGGCAGGCTGGGCTGCACGCCCAGATCCAGATAGTGCACATGGGTAATGGTACGCCCGCGCAGGCTGCGGTCCGGGTGATCGAAGACCTGCACGGCCTGCAGGGCCGCCAGCAAATCGGCCTCGCTGATGGAGGAGCAGGTTTCTTCACGCAGCTCGCGCATGCAGGATTGCCAGAGGCTGTCGCGCTGCTCGAGAAAGCCGCCGGGCAGCGCCCAGAGGCCCTGGCCCGGCGCATGGCCGCGCTGGATCAGCAACACCTGGTCCTGGCCCTTGGCACGGCAGCGCAGCAGCGCATCCACGGTGACGAACACCGGTGCATAAGGCGCCTTGGCCCAGGCCCGCTTGTAGTCCTGCAGCATATGCCATTCCTTTTGCAGGCGCAGATACAGCGGTGTCTGGGCCCAGCGGCGCAGAAAGTCCAGCGTGCTCTCGGGCATCTGGGAGGAAAGCCTGGCCAGGGCGGCATCCATGGTTTCGGGCGAGGCGCCGCCTTCACCGAAGAAGATTTCGCGAAGCGGAGTGGCGTCGAACTGGCCCAGGCGCGGCAGGCTGATCAGCTCCCAGCCCGGAAAGCGGGCCAGATAGCTGCTGCTGGAGTCCTTGAAATGCCCGACCAGGGCCACGCTCGCGCCCTCGGGCACATGGGCTTGCACGGCTTCGCGTACGGCATGCACCCACAGCGGCTCGTTGTAATAGTCGCGCACGGGCACGCAGCGCACGCGCTCGGCATCCTCTTTCGATAACGCATTGCGCAACATCTGCGCGCGCTCCTGCCAGCTGAACGGGTTTTTGGGATTGGGGGCCTGCCAGGCGCTGCCCAGTACCACCACGACCTGGCGAGCTCGCTCCAGTGCGGCATGCAGCAAGGCCATATGGCCGTTGTGCAGTGGCTGAAAGCGGCCGATCAGCACGGCAGTATGCAGGGGCACGGAGGTGGGCAGGGTCTCGGGTGCGGCGGCGATGACACGCTTGCTGGAGGTGTTGGGACTGGCTTGAGGCATGAGAGCGAAACCCGTACAGAAATCGGCGCCCACAAGGGCAAATATGGATAAAAACGCGCTAAACGTTTACTGGGTAAGCGAAATTAGCTCACTTTTTAATGTTTAACCAGGCCCGGTACGGCCAAAGTCGGCATTCGAGACAGGCTGCCAGGTGCTCGGCCGCACCTAAGGTGCTGCAAGGCTTTGCCAGCTAGTCTCAAGCAGGTGCCGGGCATTGCTACTCGTAGTGTGCCGCAATCGGCATCTGCCGGCCCGTGCCAAAGGCCCGTGGGCGTACTCTGAGCATGGGCGGAGCCTGGCGGCGCTTGTATTCGCTGCGAAACACCAGCTTTTGCACCCGGGCAATGGTCTCGGGCCCGCCGGCCTGGGTGTGCAGCCTGGCCACAAAGGCAGCGGCATGCGCATATTCCTTGCTGGACAGATGCTGGCCCTCGATATGCCATTTGAGAATCTCGTCGAGCACGGCATAGGGCGGCAGGCTGTCCTCGTCCTTCTGGCCGGGAGCCAGCTCGGCCGAGGGCGGCTTGTCGATGATGGTCTGCGGGATCAGCTCGCGGCCAGCATGGCGGTTGATATGGCGCGACAGCTCGAAGACCTCGGTCTTGTACAGATCTCCGAGCAGGCCCAGACCGCCGTTGGTGTCGCCATACAGGGTGCAGTAGCCCACCGAGACTTCGGACTTGTTGCCCGTGGTCAGCAGCAGATGGCCGAAGGCATTGGAAAACTCCATCAGCGTGGTGCCGCGTGCGCGGGCCTGCAGATTCTCCAGCGCCAGGCCCTTGAGCGGCTCGCCAAAGCTGGCCTCGAACTGGCGTGCATAGGTGGTGACCAGCTCCTTGATTGGATGCTCGTAGAGTCTGATGCCCAGATTGCGGCACAGCAGCACGGAGTCGTCGACCGAGCCCGCCGAGGAGTAGCTCGACGGCATGGTGATGCCGACCACGTTGTCCGCTCCCAGGGCATCGACGGCCAGAGCCAGCGTCAAGGCCGAATCGATGCCGCCCGAGCTGCCCACCACCACCTGCTTGAAGCCGCAGCGGCGCGCATAGTCGCGCAGGCCCAGCACGATCTGCTGACGGTAGAACTCCATGGTGGCCAGGCCTTGCGTCGGCACGGCAAGCAAGGCAGTGCCGTCGCAGGCCTGAAACCGGCCCTGCGCATTCAGCTCCAGCGTGCAGACATCTTCCTCGAAGCGCCTGGCTTCAAAAACCAGTCCTGCCTCGGGCTCGACGGCAAACGATGCGCCGTCGAACACGATCTGGTCCTGGCCGCCGATCTGGTTGATGTAGAGGATGGCCAGCTTGTGGCGTGCCGCCGCCTGGGTGAAGATCTCGTGACGCTGCTCGCGCTTGCCCAGGTGGCTGGGGCTGGCGTTGATGCTGATGACCAGGTCGGGGGCCGCATCGCCCATGCGCACGAACGGGTTGGTGGCGTAGTCGGCGCCCTGGTCGTTCCAGCCGTCCTCGCAGACCAGAAAGCCCACCTGGCAGTTGCCCACGCGCAGCACCTTGGCCGTGTCGGCTCCGGGCTCGAAGTGGCGGCGCTCGTCAAAGATGTTGTAGGTGGGCAGCAGTTGCTTGTCGTACTGCAGGCGGATCTGTCCGTTCTTGAGCACCAGCAGGCTGTTGTGCAGCGGTTTGCCGGGGCCATCGTGTCGAGTCGGCGCGCCCACGACCCAGTGCAGATCGGGGAACTGGCACGTGGCCTGCAGCAACTCCTGCAGACCTGCATCCAGTCTTTGCAGAAAGCTGGGCTCGTCCAGCAGGTCGCCGGGGTAGTAGCCGCACAGCGACAGCTCGGAAAACACCACCAGGTCGGCCTGTTCGGCCGCGGCCCTGGTTGCGGCTTCTCTCATGCGGCGGATATTGCCGCTGATGTCGCCCACCATGTAGTTGAGCTGGGCGAGGGTGACTTTCAGCATGGTTTTCTCCAGGGAATCAGGCGGCCTTGGCAGCAGGCTCAGGGATGTTGAAGACCTGGCGCAGATAGGCCAGATAGGTCTCGTCGTTGCACAGCGTCTTGCCGGGCGAGTCCGAAATCTTGGCTACGGGCTGGCCATTGGCATGGGTCAGCTTCATCACGATATTGATCGTGGTCAGTCCCATGTCATTGGTCAATCGCGTGCCTATGCCGAAGCCGCACTGGATGCGATCTGCAAAGCGGTGGTAGAGCGCCAGGGCCGTGTCCAGGTCCAGTCCGTCCGAGAACACCAGGCGCTTGCTCTGCGGCGCAATGCGCAGCTTTTCATAGTGGGCAATGGCCTTCTCGCCCCACTCGAAGGGATCGCCGGAGTCATGGCGCAGGCCGTCGAAGAGCTTGGCAAAGTACATGTCGAAGTCGGCCAGAAAGGCGTCCATGCCCACGGTATCGGTCAGGGCGATACCCAGGTCGCCGCGGTATTCCTGCACCCAGTCCTCGAGGGCGGCCACCTGGAAGTCGCGCAGGCGCACGCCCAGGGCCTGATAGGTCTGCAGATACTCATGGGCCATGGTGCCAATGGGCACCAGGTTCAGGTCGCGAGCCAGCAGCACGTTGGACGTGCCCTTGAACCACTGCGCGGTCTCCTGGGCAAAGGCCTGTACCACCTCGCGCTGCCAGGCTCCCGAGAAGCGGCGGCGCACGCCGAAGTCAAACAGCTCGAAGGGGTTGTGCAGCCTGGCCTCGACAGCCAGATGCTTGAGCTGGGCCAGCTTGACCTGCAGGCGCTTGCGGCCTTCGATCAGGGCGGCCTCGGCATCGAAGCGGCGGAAGTACAGCTCGTTGACGATGGCCAGCACATAGATCTCGAAGCCCATCACATGAACTTGCGGGCCCTTGGCGACGATATGGAGCCGGTCGCCCTCGGCCCAGGCGCGGATGAAGGCACGCTGGAACTGGAAGATGCGCAGAAAGTCGATGAAGTCGCTCTTCATGAAGCGCAGGCCGGCCAGATAGTCCAGCTCGCCCTGGTCAAAGCGCAGACTGCACAGGGCGTCCAGCTCGCGCTCCACCTCGGGCAGCAGCTCGGCCAGAGGGAAGGCGGTGGGCGTGCGGCAGACAAATTCGTACTCGGCCTCGGTCTGGGGGTGGCGGTGCAGCATGGCCTGCCACATCGTGAATTTGTAGAGGTCGGTGTCCAGCAGGCTGGTGATGATGGGCTTCATGCCGTTCTTCTTTTCAAAAATATGAGCTGCTAGCGCTTTATCCATGGGCACTAGAGGCTGATTTGTCTCATAAGCCAAAGCTAGCGCTGGTTTCGCAGCGTACACCGGTTGCACGCATGCGTTGCAGGAAGTCGAGGTGTGCGCCCTCGAATCCGGCGACCGGGCTCATGCAGTCCGTCAGCAGCACGATGCGCGAGTAGTCGTTGCTTTCCCAGTGCTCCACGATGTGCTCGGTGGTGGCGCGCACGCAGTGGCTGCTGGCTTCGCCCGCGATCACCAGGGTGCTGCTCTGGCGCAACTGGGCCAGCAGGGCAGTGTTGAGTCCGGTTTCGCCATCCTGCGGATCGGGAACCTCGGCGCGAATGGCGCTGTAATGCTCGGTCCAGGGGTTCATGCCCTTGAAGACATGGCGGGTGGCTCGGTGCTGCAACTGCTGCCACTGGCGGCAGGCCGCGAGCACGCTGGCATGCATGCCATGGCCCCAGCTGCCGATCTCGCAGTGCAGCGGCCAGACCATCAGGGTGTAGCTGCCCTGGGCCTCCAGCTGATCCAGGTATTGCAGAGTGCGTTCGCGTTCGGCAGCGTTGCGCGGTGCATAGTCGCCAGCACGGACCTGCGCTGCCGTGATCGAGGTGAATGGCAGGACGGCATGCCCATCGCGCTGCTGCCAGAAGGCGGGGTGGGCAATGTCATAAGCCTGATGCGAGTCCAGAGTGATGGTGATCTGGCCCAGCTTGTCTCCCTGGGCTGCCATCCAGCTGCTCAGGCGCTGCATATCGGCATGAGCGCCCGTCACCGGAAGGCTGGGTGCTATCAGCTGATGAGTGTCTGGTGAGCGGGGGCACCAGTCTGCAGGCAGATCGCAGAAGTCGTTTTGCGGGTCAATGATGAGCAGCTGGGTTTGTGGATGACTCATGGTGTTCAGCTTTCATGCGAGATGCAATGTCTGCAGTCTAAAACACTTAAAATATTTTTGCAACTAAGTATTTTTGGATTGATATGAAATAATCAGGCAAGAAAAACGAAGTTGGTAAAAAAATGAATCAAAGCGATGAGCGCAGGGAAGCGGTGCAGGTGAGTGTGGATGTGGTGCTGCTGACCCTGGTGGAGCAGCAGCTGCATGCCGTGCTGCTGCGTCGTCAGGCTGCGCCTTTTGCCGGGGTGTGGGCCTTGCCCGGCGGCTTCATTCATACCGATGAGGATGCGGACGCCAAGGCCAGTGCGGCGCGCGTGCTCAGAACCAAGGTGGGCATAGAAGGTGCGTATCTGGAGCAGTTGGCCACTTTCAGCGGCCCGGCGCGTGATCCGCGCGGCTGGTCGGTGGCAATCGCCTATTGCGCTCTGCTGCCCGTGCAGAACCTGCCCCCCGATCGCTCCGATATCAGCGTGGTGCCGCTCTCGGCTCTGCCGCAACTGCCGTTCGATCACCGTGCCATCCTGGACGCCGCCCTGGAGCGCGTGCGCAGCAAAAGCCTGTATTCCTCCTTGCCCGTGCATCTGTGCGGCGAAACCTTCACGCTGCCGCAGCTGCAGCAGGTCTATGAAAACATTCTGGGCGAGCCGCTGAACAAGGTCAGCTTCAGGCGCAAGATGGACGAGATGGACTGGCTGGAGGTTGTGCCTGGGGCCATGCTGGGTGGCGGGGCGCACCGGCCCGCCCAGCTTTACCGGGCCAAGCCCGGCTTCAGCCAGACGCTGGCGCTGACTGCCCGAGGGCTTTGAGGCCGGTCTGCATGAAAAATGCCTGCACAAGGCAGGCATTTGGGCGGGTGTGCAGCGGAGGGCGGTTAGCTGACTGCGCCAATGCCCAGTAGGGCCAGAATGACGAAGATCACGGCAACGGCAATGAAAATAAAGAACAGGATCTTGGCTATGCCGGCTGCGCCCGCGGCTACGCCGGTAAAGCCGAAAACACCGGCCACCAGGGAGATGATGGCAAAAATAATGGCCCACTTGAGCATCGGAACTCCTTTGTCTGAAGCGATGTTTCAAGCCTAAGTCGCCGGGCGCAGGCTTGCGGTGCTCATTCGGGGGAAATCCTTGTCGGTTTGATCCGACAACAAAAAAGCCACCGCAATGGTTCGCGATGGCTTCTTGATGAGGCTTGAAGGCTCAAGCCCTTGGATTCTCAGGCCCAGTGGGTGTCCGAGTCACTTCAGACCTGCGGCGGCGCGCAGCAGGGCTGCCTTGTCGGTGCGTTCCCAGGTGAACTCGGGCTCTTCGCGGCCGAAGTGACCGTAAGCTGCAGTCTTGCTGTAGATGGGGCGCAGCAGATCCAGCATCTGGATGATGCCCTTGGGGCGCAGGTCGAAATGCGCAGCCACCAGCTTGGCGATTTCCGCATCGGGAATCACGCCCGTGCCTTCGGTGTACACGGTGATGTTCATGGGGCGGGCCACGCCGATGGCGTAAGCGACCTGGACCTGGCACTGGCGCGCCAGACCGGCGGCTACCACGTTCTTGGCCACATAGCGGGCGGCGTAGGCGGCCGAGCGGTCCACCTTGGTTGGATCCTTGCCGGAGAAGGCACCGCCGCCATGGGGGCAGGCACCGCCGTAGGTGTCCACGATGATCTTGCGGCCGGTCAGGCCGCAGTCACCCTGAGGGCCACCCACGACGAAGCGGCCCGTGGGGTTGATCAGGTACTTGGTCTCTTGCAGCCAGGCCGAAGGCAGCACGGGCTTGATGATTTCCTCAATGATGGCTTCGGTGAAAGATGCCTTCATCTTGGTTGCCGTTTCCGACTGATCGGGGCTGTGCTGGGTGGACAGCACCACGGTGTCGATGCTGTGGGGCTTGCCATCCACATAGCGCAGGGTCACCTGGCTCTTGGCGTCGGGGCGCAGGAAAGGCAGACGGCCATCCTTGCGCAGCTGGGCCTGGCGTTCCATCAGGCGGTGCGCGTAATAGATGGGCGCCGGCATCAGCTCGGGTGTTTCGTCGCAGGCGTAGCCGAACATCAGGCCCTGGTCGCCAGCGCCGGTATTCAGCTCGTCATCGCTGGCCTTGTCCACGCCCTGGGCGATGTCCTGGCTTTGCTTGTCGTAGGCGACGAGTACCGAGCAACCCTTGTAGTCGATGCCGTATTCGGTGTTGTCGTAGCCGATGCGCTTGATGGTGTCGCGTGCGACCTGGATGTAGTCCACATTCGCACCGGTGGTGATTTCACCGGCCAATACCACCAGACCGGTGTTGGTCAGTGTCTCGGCAGCCACGCGGCTGTGCGGGTCTTGGGTGAAAATAGCGTCCAGAATCGCGTCAGAGATCTGGTCGGCAACCTTGTCGGGGTGGCCTTCAGAAACCGATTCCGAGGTAAACAGAAAATCGCTGTTCGCCATTGATATAACTCCTTGTAGCTTGGGCAATTGCGTTGCCCGAGCTTCGAAGTCTGGCGAACGCTTTAGCAGTTTTGTTTTTACGTCGCCCTGCAAGTTGCTCTTTAACTCAGCGACCCCGCTATTCTAATGCCTTCCCTGTTTCGACTGTTTGCTGCACTGCCTTTATGGCTATTGCATGGCCTTGGCGCTGCCATGGGGTGGGTGACCTGGGCGCTATCTCCCACCTATCGGCGCCGATTTGCGGCCAACGCCGCCCAGGCTGGCTATGCATTTGCCCAGGTCAGGGCTGCGGTGGGACATGCGGGTCGCATGGTGTTCGAGATGCCGCGTATCTGGCTGGGCCAGTTGCCGGATTGCGATATCGTCAATGGAGCCGTGGCCGAGCAGGCCTATGCGCGTGGCAAGGGCATTGTGTTTCTTACGCCACATCTGGGTTGCTTCGAGATGTCCGTGCAGGCCGCGGCGCGGCGCTGGTCGGATCGGCATGGCGCAATCACCGTGCTTTACCGCCCCGCACGCCAGGGCTGGCTGGCCGAAATTCTGGAAACCGCGCGCAATCGTCCTGGCGTTCAGGCCGTTCCCACCACCCTCGCGGGTGTGCGTCAGATGATCAAGGCGCTGCGCCAGGGGGCGGCTGTGGGGCTGCTGCCTGATCAGGTGCCGCCCAACGGTCTGGGCATCTGGTCGCCTTTTTTCGGCCGTGATGCGTATACGATGACATTGGCGGCACGTCTGGTGCTGCAAACCGGGGCCACGGTCATCGTGGCGCGGTGCGAGCGCAAGTCCTGGGGGCGGGGCTACACGCTGTATCTAGAGGAATTGCCTGTGCCCGAATCTCAATCGCTGGAAGCCACCGTGGCGCTGATCAATCACGCCATGGAAACCACCATTCGTCAGTCTCCGCAGCAATACCTGTGGGGCTATGGCCGCTACAAGCAGCCGCGTGAAGACAAGCAACTCTCGGGGGAGAAGGCATGAGCGCCAGCAAGATCGCCATCGGCTTCATGCATGTGCTGGCCAAGCTGCCCCTACCCGTGCTACGTGGCCTGGGCAAGTTTGTGGGGCGTGTGCTGTTTGTGGTGGCGGGCCAGCGCCGGCGCATCGCGCTGCGCAATTTCGAGCTGTGCTTTCCCGATGTGCCTGAGGCGCAGCGCAAAGCCTGGGCGAAAGAGTCTTTTGAGGTCTTTTGCCAGACTTTTCTCGACAGAAGCTGGTTGTGGTTCGGCTCCGAGGAGCTGGTGCGCAGCCGCGTCAAGCTGGTCGGGGCCACGCATGAACTGGAGGGCGATACGCCCACCATCGTCTTCGCACCGCATTTCTACAGCATGGATGCCGGTGGCCTGGCCCTGCCGCTCAATACCGAGCGCGAGTTCACCTCCATCTTTGCCACCAATCCCGATCCGGACCTGGATGCCTGGTTCATGAATGGCCGTCAGCGCTTCGGCAATGTGAAGATGCTCAATCGTGCCGATGGCGTCAAGCCCATCATCCAGTGCCTGCGCAAGGGCGGGCTGCTGTATCTGCTGCCCGATATGGACTATGGCAAGAACGATTCGGTGTTCGTGCCCTTTTTTGCGGTGGAAAACACGGCCACGATTCCCTCGCTTTCGCGCTTTGCGCGTCTGGGCAAGGCCAAGGTGGTGGCGCTCTACAACCGCATGACGCCTGAAGGCTATGTGGCCGAGCTGACGCCGGCCTGGGAGAACTTCCCGACTGACGACCATGTGGCCGACACCGCCCGCATGAACCGCGAGCTGCAGGCCGCCATCATGACCATGGTGCCGCAGTATTACTGGGTGCACAAACGCTTCAAGACGCGCCCCGATGGCGAGCCATCGCTGTACTCCGGGAAATAGACGTTAAATCGTTTCCATGCCTGATGGCATGGGCGCCAGAGGCTTCCTTTTCAGGAGCGAGCTGGCGCTGTAAGAAACTCCGCCAGAGCGCGCTGCACGGCCTCCGGCCTCTCGTGGACCACCCAGTGGCTGCAGCCCCGGAGATGCTCTATCTCCAGCTGAGGCACCCATCGCTCCAGCCCATGCAGCAGGGCGGGCTGCAGTGCCAGGTCGCTATCGCCCCAGAGAATGCGCACCGGCACAGGGATGTGCAGCATTTCATCGGGCAGGCTGAGCTCGCGAATGTCCTGCAGCTCATCGGCGCTGCCGCCGGGTCGGGGCGGCACCAGCGGGCTGGCCGCGTAGAACATGCAGGCGCCGTGCACGCCCAGATCCCAATGCTCGCGGTATTGCTGCTGACGCTCGGGCGTCAGCCATGCGGGCATGCTGCCGTCGGGGTTCTGAAAGAATCCCAGCATGCGCTGCCAGCCGTTTTCGGCCAGCAGCTCGGGGGCGTCGGGCCGGCGCAGAAAATGCATGTACTGGCTGGCGGACTGCTGCACGGGATTGGACTGCAGCTCCCGCAAGAAGCTGCCGGGATGCGGGGAGTTGAGTATGAGCAGCCGCTCAAGCTGCTGGGGATAGCGGTTGGCCAGGCCCCAGGCCACGGCACCGCCCCAATCATGGGCAATCACGCAGGCAGCGCGCTTGTCACGACTCTCCAGCGCAATCAGGGCGGCAAGGTCCTCCACCAGGTATTTGGCACGGTAGTCGCTGATGGACGTGGGTTGGCTGGAGCGGCCATAGCCGCGCAGATTGGGTGCCACGCAGCGGTAGCGGCTGCCGAATTGCTCAAGCAGCCCATCCCAGATGAAAGCGCCTTCGGGGAAACCGTGCAGAAACAGCAACAGGGGCTGACCCGGCTCGCCGCTGGTGCGGCATTCCAGTTCAACCCCTGTGGACAGGGTATGCATGCAAGTCGTGACCATGAAGCTCTCCTTTTTGTAGCTTCTGGCGCTTGCAAGATAAGCGCCTATGGCTGATTTTGCGCAGGTGTCTCGTCTGCGGGCGTCGCTTGGGTGACGGGAGCCGCCTGGGGCAACCCCTCGGGGTGGCACCAGTGCCACAGCAACTGGGCCACATCGTCCACGCCCTGCTTTTTGAGGGCAGAGAACAGACGCACCTCGCCACCGCCCGCATTGAGCTTGGTGATGGACAGGATCTTGGCCTGCTCGGCGCGGGTCAGCTTGTCGGCCTTGGTCAGCACGATGAGGAACTTCAGGCCTTGCTCCACGCGTGGGCGGATGGCATCCAGCAGGGCTTCGTCGAGTTCGGTCAGGCCCAGGCGCGGGTCGCACAGCAGCACCACGGCGGAGAGGCTTTCGCGGCTCATCAGATAGTTGAGCATGACGCGCTGCCAGCGCTCCTTGTCGGTGCGGGAGACGGCAGCGTAGCCATAGCCGGGCAGGTCGGCCAGCACGGCGTCGGTCACGCCCTGCTTGCCCAGCGCAAACAGGTTGATGTGCTGGGTACGGCCGGGCTTCTTGGAAGCGAAAGCCAGCTGCTTTTGCTGGGTCAGCGTATTGATGGCGGTGGACTTGCCGGCGTTGGAGCGGCCAACGAAGGCAATCTCGGGAACGTCGACCTTGGGCAGCTGGTTGAGCTGGGCCGCGGTCGTGAAAAAGCGCGCGGTGTGCATCCAGCCCATCGCAAGCTTGCTGTCGATCAAAGAAAGTGTTTTTCCGGCAGTGGTATCCGGGGAAGCATGGGTCATGACGGTAACTATTTCAGGGAGGCCCATTGTAGAATTTGACGGATTCGCGCTCTCAACAATAGACCCAGCCCCTTGATATGAAGTTGCTTGCCTCTTTGCTGACTGCTGCCATTTTCGCAGCACCTGCCTTCCCCGCATTTTCGGCGGGAGAAACACCTGTGAAGGCGGATGCTGCCAAAGGGCAAGCCAGTTATGGGGCGGTTTGCGCCGCCTGTCACGCCGCAGACGGCAATTCCACCATTCCCCTGCAGCCCAAGCTGGCCGGCCAGCACCCCGAGTATCTGGTCAAGCAGCTGCGCGAGTTCAAGGATGGCAAGCGCAACGACCCGGTGATGAAGGGCTTCGCTGCCACGCTCAGCGATGGCGATATGCAGAACATTGCGGCCTGGCTGCATACCCAGGCACCCAAGAACGGTTTCTCCAAGGACAAGGACTCCATCGCCCTGGGTGAACGCATTTACCGCGGTGGCATTCAGGAGCGCCAGATTGCCGCCTGTGCGAGCTGCCACAGCCCCAACGGCTCCGGCATTCCGGCCCAGTACCCGCGTCTGTCGGGTCAGCATGCGGAATACACCGTGAAGTCGTTGACGGACTTCCGCGACGGCAAGCGCAGCAATAGCATTCCCATGGCCCAGGTTGCTGCCAAGCTTAATGATCGCGAAATCAAGGCCGTGGCAGACTATATAGCTGGCTTGCGTTAAAAATCCTTTTCATCAGATGCGCGGGTGACTCCGGGAACTTTCAGGCATCTGGCACCCCCCAAGTCAGGCGGGCCCATCGGCTAGTTCAGCAGATGGCCCGCCTTTTTGCGTTCGGCTCTATCTCATCCTCATGTCAGACCTTCCACTTCGCGATCGTGACTCCTCTCGCTCACAGGCAGTGCGCGCGACTCTGGAGTTGCTGGCCTCCATGCGCTTTGCGATTTCACTGCTCACAGTGATCTGCATCGCATCGGTCATCGGCACGGTGCTCAAGCAACATGAACCGCTGGTCAACTATGTCAACCAGTTCGGTCCCTTCTGGGCGCAGCTGTTTCTGGCGCTGAAGCTCAATGCGGTCTACAGCGCCTGGTGGTTTCTGCTGATTCTGGCCTTCCTGGTCATCAGCACCTCGCTGTGCGTGAGCCGCCATGCTCCCAAATATCTGGCCGACATCCGCAACTACAAGGAGAACCTCCGCGAGCAAAGCCTCAAGGCCTTCCACCATCGCGCCGAGGCGGATGTGGCTGGCAGCACCGAAGAGGCGGCCAAGCGCATCGGCCAGCAACTGGTGTCTGGCGGCTGGAAGGTCAAGATGCAGCAGCGCGACACGGCGGCCGGGCCCGGTACCGGCTGGATGCTGGCAGCCAAGGCAGGTGCGGCCAACAAGCTGGGCTATATCGCCGCGCATTGCGCCATCGTGCTGATCTGCATTGGCGGGCTGTTTGACGGCGATCTCATCGTGCGGGCCCAGATGCTGCTGGGCGGCAAAACGCCTTATACCGGCGGCGGCATGATCTCGGACGTGGCGCCCGAGCATCGTCTGTCGATCAAGAATCCGACCTTCCGCGGCAACCTCATGGTGTCCGAAGGCACGCAGTCCGGTACTGCGATCCTGAATCAATCGGATGGCATCTTGCTGCAAGATCTGCCATTTTCGGTGGAACTCAAGAAATTCATCGTGGAGTACTACTCCACCGGCATGCCCAAGCTGTTCGCCAGCGATATCGTCATCCACGACCGAGCCACCGGCGAGAAGCTGGAAAAGCGCGTGGAAGTGAACCATCCGGCCAGCTACAAAGGCATAGAGATCTACCAGAGCAGCTTCGATGACGGCGGCTCCAGCGTCAAGCTGCATGCCGTGCCCATGGACGGCGTCTCCCAGCCTTTCGACGTGGAGGGCGTGATCGGCAACTCCACCGAGTTCGTGCGCAAGCTGGCCGATGGCCAGCAGGACAAGGTGACGCTGGAGTACACGGCGCTGCGCACCATCAATGTGGAGAACTTCGGCGGCCAGGACAAGGGCGGTGCCGGCACCGATGTGCGCAAGGTCGATCTGAAGCAGGCCATCGACGAGCGTCTGGGCGCTGCCCACAAGACCACGGACAAAAAGGATTTGCGCAATATCGGCCCCAGCGTGGGCTACAAGCTGCGCGATGCCTCGGGTCAGGCGCGCGAGTTCCAGAACTATATGCTGCCCGTTGACACGGGCGAGGGCCAGCCCGTCTTCCTGCTTGGCGTGCGTGAGAATCAGGCCGACCAGATGCGCTATCTGCGCGTGCCTGCCGATCCTGAAGGCACGATGAACACCTTCATGCAGCTGCGTCAGGCCATGCAGAACAAGGCCCAGGCCGAGAAGGCGGCGCGCGCCTATGTGCAGCGGGCGGTCGATGTCTCCAAACCCGAGCTGGCCGAGCCGCTGACGCAGTCCGCTCTCAAGGCGCTGGAGCTGTTTGCCGGTCAGGACGTCAAGCTCAAGGCTCCCGATGGCCGTCAGCTCGGTGGCCTGCAGGCGATATCGGACTTCATGGACAGCAATGTGCCCGAGGCCGAGCGCGAGCGCGCCGGCGAGGTGCTGGTGCGGATTCTCAACGGCGTGCTGTTCGAGCTGGCCCAGCAGGTGCGCCAGCAGGCAGGGCTCAAGCCTTTCGAGAACGACGAGAAGACCCAGGCCTTCATGACGCAATCGGTGTTCTCGCTCAGCGACGCGCAGTTCTACCCGGCGCCCGTGGTCTTCATGCTGCAGGACTTCAAGCAGGTCCAGGCCAGCGTGTTTCAGGTGGCGCGTGCCCCTGGTAAAAACATTGTTTACCTGGGTTGCCTCTTCCTGATCATCGGCGTTTTTGCCATGCTGTACGTGCGTGACCGCCGCATCTGGATCTGGCTGACCCCTGCGAATGATGGCAGCCATGCGAACATGGCCTTGTCCACCAACCGCAAGACCATGGATGGCGACCGCGAGTTCGTCATGCTGGCCGACAAGCTGATCGGGGCCAAGCCCTTACAAAAGAAGACTCCCGGAGGTTCTGTATGAACACCGCAACCACGACATTGACTCTGAACGAAGGCTATTTCGCCCGCCGCAACTGGTTTGACTGGTTGTTCGCGGTCGTGGTGGCCGTGGGCCTGGGCTATGCGCTGCAGCGCTACGCCGCCTATATGGATGTGTATGAGAAGGGCATTTTGCTGGCGACCATCCCGGCCATGATCTGGATGGGCTGGTTCTGGCGCCCGCTGGCGGTGCTGATGCTGACCGTGGCCGGCTTCTCGCTGATGGCCATCGGTCTGTACCAGGGAGGAGATGGCGGCGAACTGGCACGGTCGGAGACCGTCTTCGGCCTGAAGTACTTCCTCTCCAGCCAGTCCGCCATCCTGTGGATGAGCATGGTGTTCTTCATCAGCACGGCGTTCTACTGGATAGGCGTGTTTGCCAAGGGCGAGCGCTCGGTCATGTCGCTGCTGGGCTCGCGCCTGGCCTGGCTGGCTGTCGCCATGGCACTGATCGGCACCATGGTGCGCTGGTACGAGAGCTATCTGCTGGGCCCGGACATCGGTCATATCCCCGTCAGCAATCTCTATGAAGTGTTCGTCATGTTCTGCTGGATGACGGCCATCTTCTATCTGTACTACGAGCAGCATTACGACACGCGTGCCCTGGGCGGCTTTGTGATGCTGGTGGTCAGCGCGGCCGTGGGCTTTCTGCTCTGGTACACGCTGGTGCGCCAGGCCCATGAGATTCAGCCCCTGGTGCCGGCTCTCAAGAGCTGGTGGATGAAGCTGCATGTGCCCGCCAACTTCATAGGCTACGGCACGTTTGCGCTGTCTGCCATGGTGGCGTTTGCCTATCTGATCAAGCAGCAGGCCACCGAGACCAAGTGGTACAAGCTTGCGCCGCTGTGGCTGCTGGGCGTGGTGCTGTGCTTCGAGCCCATCGTCTTTCGCAAGGGTGCGACCGAGAACGGCGGCAGCTACTGGATGGTGTACTTCGGCATCTCGGCCCTGATCGTGGCCGGCATCCTGCTCTCGCGCAAGCGCATTGCGGCCCGTCTGCCCTCGTTCGAGATTCTGGACGACGTGATGTACAAGGCCATCGCCGTGGGCTTTGCCTTCTTCACCATCGCCACCGTGCTCGGCGCTCTGTGGGCGGCCGAGGCCTGGGGCGGCTACTGGAGCTGGGACCCCAAGGAAACCTGGGCGCTGATCGTCTGGCTCAACTATGCAGCCTGGCTGCATATGCGCCTGATGAAGGGCCTGCGCGGCACGGTGTCTGCCTGGTGGGCACTGGCGGGTCTGGCCGTCACCACCTTTGCCTTCCTGGGCGTGAACATGTTTCTGTCGGGCCTGCACAGCTACGGCGAGCTGTAGGCCGCGTAACAAGCACTCCAAAAAACAGGAGCTGCTTGCGCTGATTGAATAAGGATTTCAGGTTGAAAGCAATCTGAAACCATTGATCATCAAGCGCAAGAAGCTCCTTTTTTATTAAGCACTTCGGGGGAACTTTGCTGACGCTGAGGGCTTCCAAATCGCACTACTCTTGATTGTCGTTTGGGAGCATTCCTATGCTGATTCGTCACAGCAACCAAGGCTTCGAGCATCCACTAGGCAGCGAGATCACGCCTCGGATCCAATACCTGCAGCGCCGGGACTTTCTGCAGACCCTGGCCATGGGGGCGGCGGGCGCCACCTTGGCCGGCTGGGCCGGCCGCAATGCATGGGCGGCGACCGAGCGAAGCAGCCTGCCGCCTCTCAAGGGCCAGCCCAGCAAGCTTGCCGGGGCCATGACGGTAGAGGCCGCCACGGCCTACAAGGACGCCACGGGCTACAACAATTTCTACGAGTTCGGGCTCGACAAGGACGACCCGGCGCGTCATGCCGGCACGCTCAAGACCCGGCCCTGGACGGTGCGCATCGAAGGCCTGGTGCAGAAGCCGCAGACCCTGGACATCGACAGCCTGCTCAAGCTCGCGCCCATGGAAGAGCGCATCTACCGCCTGCGCTGCGTGGAGGGCTGGTCCATGGTCATCCCCTGGGTGGGCTACTCGCTGTCCGAACTGCTCAGGAAAGTGCAGCCGCTCTCCAGTGCCAAGTATGTGGAATTCGTCACCCTGGCCGACAAGGCCCAGATGCCCGGGCTCAGAAGCGGCGTGCTGGACTGGCCCTATACCGAAGGCTTGCGGCTGGATGAGGCCATGCACCCGCTGACGCTGCTGGCCTTCGGCATGTACGGCGAGGTCCTGCCCAACCAGAATGGTGCGCCGTTGCGCCTGGTCGTGCCCTGGAAATATGGATTCAAGAGCGCCAAGTCGCTGGTGGCAATCCGCCTGACCGACAAGGAGCCCGGCACAGCCTGGAACAAGGCGGCACGCAACGAGTACGGCTTTTATTCGAATGTGAATCCCGAGGTCGATCATCCGCGCTGGAGCCAGGCCACCGAGCGGCGCATCGGTGAGGGCGGGCTGTTCGCCAAGCGCCGCAAGACTCTGCTGTTCAACGGCTATGGCGATCAGGTGGCGTCGCTGTATGCGGGCATGGACCTGAAGAAGTTCTACTGATGCAGGCCTGGTTGCTCAAGCCCTGGGCCAAGCCACTGGTCTTCATGCTGTGCCTGCTGCCTTGTGCATGGCTGTTATATGCGGCGTTCACCGACGGGCTGGGGGCCAATCCGGCCGAAGCCCTGCTGCGCAGCACGGGCGACTGGACCCTGCGTTTTCTCTGCATAGTGCTGGCGGTGACGCCGCTGCGCCAGATCAGCGGCTGGAATCTGCTGGTGCGTTACCGGCGCATGCTGGGCCTGTATGTGTTCTTCTACGCCTGTCTGCACCTGCTTTGCTATGCCTGGTTCGACATGGGGCTGGACTGGGGCGATATCGTGGCCGATATTCCCAAGCGCCCGTTCATCTTGGTGGGTTTCAGCACCTGGCTGCTGCTGCTGGTGCTGGCCGTCACCTCGCCAAAGTTCATGCTCAGGGCTCTGGGCGGCAAGCGCTGGCAATGGCTGCACCGAGCAGTCTATGTGGCGGTGCCGCTGGCCTTGCTGCATTTTTTCTGGATGCGCGCTGGCAAGAACAATTTTGGCGAGGTGGCCGTCTATGCAGCCATTCTCGGTAGCTTGCTTGGCTGGCGAGTGCTGCGTGCACTCAGAAGCAATCAACCTGCCACGGCGCGCAGCGGCGGACGTACCTGACGCGAGATCGGGTCGATCTCTGCCGAAGGAAGCTGGTAAGCGCGCTGGTCGAACAGGTCGATGCCGCATTGCAGGCCTTCGAGCCAGTTGAACAGGTCGCCAATCGCCTGTTTGCCCATGATGGGAGCGCCATGCTGGGGAACAATCATGTCTATGGGCAACTGCCGTGCCATCTGCACCCATAGTCTCAAAATCTTGTTGGAGACCATGTAGCGGCGGTGAAAGCCTTCCATGCGTGCAATATGCGGGGCGAGGTCGGTGACGGGCTTCTGCGCTTCTGCGCCGGTGGTCAGAGAGACGCCCAGGTCGCCCGTGAACAGAATCTTGCTGATCGGGTCGTAGAAGTGGAAGTTGCCCTCGGCATGGAGAAAATGCGCGGGCAGCAGCACCAGCTCGCTGTGGCCCAGAGGCAGGCGTCCGCCCGAGTCAGGTACGCCAATGACGCGGTTTTCCGTTTTGCCCACCTTGGTGAAGTGCGGTGCAAAGCGCTCCCAGATGCGCGAGATAACCAGTTGTGCGCGCGTGCTGCTCATCCAGCGATCCAGCGAGGCGATGATGTCCGGGTCGGCATGTGAGGCAATCAGATAGGCGAGCTTTTGCGGCGGGAAATGTCGCGACATGCCCATGAACAGCTCGTTGAAAGCCAGGTTGCCACCGGGATCAATGATGGCGCCCGTGCCGTTGTCCACGATCAGGAACTGGTTGGCCTGAATCGCCTGACCGTCCTCCTCGATGAGGTCGGTGAACATCAGACAGACGTGGTTTTTGTCGCGATAGAGCTCAATGGACATGGCAGTTTGTCAAAGGACAAGATGCCATCACTCTAGAGAGTAAGTCCGGGCGCCATGTTGATGTGCATCAAGCCTCAGGGCTTGGCATCGGTCTGGGGAATCTCGTTGGCCTCTATCGGCGTGGCTTTCTTTGCAGGTGTTGCTGCGCTGGAAGGCTTGGTGGAAATGCCCAGCGTTTCGGGCAGCGTGGCGCGACCCTGCGCCGCAGGATCTGTAGGCAGATAGAGCGGGCCTTTTTGCCCGCAGGCGGAAAGTGCTGCCAGGGACGCCGCACAAGCCGCAAGGGCAATGCTCCTGACTAAAATTTGGTTGGCTTTCAACATGGGCAAATTGTAATGACTGACCTTGAATATCTGGATCGCGCCGACCAACTTCTGCTGGCTGTGGAGCAATGCTGTGATCGCATCAATGACGAAACCGATGCCGACCTTGATGCCCAGCGTGTGGGCGGCATGGTGACTTTGGTGTTTGCCAATCGCAGCCAGATTGTCATCAACCAGCAAAAACCCCTGCATGAAATCTGGCTGGCGGCCAAGGCAGGCGGCTTTCACTATCGCTTTGACGAAGACAAGAAAGTCTGGCTGGACACCAAGGGTGCTGGCGAGTTCTTTGCCAATCTGACGCAATATGCAAGCGAGCAGTCGGGCATGGCTCTGGAGTTCAAGGCCCTGGCCTGAACATTCAGGGTGCTGGAATAAAAAAGCCTGCCTCGATGAGAGGCAGGCTTTTTGCTTTGCGAGGGCTTAGTTTCTGAACAGGTCCAGAATGCGGCTGCGCTCCTCTGCGGCTGGAGGCTGGGTGGCACCCGGGCCTGCGTTGCCAGGATCGGAGGCGCCTTCCATACCGAGGCTGGAGACGCCGCCGTTGCGGGCGTTTTCTTCGTAATACCAGTCGCCGCCCATATTGACCACGCCGGGCGGGGTTTGCACTTCGGCCACCGGAACACCCTTGAGTGCGTGTTGCATGAAATTGATCCAGATGGGCAGGCTCAGGCCGCCACCTGTTTCGCGCGAACCCAGGTTGCGCGGGGTGTCGTAGCCAATCCAGGAGACAGCGGCAATGCTGGGCTGGTAGCCGGCAAACCAGGCGTCCACCGAGTCATTGGTGGTGCCGGTCTTGCCATACAGGTCGGGGCGCTTGAGTGTGGCCTGGGCACGTGCAGCCGTGCCCACGCGTGCCACATCATTGAGCAGGGTGCCGGTGAGGAAGGCATTGCGCTCGGGGATGGCCTGGGGCAGCTCCTTCACCGCTGGTGGGGTGAACTCGGAGAGGATGCGACCCTTGTGGTCTGTCACTCGGGCAATCAGCCAGGGGTTGATGCGATGGCCGCCGTTGGCAAACACCGAATAGGCTCCCGCCATCTGCAGCGGCGTGACGGAACCGGCGCCCAAAGCCATGGTCAGGTAAGCGGGCTGTTTGGCGGCTTCAAAGCCGAAGCGCGTCGCCCATTCCTGCCCGGTCTTGGGGCCGATGGCCTGCAGCAACCGGATGGAGATCATGTTCTTGGACTTGTTCAAGCCCGTGCGCATGGTCATGGGACCGTCGTAGCGGCCGTCGTAGTTCTTGGGCTCCCAGGGCTGACCACCGGTGGTTGCCGCACTGAAGAAGATCGGTGCGTCATTGATCATGGTGGAGGGCGAGAAGCCGTGCTCCAGCGCCGCCGAGTAGATGAATGGCTTGAAGCTGGAGCCGGGCTGGCGCCAGGCCTGGGTCACGTGGTTGAACTTGTTCTTTTCGAAGTCGAAGCCACCGATCAGCGCGCGGATGGCGCCGGTTTGCGTGGACATGGCCACAAAAGCGCCTTCGACTTCGGGCAGCTGGGTGATTTCCCAGGCACCCTTGGCGTTCTTGATGGCGCGGATCACGGCACCGGGGCGGATCTTGATATTGGGCGGTGCCTTGGGGCTGAGACCAGATTCGGCGGGCTTGAGGTTGTCGCCCGTGATCTCGAAATGGGTACCGTCCGCACGGGCCGCGACAATTTTGCGCGGCGAGGCTTCCAGCACCACGGCCGCAACCACATCGCCGTTGTCGGGATGGTTGGCCAGGGCATCGTCGATGGCGTCTTCCAGCTCCTGAGCGTTGACTGGCAGAGTGATGAACTTCTCGGGGCCGCGGTACTTCTGGCGGCGTTCGTAGTTCATGATGCCTTCGCGCAAAGCCTTGTAGGCAGCCTCCTGTTCACCGGCATTGAGGGTGGTGTAGACGTTCAGGCCGCGGGTATAGGCGTCGCTGCCGTATTGGGCAAAGATCAGTTGACGGGCCATTTCAGCCACGTACTCTGCATGTACACGGGTCGAATTGGCGGCAGTACGCAGCTTGAGCGGCTCTTCGCGGGCCTGCTTGGCCTGCTCTGCGGTGATGAAACCGTTTTCCTCCATGCGCTCGATGATGTAGAGCTGGCGGATGCGGGCGCGCTTGGGGTTGCTGATCGGGTTGTAGGCCGATGGAGCCTTGGGCAGGCCGGCCAGCATGGCGGCTTCGGCCACCGTGATGTCCTTGAGCGGATGGCCGAAATAGGCTTCACAGGCTGCTGCAAAGCCATAGGCACGGTTGCCAAGGAAAATCTGGTTCATGTAAATCTCGAGGATCTGCTCCTTGGTGAGCAAGTGCTCAAGCTTGAAGGTCAGCAGGATTTCGTAGATCTTGCGGGTATAGGTCTTCTCGGAAGAGAGGTAGACATTGCGTGCAACCTGCATGGTGATTGTGGAGGCGCCCTGGCTCTTGACCTTGCCCAGGTTGGCCAGCGCAGCACGCAGCATGCCCTTGTAGTCCACGCCGCCATGCTCGAAGAAGCGGGTGTCTTCGATGGCCAGCACGGCATCCGTCATGACCTTGGGGATCTCGTTGATGGGCGTCAGGGTGCGACGTTCCTCCCCAAACTCTCCCAGCAGAGCGCCTTCGCTGGAGTAGACCCGCAGCGGTAGCTTGGGGCGGTAGTCTGCAAGTTCGGAGACGTCTGGAAGATTGGGGTAAGCCATGGCCAGCGCCACGGCCACGGCCAGCAAAACGGCCAGGGCAGCGGCGACGGCAATTCCGATCAGCCAGAAAATGGAGCGCGGCAGCCAGTGCATGCGTTTTTTGGGAGTTTGAGATCCAGGCGCAGGTGCCTGGTGAGCAGAATGTTCTGATGGCGGCATTTCGCAGTATTGGCAAGGGGTAGGACATTATAGAAATGCCGCCCGGAAAAGCATCGTGGCGGCCGGGGTGGGGCCGCGCTTTGATTGAATCCTAAATCACAGGGTAAGCACCAGTATGCGCAAGGGCTGAGGTTCTTGCGGTTTGACGTTACACAAGTTTGTCTTTTTTTGACCACGAAATACGGTGAAAAGCGCTGCAGCAAAGCATGTGCTGCTATAGCTTGCTGCTAGGATTCCGGGGTATTGCTGGCTTTTGTTTCCATTCTTACAAACTTGGGGGGGCATGTTGATTGCTCTGAGTTCTTTATTCAGCCGTCAGCCTGCACCTTTGCTTGGCATTGATGTCAGCTCCTCCAGCGTGAAGCTGGTCGAGCTGGCCAAAAGCAAATCCGGCGAGTGGCAACTGGAGCGTTGTGCGATTGAGCCTCTTGAAAAAGGCTGGATCACCGACGGCAATATTGAGAAATTTGATGAGGTGGCGGAGGCCGTGCGCCGGCTGGTCAAGAAAAGCGGAACGCGTACAAAGCAAGTGGCCATGGCGTTGCCAGCTGCTGCTGTGATTACCAAGAAGATCACCTTGCCAGCCGGCTTGACCGAGCTGGAAATGGAAGTTCAGGTCGAGTCCGAAGCCAATCAATACATTCCGTTCTCGCTCGATGAGGTGAGCCTGGATTTCTGTGTCATAGGCCCGTCGCTGGTGTCGCCTGGCGATGTGGATGTGCTGATTGCTGCATCGCGCAAGGAAAAAGTGCAGGACCGCCAGGGCCTGGCCGAGGCTGCCGGTCTCAAGCCCATGGTGATCGATATCGAGCCCTACGCCGCCCGAATGGCGGCAACGCGTCTGGTGTCGCGTTTGCCCAATGCCGGGCGTGACGCTGTCGTGGCGCTATTCGAGGTGGGCGCAATGACTACCAGCATGCAGGTGCTTCGCAATGACGAGGTGCTGTATGAGCGTGATCAGGCCTTTGGCGGTGCACAGCTTACCCAGTTGATTGCACGCCAGTACGGTTTTTCTCCGGAAGAGGCGGAGGCCAAGAAGCGCAGCGGCGAATTGCCGGACGACTACGCGGCTGGTGTGCTCAAGCCCTTTGTGCAAAGCCTGACCCAGGAAGTGGCGCGAGCGTTGCAGTTCTTCTTCACGAGTACTCCCTACAACCGCGTCGACCATGTGTTGCTGGCAGGTGGATCGTCGTCCTTGCCGGGGTTGGTGGATGCCGTCAGCCAGCAGACTGGATGTGCCTGCAGTCTTGCCAATCCCTTCGAAGGCATGGAAATTGGCAGCGGCGTGCGTCTGAAGAAGATGGCTCGTGAAGCGCCGTCCTATCTGACCTCTTGCGGTTTGGCCATGCGGAGGTTTCAAGAGTGATACTGATTAACCTTTTGCCGCACCGCGAGGCGGCCAAGAAGCGCCGTAAAGAAGCGTTTCAGGTCAATATGGTGCTGGGCGCACTGGGTGGACTGCTGATCGCAGCACTGATTTACTGGTACTTCCAGATGATGATCGAGGGCCAGCAGAACAAGAACAATCTGCTGCGCTCCGAAATCAAGGTCCTGGAAACACAGATCAAGGAAATCGAGGGTCTTGAGGCCGAAATCACCGCTCTGCGTGCACGGCAGAAGGCGGTGGAGGATCTCCAGTCCGACCGCAACCTGCCGGTGTACATGCTCAATGAGCTGGTCAAGCAACTGCCGGACGGTGTCTACATCAGCAGCATCAAGCAAGAAGGCCTGTCGGTGACCATGCAGGGAACTGCGCAGTCGAATGAACGTATTTCCGAGATGCTGCGCAATCTTACGGATGGCTCGCCCTGGTTCTCCAAGCCGGAGCTGATGGAAATTGTGGCCAAGACGGTTGATGTGACTGCCAAGGATAAGCGCCGTGCAGCTGCATTCACATTGCGCTTCAATCTGACCAGGGCCAGCGATGCGGAGAAGAATCTGCTTGCTGCAAGCTCTTCTGTGAAGGCGCAGTGATGGCAAAAAAGAAGAAATCTCTGGACATCGATTTCGCTGCGCTGCAAGAGAGAATTCAGCGCCAATTCCGGAATCTGGATCCCAATGACCCTTCGGTCTGGCCAGCCTTGCCCAAGGCACTGCTGTATGTTGCCGTTGCAGTCGCTGTCGCAGCCTTGCTGTGGTTCGTCGTTCTGAAGGATTACGAAGCAGAGCTCGACGCCGAGCGTGCGACCGAGGTGACTCTGCGCGAAGACTATTCCAGGAAAATGGTCAAGGCAGTGAGCCTGGAAGGCTTGAAGAAGCAGCGCGAGCAGGTGCAGCAGTATGTGACGCAGCTGGAAAAGCAACTGCCCAGCAAGGCGGAGATGGCTGCTCTGCTTTCAGATATCAACCAGGCCGGCTTGGGACGTAGCCTGCAGTTTGAAGTATTCCGCCCTGGCGCCATGGTGACCAAGGAGTACTACGCCGAGCTGCCAATCACCCTGAAGGTGACGGGGCGCTATCACGACATCGGTGCTTTTGCCTCGGATATCGCTTTCCTGTCCCGTATCGTGACCTTGAACAATCTGTCCATCGCCCCGGGCGGCAAGGACACGGATGTGCTGTCCATGGATGCCACGGCACGGACGTTCCGATATCTGGATGCGGACGAAGTCAAGGCGCAGCGTGACGCGGCCAAGGGGAAGAAATGAGCAGAGCATTCTTGAGCCCTGTCTGGCTGGTCCTGATGAGCAGTGCTTTGCTGGCGGGTTGCACCTCCTCCGAGGAGGAGCAACTGCGTGAGTGGATGGCCCAGGAGCGTGCCAATGCCAAGCCTCGCGTGACTCCTCTGGAGGAGCCCAAGCCTTTCAAGCCCCAGGCCTATACAGGGGCTGATGGCATGGATCCCTTCAATCCGCTCAAGCTGATCCAGGTGCTGCGCAAGGAGTCTGCGCAATCCAACATCAGCACGGCGTTGCTCACGCCAGAGCTGAGTCGCCGCAAGGAGCCGCTGGAGGCCGAGCCGCTGGACACCATGACCATGGTGGGCAGTCTCGACAAAAAGAACGTGCCCACGGCCTTGGTCAAAGTCGGCGGCCTGCTCTATCAGGTACGTGTCGGCAACTATCTGGGGCAGAACTACGGAAAGATCACCAAGATTACGGAAAACTCCATCCAGCTAAGAGAAATTGTCCAGGATGGCGGTGGTGACTGGATTGAAAGAACAAGCACTTTGGAGTTGCAGGAGGTCGGCAAATGATGGGTATTAATCGCAGCACTATGGCGAAGGCCCGTTGGGGTCTGACCCTGAGCGGCCTTTTGCTTTCTTCGGCAGCTTGGGCGCAAGCCCGCATTGAGGCTGTTACAGGCGCTTTGCAGTCAGGCTCCGAGGTTGTCCGTGTCGAGCTGTCCGAACCGCTGGCTGCTGACCCGACCGGATTCGTGGTTCAGTCTCCGGCGCGTATCGCTCTGGATTTTCCGGGTGTGAGCAATGGCTCGGGCAAGTCGTCGCTTGAATTCAATCAGGGCAATCTGCGCTCGGCAAATCTGGTGGAAGCATCGGGTCGCTCACGCCTGGTATTGAATCTGAAGACGGCTACGACCTATCGCTTGCAGCGCCAGGGCAAATCTTTGCTGATCTTGCTTGATCCCGCAGGTGCAGCGACAACCGCTGCAGCTGCGGCTCCTGTCATGGCTCCGGTGTTCGAGAACAAGACGGCAGCCTCTGATGCCGCTCCGATTCGCGGTATCGACTTTCGCCGTGGTAGCGATGGCTCCGGCCGGGTTGTAGTCAGCCTTGGCAGCAGCCAGGTGGGGGTGGATCTGCGGCAGGAGGGCAAGGGCCTGACGGTGGACTTCCTGCGTACAGCCCTGCCTGAAAATTTGCGCAAGAAGCTGGATGTGGGGGATTTCGGTACGCCTGTGCAAACGATATCGACCACTCAGCAAGGCGATCGTGTTCGGATGCGCATTGACCCTGTGGGTGATTGGGAGCACAGCGCATACCAGAGCGACAATCAGTTCGTGGTGGAAGTGCGCCAGAAAAAGGTCGACACCAGCAAGTTGACGCAAGGCCCGGGCTACAGCGGCGAAAAGCTGTCGCTCAATTTCCAGAATATTGAAGTGCGCTCTTTGCTGCAGGTCATCGCGGACTTCACCAACTTCAATATCGTCACCTCGGATACGGTGACAGGTGCCTTGACTCTGCGTCTGAAGGATGTGCCTTGGGACCAGGCTCTTCAGATCATCATGGATGCCAAGGGGCTGGGCATGCGCAAGTCCGGCTCCGTGCTCTGGATCGCTCCCAAGGACGAGATTGACGCGCGTACCAAGCGTGACTACGAAGCGGCCATGGAAATCCAGAAGCTGGAGCCTTTGCGCACGCAAGGCTTCCAGCTCAACTATGCAAAGGCGGCGGACATCCTGCAGCAGATCACGACTTCGACAGGCGGCGGCGGTGCAGGCGGTACAGGGTCCAGCACGCGCTTTCTGTCATCGCGCGGCTCCGCTATTTCCGAGCCACGCACCAATCAGCTGTTTGTGACGGATACGCCGACCAAACTGGAAGAAATGAAGGCTTTGCTGGCAACGCTGGATGTGCCGGTGCGCCAGGTCATGATCGAGGCCCGCATTGTGGAGGCACGCGATACCTTTGGCCGTTCGCTGGGTGTGAAGTTTGGCGGAGGGGCTGTTGGCAGCAATGCCTCCATGACATCGTCTCAGTTCCTGCCTGACAGCGGATCAGGATCAAGCTCCAAGTTCCCCAGTGGCAATTTTGTCAATTTGCCAGCCAGTGTTTCGGGAGTCAACACTGTGGGGCAGGTCGCATTCTCTGTCTTCAATAGCTCGATGACGCGTTTCCTGTCCCTGGAGCTGTCTGCTTTGGAAGCAGAAGGTGATGGCAAGATCATCTCCAACCCCCGCCTGGTGACGGCAGACCAGAACAAGGCATTGATCGAGCAAGGCACGGAATACCCATACTCCGTGACTGCGCCGAATGGCGCCACGACCATCTCGTTCAAGAAGGCCGTGCTGAAGCTGGAAGTGACTCCGCAAATTACCCCTGAAGGCGACATCATTCTGGATCTGGATGTGAACAAGGACAGCCGCGGTGAGACCACGACTCAGGGCGTCGCCATTGATACCAAGCATGTCAAGACCCAGGTGTTGGTCGAGAATGGCGGCACGGTCGTGATTGGCGGTATCTTTGAACTGGAGGAAACCAACCAGCTCAACAAGGTACCGCTGTTCGGAGATCTGCCTGTGTTGGGGCATTTGTTCCGTAGCAACACCAAGGCTTCGAGCAAGCGTGAAATGCTGGTTTTCATCACTCCCAAGATGCTGAGCCAGGCGCGCAGCACCAGCAAATAACTGTTATCAGTTTTTACATAGGGCCCGCACGAGTTGATGCGGGCCTTTTCATTTGTAATATCTGCGGGCTGCGAGAATCATGGGCTGGCCAGATTGGCGGATGACGGTAACGCGATGACTGTTCTAAAGAAATTTCATATTGCCCTTGTGGGTTTGCCAGGCTCCGGCAAATCCACCATCGGACGCTATTTGGCCAAGCGTTGGTCTATGCCTTTTGTGGATGTGGACGTGGCCATCGAAGAGCATATCGGCTGCACGATTCGCGATTTTTTTGCCAAGGAAGGCGAGTCCAGATTCAGGGATGTAGAGCAGGAGGTGCTGGCAGCGTTGCTGGCGCGACCTGAGAAAGCGGTGGTTGCCACAGGTGGCGGTGCCGTGCTGAAGGCTGAAAACCGGCAGGAGCTGGCCGAGCATGCACAGGTGGTCTATCTGAGTGCATCACCGCATGAGATTGCCAAGCGCCTGCAGCGGGATACTCAGCGTCCCTTGCTGCAAGTGGACAATCCTTTGCAGCGCTTGCTGGATTTGCATGCCATCAGAGATCCGCTCTACAAGGAGGTTGCGGATTTTGTGGTGGCGGGCAGCGGCCTGTCCGCCACGCAGGTGGCCCAGCGAGTGGCCATGCAGATTGAACTCGGTCAGCATTCCTGATTGCGCTGAAAAGCTTGTTGGTCAATACACTGCGTGTGGTTCCTGCTATGTATTTTGAGAGAGGTTGAACGTGGAAACGGTGCATATTGATCTGGGAGAGCGCAGCTATCCCATCGTGATTGCAGAGGGCTTGCTGGCCCAGAGCTCCACTTGGCAGGCATTGCCCAAGGCGGCGGCGGCTCTGGTCGTGACGAATGATGTCGTGGCCCCGCTTTATCTGTCTGCGCTCAAGCAGGCCTTGAGCGGTCAATACGCCCAGGTTCACGAGGTGGTGTTGCCCGATGGCGAGGCGCATAAAGACTGGCAGACTCTGAACCTGATTTTTGATGCCCTGCTGCAGCATGGTTGTGACCGCAAGACGGTGCTGTTTGCACTGGGCGGCGGTGTTGTGGGGGATATGACGGGCTTTGCTGCCGCCAGCTATATGCGTGGCGTGCCTTTTGTGCAGGTGCCGACCACGCTGCTGTCCCAGGTCGATTCCTCGGTGGGGGGCAAGACTGCCATCAACCACCCGCTGGGCAAGAACATGATTGGGGCCTTCTACCAGCCGCAGCTGGTGCTCTGCGATCTTGCTACGCTGGATACCCTGCCAGAGCGCGAGTTGAGCGCAGGTCTGGGGGAAATCATCAAATACGGCCCTATTGCCGATATGCAGTTCTTCGACTGGCTTGAGCAGAACATGGATGGCCTGCTGCGCCGCGATCGCGACATGCTCGCCCATGCCGTCAAGCGAAGTGTGGAGATCAAGGCCTGGGTCGTGGGGCAGGACGAGAAGGAAGCGGGTCTACGCGCGATTCTCAATTTTGGTCATACCTTCGGTCATGCGATCGAGGCCGGCATGGGCTACGGCAACTGGCTGCACGGTGAAGGTGTGGCGGCAGGCATGGTGATGGCGGCGGAGCTGTCCCAACGTCTTGGCCTGGTGGAGGCGAGCTTTGTCTCGCGTCTGCGCAAGCTGATTGAGCGAGCGGGCTTGCCGGTGCGCGCAGCGGTCATCGATGCCCAGGACAATGCTGGTCGCTATCTGGAACTGATGCGGGTCGACAAGAAATCCGAAGCAGGTGAAATCCGCTTTGTGCTGATCGATGGTCCCGGCAAGGCAGTGATGAGGTCGGCCCCCGACGCGCTGGTGCGTGAAGTGATCGAGAGTTGCTGCGCTTGATGGGTGGCGCTATGTGAGCAGACACTGGGGGAAGCGAGCCCATAGCTGTTAGAGTCATTGCATCGAGTTGTTGAGGCGATTTGCATGACCGCTCTGGCTTCCTACGCCTGCCATCCCCAGCAAAGCCGCGGGCGTCGCTTTGCTGAGCCCCAGGCTCCCACGCGCAGCGACTTTCAGCGCGATCGGGATCGCATTGTTCACTCCTCGGCCTTCAGGCGACTGGTTTACAAGACCCAGGTCTTTGTGAATCATGAGGGCGATCTGTTCCGAACCCGGCTCACGCATTCTCTGGAAGTGGCGCAGCTGGGGCGCTCCATCGCGCGTTCTTTGCGGCTGGATGAAGACCTGGTTGAAGCCATCTGTCTGGCGCATGATCTGGGGCACACACCTTTTGGACATGCGGGGCAAGACGCGCTCAATGAGTGCATGAAGCCTCATGGCGGTTTTGAGCACAATCTGCAAAGTCTGCGTGTAGTGGACAGGTTGGAGGAACGTTATCCTGCCTTTGACGGTCTGAACCTGACTTTTGAAACGCGCGAGGGAATTCTCAAGCATTGCTCGCTCAGCAATGCGCAATTGCTGAATGCACGTGAGCCCGGCGGCGTGGCTCTGCGTTTTCTGGATGGCACTCAGCCTTCTCTGGAGGCACAGCTATGCAATCTGGCGGATGCGATTGCCTATAACGCCCACGATGTGGACGACGGCGTTCGATCGGGTCTGATCACCATGGCCCAGCTGCGTGAAGCCGTGCCTTTGTTTGCCCGCTATTACGCCTCGACATTGGCGGATTGGCCCGATCTGGCTCTGCCGGATGCTCAGCGCAAGCTGCTCTATGAGAGCATTCGCCGCATGCTCAGCGACCAGGTCTATGATGTCATCCATCACTCACAGGCCGGTATTGAGCAGGCGGCTGTGCGCTCGGTGCAGGAGGTTCGTCAGCATGATCGGACGCTGATCGGTTTCAGCGAAGAGATGAAAGCGCAGTCCCTGGTGCTAAAGCAGTTCTTGTTCAGGCAGCTCTATCGGCACCCTCAAGTCATGCAGACCATGAACAGTGCCCAGCAAGTTGTGAAAGAGCTGTTTGCCGCTTATATGGTGGAGCCTGAACGCATGAAGCCGCGCTTTGTTCAGCGTGCCCATATCGTCACTACCCTGCATGAACGTGCGCGAGTGGTGGCAGACTTCATTGCGGGTATGACGGATCGTTATGCGGCGCGCGAGCATGAGCGCATCACCGGGCTTAGGCTGCTGGGCGAGGCCTGAAGGAAGCTCGCCAACGGTCTTGCTGCCAGTGGCGAGCATGGCACAGGCCGGATCGCTAAAATAGCGGTTCTGTGTATCTAGAGCCGGAATATTTCCCGCCCAGTGCGCATTCTTTGGGGGCGATGGCCCCCGTTTGCATTTTGGAGGGCCCTGTCATGACCGAAACTTCAACCATCGCCGATCAGGCTTTCCCGCCGGAGCTTGTGATTGCGGATACCGTGCGCTGGCTGGAAAAGGCCGTGATAGGTCTCAACCTATGCCCTTTCGCCAAAGGCGTGCATGTCAAGGCTCAGATCCACTATGCCGTCAGCGATGCGACCGATGCAGAGGCGGTTGCCGAGGCCCTGCATCGCGAGCTTGAAGCCCTGGCCGAAGCCAACGCAGAAAAACGCGACACCACACTGCTGATACTGCCCCATGCCCTGCAGGATTTTCTGGACTTCAATGACTTTCTTGAAGTGGCGGATGCCATGATCGAGGAGCTGGATCTGGGTGGTATTTTGCAGGTCGCCTCGTTTCATCCTCAATTTCAGTTTGAGGGCACGGATGTGGACGACGTTACCAACTGCACCAATCGTGCTCCCTATCCCATATTGCACTTGCTGCGCGAAGACAGCATCGACAAGGCTGTGGAGGTGTTTCCGGAAGCCGAAACGATATACGAGCGCAATATGGAAACGCTGGAAAAGATCGGCATCGAAGGCTGGCTGGACCTGGATGTCGGGGCTCGCTGCCCCGTGACCGGCCATGGTCAGACGAAGGCAGAGAAGTGATGGGCAAGACCGATAAAAAGCAGAGCCTGCAAAAGCCCGCCAAAGCAGGGGCACTTGATATCGCCGAGCAACTGGGGCTCAAGCCCGGCCAGAGCCTTGAGTTGCTCAAGGCCCTGCATATTCTGACGCGCGAGGGAAAGCTCAATCAGGATTCGCGCCGCAAGCTCAAGCAGGTCTATCACCTCTATCAGTTCATCGAGCCTTTGCTTGCCGAGCTGTCCAAGGATGGGCATGCCGTGACATTGGCTGACCATGGTGCGGGCAAGTCCTATCTGGGGTTCATTCTTTACGACCTGTATTTCAAGGCCTTGGCTCAGGGCCGGATTTTCGGTATCGAGACGCGGGCGCCGCTGGTCGAGGCATCTCAGAAGCTTGCGGCTGAACTTGGCTTCGAGCGCATGGAGTTTCTCAATATGTCGGTGGCCGAGTCCACGCGAGCAGACTTCATGCCTTCGCAGTTTGACGTGGTCACGGCCTTGCACGCCTGCGATACGGCGACTGATGATGCGATAGCCTTCGGGTTGGAAAAGCAGGCCAAGGCCATGGTGCTGGTGCCTTGCTGCCAGGCCGAAGTGGCTGCATGCCTGCGCCAGACCAAGGCCATGAGCCTGGCGCGCACTCCGCTGGCCGAGTTGTGGCGTCACCCGATCCACACTCGCGAGATGGGCAGTCAGATTACCAATGTGCTGCGCTGTCTGTATCTGGAGGCTTGCGGCTACCAGGTCACGGTCACCGAGCTGGTGGGCTGGGAGCACAGCATGAAAAACGAATTGATTGTGGCCCGTTATACGGGACAGAAAAAGCGCAGTGCGGCGCAACGCCTGCGTCAGCTCCTCGCCGAGTTTGGACTGGAAGGTCTGGCTGGCGTGCGCTATCCCCATTTGCAGCAAACCAGCGCGGTCTGAGCAGGCTTGAAGCATGAACTCTGCCGGGCCCGCTGCTTGTGATGCTCAGTGACCTTCCATCAGGCGCTTCATCAGCTCCTGCGTTGACGCGTCCACTCCTTCCCAGTCATTGTGGTTCTGGCGGGCATGAAGCTGCTTTGCCAGCTTCTTGCCCAGTTCCACACCCCACTGGTCGAAGCTGTTGATGTCCCAGATGGCGCCAGAGACAAAAATGCGATGTTCATACAGCGCAATCAAGGCACCCAGAGAGGCTGGATCCAGTCTTTCAAGCATCAAGAAACTGCTGGGGCGATTGCCGTCGCAGTCTTTTTCCAGACCTTCGCCGCAGCGCCCCACCATCAGCGCCTGGGCCTGGGCAATCGCGTTGACCACCAGGCTTTGATGGTGCTCTCCCAGGTATTTGCCCCCGTCGCGCAGGGCAATGAATTCGACCGGTATGACATCCTGCCCCTGGTGCAGCATCTGGAAAAAAGCATGTTGCCCATTGGTGCCGGGCTCGCCCCAGATCACCGGTGCCGTGGGAGCTGTGAGCCGAACGCCATTCTTGTTGATGCTTTTGCCATTGCTCTCCATCTCCAGTTGCTGCAGATAGGCCGTCAGGCGGCGCAGTCCATGGCTGTAAGGTGCAATGCAGCGGCTGGAAAACTGGCAGAAATTGCGATACCAGACGTCCAGCAGTCCCAGGCGCACCGGGAGATTGCTCTCCAGAGGGGCTGTGAAAAAGTGGGCGTCCATCGCGTGCGCGCCGCCCAGTAGCGCCCTGAATTGCGCCGAGCCTATGGCGATGGCGATAGGCAAGCCGATGGCGGACCACAGCGAAAAGCGTCCGCCTACCCAGTCCCAGAAGCCCAGAGTGCGCTGTATGCCGAACTCTGCGGCCGCCTGTGTATTGGTGGTGAGGGCCACGAAGTGTCGGTCGATCGAGCATGGGGCCTGCGGATCTTCGCTGCCGCCATGATCGAGAAACCACTGCCTGGCCGAGCGAGCATTTAGCATGGTCTCGGCCGTGGTGAAGGATTTGGAGGCAATCAGAAACAGCGTGCTTTCCGGTTGGACCCGGCGCAGCACATGTCCCAGTTCATGGCCGTCCACGTTGGATACAAAGTGAAAGTTCTTGTCCTGGTCTATCCAGTCCTCAAGGGCATTGACCACGACTTCCGGACCCAGGTGCGAGCCGCCGATGCCGATATTGACGATATCGGTGATCTGTTGGCTGCCCCTGATCTGATCGGCCAGGGCGAGCATTCGATCCTGCGTGTCGTGAACTTCACGCAGTGCCGAATGCATGTCCTGGGGCCAGGACCGAAGCACGGGGGACTGGGCGAGCTGCCCGCCGTTTGCAGGAGTGCGCAGCAGCCAGTGCATCGCGCTGCGCTGCTCGCTGGTATTGATGGCTGCGCCGGCCAGCATGGCATCGCGCTTGCCCGCGAGCCCGCTCTCGGCCGCAAGCTGTCTCAGCAAGGCCTCGGTCTCGCCAGTCCAGAGGTTCTTCGACAGATCGGCGAAGACATGTGGCGCCTGCATGCTCAGGGCGTCAAGACGTTGTGGGTCTTGTGCAAAAGCCTGGCGCAAATCCAGATGCTGGATCTGCGACCGGTAATGGGTTTGCAAAGCCTGCCAGGCAGGCAGCTCGTGACAAAGAAGTGTCAAAGGAAATTTCCGTCAATCTGCAGCCGCTTGCTGCATCAATGCTTCCAGCTTCAGGGTGTCCGCGGTGAAAGCGCGAATGCCCTCGGCCAGCTTTTCGGTGGCCATGGCATCTTCGTTCAGCGCAAAGCGAAACGAGGCCTGGTCATATAGAACGCGTTCCTGCGGCTGGGCTCTGGCCTTGTCCGGGTCCAGGGCGCGGGTCAAAGGCATGGCGTCGTCCTGCTGTGCGCGGAGCTGGGCCAGCAGCTCAGGTGCAATGGTAAGCAGATCGCAGCCCGCCAGAGCTAGAATCTGGCCGGTATTACGAAAGCTTGCACCCATGACCTCGGTGGAAACATCGAAATGTTTGTAATAGTCGTAAATTTTCTGTACGGAGCGCACGCCCGGATCATTGGCGCCGGCCATGGCGGCCTCATCCCATTGCGTGCCGGCCTGCTTTTTGTACCAGTCGTAGATGCGGCCCACAAAGGGCGAGATCAGCTGGACCTTGGCCTGGCCGCAGGCAACGGCCTGGCAGAAGGAGAACAGCAGCGTCAGATTGGTGTGAATGCCGCGCTGCTCGAGAATGCGGGCCGCTTCAATCCCTTCCCAGGTGGCGGCGATCTTGATGAGCACGCGCTCGGTGTGGATGCCTGCGGCCTGATACAGCTCGATCAGTCGCTCGGCGCGCGTGACCGTGGCCACGGTGTCGAAAGACAGGCGGGCATCGACCTCGGTAGAGACACGACCGGGTATGGTGTTCAGAATCTCGCAGCCGAAGCGCACCAGCGTTCGGTCCATGATTTCGTCCAGCCCTCTGTCTTTGAATTGCGCCACGGTGGCGCGCATCAGGGGCGCATATTCGGTCTTTTGAACCGCTTTGAGAATCAGGGATGGATTGGTGGTGGCATCTTGCGGTTGAAACTGCGCCAATTGATGAAAATCACCGGTGTCCGCGACCACGGTCGTGAATTGCTTGAGCGCCTCCAACTGATTCATGTCCATCCTTTGCTGTGTTTCAAACTAACCAGCAAGTGTAGAGCGTGAATCCCAGATTGAAAACGAGGCTGCCGCCACTCTGTTTGATGATGTATCAAGGCAAACCCTGCTGAATATTTGCGCTTGCCTATTTATTTGCGGAAATATTCAAGTTTTGCTGCCATTTTGCGAGGCATGAGGCGCTTCGGTCTTATGCTCGCTTTTTTCTGCACTCATTCATTGCCTCCACCTCATCTGCGCCAATATGCTTGATCGGATTACTGCCTCCCTTCCGTCCCTGGCGCCTGCAGAGCAGCGTGTTGCACGCTTGGTACTGGCCGATCCGCGGGCCTTCGCGCATCTGCCGGTGCGAGAGCTGGCAGTGCGGGCGCATGTCAGCAAACCCACGGTGGTGCGCTTTTGCCGCAGCATGGGTTATGACGGCCTGGCGGACTTCAAGCTCAAGCTCGCGGGCAGCGTCAGCGAAGGCGTGCCCTTCATCCATCGCAGTGTGGACAGCGATGACAAGACCAGCGATGTCATGGTCAAGGTGGTGGACAACGCGGTTGCCGCTTTTCTGCAGTACCGCAATGCGGCCAGCACGGCGGCCATAGAGCAGGCTGCGCAGGCAATTGCAGCGACCTGGCAGACCGGCAAGCGCATCGAGTTTTACGGCGCCGGGAACTCGGGCATCGTGGCGCTGGATGCCCAGCACAAGTTTTTCCGCCTCGGTGTGACCAGTCTGGCCACCAGCGATGGCCATATGCAGGTCATGAGCGCTACCTTGCTGGGGCCGGGGGACTGCGTGGTCATCATCTCGAACTCCGGCCGTACGCGAGATCTGATGGATGCCGCAGATATCGCCCGCAAGAACGGAGCCACCACCATCGCCATCACGGCCAGCGGCTCACCTCTTGCCTCCGCTTGCCAGGTGCATCTGGCTGCCGATCATCCCGAAGGCTACGACCGCTACAGTCCCATGGTCTCGCGGCTGCTGCACCTGCTCATCATTGATGTGCTGGCGACCTGTGTGGCTTTGCGCATCGGGCCGGCACTGCAGCCGGCGCTGGAGCAGATGAAGAACAATCTGCGCGCCAAGCGCTATACCTGAGGGCCAGCAAAGGCGCGGCCTGTGCGCGTCGAGATGGCAAGCAAGAGGACTCTCTTATTGAGAGCTTCTGTCGCCTTTCCATAAATGGTTTCAAGCATGAAACACATTGAAATCATTCTGGGGAAGGCGCTTTAAGCTATCAAAATTAAAAAGCATCCAGATCCCGAAGGCTTGCAGGGTGCGCGCCGGACGAGGGTGATGCATCTGCGGCTTGGGGACTTGGCTTGCCCGGGCAGCAGCTCGGATCGAGCCGCTTACACGGAGGCGACGCCCACGGTCATGCCGCCGCAGACATAGAGCACCTGTCCGGTCACAAAGCCGCTGCGCTCGTCGAGCATGTAAGACACGGCATGGGCCACATCCTCGGGAGTGCCCACCCGCTTGACAGGTACGGAAGCAATGATCTTCTGCGTGCGCGGGGCGTCGGGCGGATTGGCCTTGTCGAACAGCTCGGTGCGTATCGGGCCGGGGCCTATGGCGTTGGCCGTGATGCCCCATTGGCCAAGCTCCAGCGCCCAGACGCGGGTCATGCCGATCAGACCGGCCTTGGTGGCCGCGTAGGCTGTGCGCAAGTCCTTGCCCAGCGCGGCGCGCGAGGACATGTTGACGATGCGCCCGAACCCCGCGTGCTTCATGCCGGGCAGCAGGGCCTGCATGCACTGGAAGGCGCAGCGCAAGTTCAGCGAGACGGCCAGGTCGAACTCGGCCAGGGTCTGCGAGGCGGCGTCGTTGGGTACGACCACGCCGACGTTGTTGATCAGGCGCGTGATGGGGCCGGTTTCCAGAGCCTGGCGCAGGGCGCGGGCCGTGTCCTCGGCATCGCTGAGGTCGGCCTGTATGCCGCCGGGAACGTGATCGACCACGCGGTCGATGATGATGGGCTCGTAGCCGTCGGCGCGGCAGCGCTCGGCAGCGGCGGCGCCGATGCCGGCTCCGCCACCGGTGATCAACACGCGAGGGCGGTCAGTAAGGGAGGCGCTCTGGGAAGACATGGCAATAACTTTCAGACGGAAAACTGGGCGGTTGAGACAGGCGCGGGCCCGGGAGGGCAACAGCAACCGCCGGCATGCGCCGGCAGTGCTGGTTCTGGAGCCAGGGGCGGCCGGGACAGGCCGGCACCTGGGGGGATCAGACGCTGGCGCCGGAGTCCTTGACGACCTTGCCCCACTTCTTGGCTTCGGCGTCGATGAACTTGGCAAAGCCTTCCTGGGTGTCGATCACGACTTCGCCGCCCTGGTCGTTGATCTTCTTGATCACGGCGGGATCCTTGAGCACCTTGGCAATGGCGGCATGCAGCTTTTGCTGGATGTCGGCAGGTGTCTTGACAGGCACGAAGAGACCGAACCAGGAGGTGGCTTCATAGCCGGGCACGCCGGCTTCGGCGACCGTGGGCACATCGGGCAGCTCGGGCGAGCGCTTGGCCGTGGTCACGGCGATGGGGCGCAGCTTGCCCGAGCGCACATGCTGGATGGCCGAGGGCATGTTGTCGAACATGATGGCGATCTGGTTGCCCAGCAGATCGGTGATGGCCGGCGCGCTGCCCTTGTAGGGCACATGCACCATGTCCAGGTAGGTCATGGACTTGAACAGCTCGCCCGACAGATGGATGGAACTGCCCGAGCCCGAGGAGCCGAAATTCAGCTTGCCGGGATTGGCCTTGGCGTAGGCCATCATTTCCTTGACCGTCTTGAAGGGCTGGCTGGGGTGGGCCACCAGCAGATTGGGCACATTGGCGACGCGGGTCAGCGGAGCAAAGTCCTTGACCGGGTCGAAGGGCATCTTCTTGTACAGGGCTTCGTTGATGGCGTGCGTGCCCACCGTCCCCATGAACAGGGTGTAGCCGTCGCCAGCTGCACGGGCTGCGGCCTGGCCGCCGATATTGCCGCCCGCGCCGGGGCGGTTGTCAATGATGATGCTCTGGCCCAGTTCGGTGCTCAGGGCCTGGCCCACCACGCGCGCCAGGATGTCGGTCGTGCCGCCGGCCGAGAAGGGCACGATCATGGTGATGGGCTTGCTGGGATAGGGCGTCTGGGCCATGGAGGGAGCAGCGCCCAGAGCAAACAGGGCGCTTGCTGCCAGGGTTTGCAGGCTGCGGCGGCGAGACAGGGAAAGGGAATTGGACATCTAGGTCTCCGGAAAAAGGCAAGACACCGCCGGCCAGTGGCCGGGGCGCGGGCTGCCGCGGTGGCGTAGCTCCGAAAAGAGCTGCACTCCAGCGGTCGTTGTTTTGGTGTAAGAGGCAGGGGGCGGCAGCAGGCCGGACTTGGCCGGTCCCTGCCGCAGTCGGGATCAGACGCGTTCGAGCACCACGGCGATGCCCTGGCCCACGCCTATGCACATGGTGCACAGCGCATAGCGGCCGCCGAAGGCATGCAGCTGGTTCACGGCCGTGGTGGCCAGGCGGGCGCCCGATGCGCCCAGGGGGTGACCCAGGGCGATGGCGCCGCCCCACTGGTTGACACGGCGGTCGTCGTCGGCAATGCCAAGGTCGCGCAGCACGGCCAGGCCTTGTGCGGCAAAGGCTTCGTTGAGCTCGATGACATCCATCTGCTCAAGAGTCAGTCCTGTCTGGGTCAGCACCTTGCGCACGGCGGGAGCGGGGCCGAAGCCCATGATGCGCGGCGCGACGCCGGCCACGGCCATGCCGACCACACGGGCGCGCGGCACCAGACCATACTGGCTGGCTGCTTCCTCGTTGGCCAGCAGCAGTGCGCAGGCACCGTCGTTGACGCCGCTGGCGTTGCCGGCTGTGACCGTGCCGTCAGGCCGTACCACGCCCTTGAGCCTGGCCAAGGCCTCGATGGTGGTGGCGCGGGGGTGCTCGTCCTGGCTCACGACGATGGGATCGCCCTTTTTCTGGGCGATGGAGACGGGCACGATCTCGCGCGCCAGATGGCCGGCCGCAATGGCGGCCGCGGCCTTTTCCTGGCTGGCCAGGGCCATGCGGTCCTGGGCTTCGCGTTCGATTCCGAAATCATCGGCCACGTTTTCGGCGGTCTCGGGCATGGAGTCCACGCCGTACTGGGCTTTCATCAGCTTGTTGACAAAGCGCCAGCCGATGGTGGTGTCGTAGACGGCATTGTTGCGGCTGAAGGCGGACTCGGCCTTGGGCATGACGAAGGGGGCGCGGCTCATGCTTTCCACGCCGCCGGCGATCATCAGGCGGGCTTCGCCGGACTTGATGGCGCGCGCGGCCGTGCCGACAGCGTCCAGACCCGAGCCGCACAGGCGGTTGATGGTGGCGCCGGGCACATCGATGGGCAGGCCGGCCAGCAGCGCCGACATGCGCGCCACGTTGCGGTTGTCTTCGCCGGCCTGGTTGGCACAGCCATAGAGCACATCGGCCACGGCGGTCCAGTCCACGTCGGGGTTGCGCTGCATCAGCGCCTTGATGGGCAGTGCGCCCAGATCATCGGTGCGCACGCTGGACAGCGCGCCGCCGTAGCGACCGAAGGGGGTGCGGATGGCGTCGCAGATAAAGGCTTGGTTCTGGTTGCTCATGGCATGTCTCCGTTATGAAAATTGAGCTTCTGGTGCAGACGGGATTGGCCTGAAGTTCAGGCCGCGATGGGCAGGCCCACGATGCGTTCGAGTTCGGCGTGCTCCAGGCCTTCGACCTTGTCGATCAGGCGCAGCCCCTCGGGTGTGCATGCCAGGGTGCACAGATCGGTATAGATGCGCTTGACGCAGCCCAGGCCGGTCAGCGGGTAGCTGCACTGGGCCACGACCTTGCTCTCGCCCTTTTTGGTGAGCAGATCCATCATCACCCAGGTCTGCTTGGCGCCAATCGCCAGGTCCATGGCTCCGCCCACGGCGGGAATGGCGCCGGGCTCGCCGGTGCTCCAGTTGGCCAGGTCGCCCGTGGCCGAAACCTGGAAGGCTCCGAGCACGCAGATGTCCAGGTGGCCGCCGCGCATCATGGCGAAGCTGTCGGCGTGGTGGAAATAGCTGCCGCCGGGCAGCAGGGTCACGGGCTGCTTGCCGGCATTGGTCAGGTCGTAGTCTTCGGAGCCGGCCGCCGGTGCCGGGCCCATGCCCAGAATGCCGTTCTCGCTTTGCAGCACGATCTCGCGTCCTGCGGGAATGTGGTTGGCCACCAGGGTGGGCTGGCCTATGCCCAGATTCACATAGGCACCGTCATGAATGTCCTGGGCCACGCGCAGGGCCAGTTCGTCCTTGCTTCGTTTTTGATAGCTCACGCTTGTATCTCCTTGCTGGACCTTGGCTGGCTCAGGCCGCCTTCTTGAAGCCGCCGGCCTGGGTGGCCACGCGCTCGATCTTCACCACCTGGCTCACATAGATGCCCGGGGTGACCACGGATTCGGGGTCAAGCTCGCCGAGCTCCACGATGTCATGCACGGTGGCAACGGTGAACCTGGCGGCCGAAGCCATCACGGGGCCGAAGTTGCGCGCCGACATGCGATAGGTCAGATTGCCCCAGCGGTCGCCTTTTTCGGCCTTGATCAGGGCCACATCGCCATGAATGGGGTGCTCCAGCACATAGTGCTTGCCGTTGATTTCGCGCGTTTCCTTGCCTTTGGCGAGTTCGGTGCCGTAGGCCGTGGGGCAGAAGAAAGCGCCTATGCCCGCAGCAGCGGCGCGCATGCGCTCGGCCAGATTGCCCTGGGCCACCAGCTCGAGCTCGATCTTGCCGCTGCGGTACAGCTCGTCGAAGACCCAGCTGTCCACCTGGCGCGGGAAGCTGCAGATGATCTTGCGCACCTGGCCGGTCTTGAGCAGGGCGGCCAGGCCGGTGTCGCCATTGCCGGCGTTGTTGTTGACCACGGTGAGCTCGCGTGCACCCTGGGCGATCAGGCCGTCGATCAGCTCGCCGGGGATGCCTGAGGTGCCGAAGCCGCCGATGAGCACGGTGGAGCCGTCTTGAATGCCGGACAGGGCCTGAGCGACCGAGTCGGCGATCTTGTTGATCATGGGTGTCTCCAATTTTCTACACAAAGATCTGCGCCATTGGCGCTAAAATGTTCGTATATAGAACATTTGTTCGCTAAAAGAATTGTAGAAAAGGATGATGAAAATGGAGACTGTAAAAACCACATCAGGGAAAACCCCGGTCGAGGGCGAAGCGGTCTCGCTCAAGCCCGGTGACAGCTATGTGCAGTCCTTTGCCAGGGGGCTGGAAGTCATACGTTCGTTCAGCGCCAGGGCGCCTGAGCAGACGCTCAGCGAGGTGGCTGCCGCCACGGGTCTGACGCGTGCCGGTGCAAGGCGCATCCTGCTGACGCTGCAGACGCTGGGCTATGTGCGCAGCGATGGCAAGTACTACGCACTCACGCCGCGCATCCTGGATCTGGGCTTTGCCTATCTGAGCTCCACGCCGCTGTGGAATTTGGCCGAGCCGGCCATGGAGGCGCTGGTGGACGAGGTCAAGGAGTCATGCTCGGCCGCGGTGCTCGAAGGCCTGGACGTGGTCTATGTTCTGCGCGTGCACACGCACAAGATCATGAGTACCAATCTGGGCGTGGGCTCGCGACTGCCTGCCTTCTGGACATCCATGGGCCGGGTGCTGCTGGCGGCGCTGCCCCCCGATGAGCTGCGGGCGCTGATGGCCCGGCGCGAGCAGCGCGCCTTCACGCGACACACGCTGACCGGCGACGACGAGCTGTATGCCGAGATCGCCCGCGTGCGCGAGCAGGGCTGGGCCTTGCTCAATCAGGAGCTGGAGGAGGGCCTGATCTCGATTGCCGCCCCCATACGCAACGCGCGCGGCCAGACGGTGGCGGCGCTCAACATCAGCGGACAGGCCAACCGCACCAGCGAGCAGATGATGCGCGAGCGGTTGCTGCCGCAGTTGCTGGCCGCTACGCGCCACATCAGCCAGTTGCTGAGTGCTTCGGGCCGCATGCATCTGTGATGTCTGGCGCCTGAGGACGCGTCGGCCCTGGCGCGACGCTTCATAATGACCGAAACGCCTTCCCTGTCGCCCCTGTCCAAGTCCGCTCCATGGCCCGTCTTCCCCGTCTCACGCTGGCAAACATGCCGCACCACATCATCCAGCGTGGCAACAACAGCGGCGAGATCTTTGTGGACGCGCAGGATCGCCTGGTCATGCTGGATCTGATGCGCGAGATGGCGCGGCGCTTCGAGGTCGATGTGCATGCCTATGTGCTCATGCCCAATCACTTCCATCTGCTGCTGACGCCCAGGACCGAGCAGGGCGTGCCCCAATTCATGCAGGCCGTGGGGCGCAGCTATGTGCGTTACTTCAACAACCGCCACGGGCGTACCGGTACCTTGTGGGAGGGGCGCTATCGCTGCACCGTGCTGCAGGCCGAGCAATGGCTGATGGCCACCATGGTCTCCATGGATCTCAATCCCGTGCGCGACGGGCTGGTGCAGCGCGCGGTGGACTGGCCCTGGTCCAGCTATGCGCACAACGCAGGTCTGCAAAGCGATGCGCTCATCAGCCCGCACGCGCTTTTCTGGGCCCTGGGCAACACGCCGTTTGCCAGAGATGCGGCATATGTAAGGGCTGTGGAAGCCGGTCTGGATGCCGATACCCAGGCGCAGATCAGCCATGCCGCACTGCGTGGCTGGGCTCTGGGTGAGCCCGATTTCATTGAAAATTTGCAACAAAAAACCGAGCGGCGAGTGAAGCGGCAGAAGGCCGGTAGGCCTGCAGTACGCACAGCTTCGGTGCACGAAGACTAGACGGCTTTTCCAACTCCTTGTTTTTATTGGATTGCTTTGTTCTATTTTTATATGTCCCTAATTAAATGCAAATAAGAAAAGTTGGGAATTAATTAGAATCTGACCCTAATTAAAACTTATTGCATAACTTCATGTCATGTCGTAATCTTGCGTTCCCCGCGATTGATATAAGAGGATTCCCCATGACGACTGCTGCCGAGATCAAGTATCTCCAGGACCACGGTCTGTACTCCAAGAGCAACGAACACGATGCCTGCGGTCTGGGCTTTGTGGCCCATATCAAGGGTCAGAAGCGCCATGACATCGTGCTGGGGGCACTGAAGATCCTCGAAAACATCGACCATCGCGGTGCCGTGGGCGCAGACCCTCTGATGGGTGACGGCGCCGGTATCCTGATCCAGATCCCCGATCAGCTCTACCGCGAGGAAATGGCCAAGCAGGGCGTGGCACTGCCTCCCGCCGGCGAATATGGCGTGGGCATGATCTTCCTGCCCAAGGAACATGCCTCGCGCCTGGCTTGCCAGCAGGAGATGGAGCGCGCCATCAAGGCCGAAGGCCAGGTGCTGCTGGGCTGGCGCGATGTGCCGGTGAACCGCGACATGCCCATGTCGCCCACCGTGCAGGAAAAGGAACCCATCCTGCGCCAGGTCTTCATCGGCCGTGGTGCCGATGTCATCGTGCAGGATGCGCTGGAGCGCAAGCTGTACGTGATCCGCAAGACGGCCTCGGCCGCCATCCAGAACCTGGGCCTCAAGCACAGCAAGGAATACTACGTTCCCAGCATGAGCAGCCGCACCGTGGTCTACAAGGGCCTGCTGCTGGCCGACCAGGTGGGCGTTTACTACCGCGACCTGGCAGACGAGCGCTGCGTCTCGGCCATCGGTCTGGTGCACCAGCGTTTCTCCACCAACACCTTCCCCGAGTGGCCTCTGGCTCACCCCTACCGCTATGTGGCCCACAACGGTGAAATCAACACCGTGCGCGGCAACTACAACTGGATGCTGGCGCGCGAAGGCGTGATGGCCTCTCCCGTGCTGGGCGAAGACCTGCAAAAGCTCTATCCCATCAGCTTTGCCGGCCAGTCCGACACCGCCACCTTCGACAACTGCCTGGAACTGCTGACCATGGCCGGCTACCCCATCAGCCAGGCCGTGATGATGATGATTCCCGAGCCCTGGGAGCAGCACGAAGCCATGGACGAGCGCCGCCGCGCCTTCTATGAATACCACGCTGCGATGATCGAGCCCTGGGACGGCCCCGCCTCCATCGTGTTCACCGATGGCCGCCAGATCGGCGCCACGCTGGACCGCAACGGCCTGCGCCCCTCGCGCTACTGCATCACCGATGACGATATGGTGATCCTGGCTTCCGAAGCCGGCGTGCTGCCCGTGCCCGATAGCAAGATCGTGCGCAAGTGGCGCCTGCAGCCCGGCAAGATGCTGCTGATCGACCTGGAGCAGGGTCGCATGATCGAAGACGAAGAGCTCAAGGCCAACGTCGTCAACACCAAGCCTTACAAGCAGTGGATCGAGAACCTGCGCATCAAGCTCGACGAGGTGGAAATCCCCGCCGACTTCAAGGCTCCCGCTGCCAAGACCGAGCTGTCCTTGCTGGACCGCCAGCAAGCCTTCGGCTTCACGCAGGAAGACATCAAGTTTCTGCTGACCCCGATGGCCGAAAAGGGCGAGGAAGGCATTGGCTCCATGGGCAACGACAGCCCGCTGGCCGTGCTGTCCGACAAGAACAAGCCGCTGTACAACTACTTCCGTCAGATGTTCGCCCAGGTGACGAACCCCCCCATCGACCCGATCCGCGAAGCGATCGTGATGTCGCTGGTGTCGTTCGTGGGCCCCAAGCCCAACCTGCTGGACATCAACCAGGTCAACCCGCCCATGCGCCTGGAGCTGCAGCAGCCCGTGCTCGACTTCGAAGGCATGGCAAGGCTGCGTGATATCGAGAAGCGCACCAACGGCAAGTTCAAGAGCTCGACGATCGACATCACCTACCCGCTGTCCTGGGGCAAGCAGGGCGTGGAAGCCAAGCTGGCCTCGCTGTGCGCCCACGCCGTGGACGAGATCAAGGGCGGTGCCAACATCCTGATCATCAGCGACCGCAACATGAGCGCCACGCAAGTGGCCATCCCCGCGCTGCTGGCGTTGTCCGCCATCCACCAGCATCTGGTGCGTGAAGGCCTGCGCACCACCGCCGGTCTGGTGGTGGAAACCGGCACGGCCCGCGAAGTGCACCACTTCGCCGTGCTGGCCGGCTACGGCGCGGAAGCCGTGCACCCCTATCTGGCGATGGAGACCCTGGTCGACATCTTCAGCCGCGAAGCTGCGCCCATCACTGCCGACAAGGCCATCTATCACTATGTGAAGGCCATCGGCAAAGGGCTGTCCAAGATCATGTCCAAGATGGGCGTGTCCACCTATATGTCCTACTGCGGTGCCCAGCTGTTCGAAGCCGTGGGCCTGAACAGCGAGACCGTGGACAAGTACTTCACGGGCACGGCCAGCCGTGTGGAAGGTATCGGCGTCTTCGAGATCGCCGAGGAAACCATCCGCAACCATGAAGCTGCCTTCAGCGACGACCCCGTGCTCGAAACCATGCTGGATGCCGGCGGCGAGTACGCCTGGCGCGCCCGTGGCGAAGAGCATATGTGGACGCCTGACGTGATTGCCAAGCTGCAGCACTCCACACGTGCCAACAACTTCAGCACCTACAAGGAATACGCCCAACTGATCAACGACCAGACCAAGCGCCACATGACGCTGCGCGGCCTGTTCGAGTTCAAGTTCGATCCCGCCAAGGCGATTCCAGTGGACCAGGTCGAGTCGGCCAAGGAAATCGTGAAGCGCTTTGCCACGGGTGCCATGTCGCTGGGCTCCATCTCCACCGAAGCCCATGCCACGCTGGCCGTGGCCATGAACCGCATCGGCGGCAAGAGCAACACCGGCGAAGGCGGCGAGGATCCCAAGCGCTATCGCAACGAGTTGAAGGGCATCCCCATCAGCAAGGGCGAAACCCTGGCTTCAATCATCGGCAAGGACAAGGTCGAGTCCGATATCGAACTGCAGGCCGGCGACTCGCTGCGCTCCAAGATCAAGCAGGTCGCGTCCGGTCGTTTCGGCGTGACTGCCGAGTATCTGGCCTCTTCGGACCAGATCCAGATCAAGATGGCTCAGGGCGCCAAGCCTGGTGAAGGCGGTCAGCTGCCCGGCGGCAAGGTCTCCGACTACATCGGTGCACTGCGTCACTCGGTGCCCGGTGTGGGCCTGATCTCGCCTCCTCCCCACCACGACATCTACTCGATCGAAGACCTGGCGCAGCTGATCCACGATCTGAAGAACGTGGCTCCGCACGCCAGCATCAGCACCAAGCTGGTGTCCGAAGTCGGTGTGGGCACGATTGCCGCAGGCGTGACCAAGTGCAAGAGCGATCACCTGGTGATCGCAGGGCACGACGGCGGCACCGGCGCCTCGCCCTGGTCCTCCATCAAGCATGCGGGCGGCCCCTGGGAAATCGGCCTGGCCGAGACCCAGCAGACCCTGGTGCTGAACCGTCTGCGCGGCCGTGTGCGTGTGCAGGCCGACGGCCAGATGAAGACCGGCCGCGACGTGATCATCGGCGCTCTGCTGGGTGCCGACGAGTTCGGCTTTGCCACGGCTCCGCTGGTGGTGGAAGGCTGCATCATGATGCGCAAGTGCCACCTCAACACCTGCCCCGTGGGCGTGGCCACGCAAGATCCCGTGCTGCGTGCCAAGTTCACCGGCAAGCCCGAGCATGTGGTGAACTATTTCTTCTTCATCGCCGAAGAAGTGCGCCAGATCATGGCCCAGCTGGGTATCGCCAAGTTCGACGACCTGATCGGCCGCTCCGATCTGCTCGACACCCGCAAGGGCATCGAGCACTGGAAGGCTCAGGGTCTGGACTTCAGCCGTCTGTTCGCCCAGCCCGAAGTGCCTGCCGACGTGGCCCGCTATCACGTGGAAAGCCAGGATCACCTGCTGGACAAGGCGCTGGACGTCAAACTCATCGAGCGCTGCAAGCCCGCCATCGAAAACGGCGAGAAGGTGCGCATCATGGAAGTGGCGCGCAACGTAAACCGCTCCGTCGGTGCCATGCTCTCGGGCGCGGTGACCAAGCATCACGCCGAAGGCCTGCCAGACGACACCATCCGCATCCACTTCGAAGGTACGGGCGGCCAGTCCTTCGGTGCCTTCCTGTGCAACGGCATCACGCTGAACCTCAGCGGCGAAGCCAACGACTACACCGGCAAGGGCCTGTCGGGCGGCCGTGTGGTGGTGCATCCCAGCCATGAGTTCCGTGGCTCGACCACTACCAACACCATCGTGGGCAACACCGTGATGTTCGGCGCCACCAGCGGTGAAGCCTTCTTCAGCGGCGTGGCCGGCGAGCGCTTTGCCGTGCGTCTGTCCGGCGCCACGGCGGTGGTCGAAGGCGTGGGTGACCACGGCTGCGAATACATGACCGGCGGTACCGTGGTCGTGCTGGGCAAGACCGGCCGCAACTTCGCGGCCGGCATGAGCGGCGGCGTGGCCTATGTCTACGACGAGGACGGCAAGTTTGCCGAGCGTTGCAACACCGCTTCGGTGAAGCTGGAGAAGGTGCTGCCGCACGACGAGTTTGTCTCGCGTGTCGATCCCGGCATCTGGCACCGCGGCCAAAGCGACGATCAGCAGCTGCGCAACATGGTGGAGGCTCACAGCCGCTGGACGGGTTCCAAGCGTGCCCGTGATCTGCTGGACAACTGGGCCGCAGCGCGTGCCAAGTTTGTCAAGGTGTTCCCGACCGAGTACCAGCGTGCACTCGGCGAGATCTTTGAACGCAAACAGAAGGAAAAGCAAGCTGCGAAAGCGCCAGCAGCTCCTCAGAAAGAAGCAGTAGCCGCCAAGTAAACACGGCTCCAAGCGGTGGCGGCCAGGCGGCCACCGCACTGCAAGCGAACACAGATTTCAAGGATTAAAGATCATGGGAAAGACCACCGGCTTCATGGAATACGAGCGCATCGAAGAGGGCTATGCCCCCGTTGCGGAACGTCTCAAGCACTACAAGGAATTCGTCATCGGCCTGACGACCGATCAGGCCAAGGTGCAGGCTGCACGCTGCATGGACTGCGGCACGCCGTTCTGCAACAACGGCTGCCCGGTCAACAACATCATTCCGGACTTCAACGACCTCGTGTATCAGGGTGACTGGAAGAACGCCATCACCACGCTGCACAGCACCAACAACTTCCCCGAGTTCACGGGCCGCATCTGCCCCGCACCCTGCGAAGCTGCCTGTGTGGCCAATATCAACGGCGACGCCATCGGCATCAAGTCCATCGAGCACTCCATCATCGACCGTGCCTGGAGCGAAGGCTGGGTCAAGCCCCTGCTGCCCAAGCACAAGACCGGCAAGAAGGTGGCCGTGGTCGGTGCCGGCCCTGCAGGCATGGCAGCGGCCCAGCAACTGGTGCGCGCCGGCCACGACGTGACCCTGTTCGAGAAGAACGACCGCGTGGGCGGCCTGCTGCGCTACGGCATTCCCGACTTCAAGCTGGACAAGGGCCTGATCGACCGCCGTGTCGAGCAGATGGTGGCCGAAGGCCTGAAGATCCGCACCGGCGTGCTGATTGCCGGCAAGGACGGTCTGGGCAAGGATTCCAAGGTCACCAACTGGGCCAAGGAAACCATCAGCCCCGAGCAGCTCAATGCCGAGTTCGACGCCGTGCTGCTGACCGGCGGCTCCGAGCAGTCGCGTGATCTGCCCGTGCCCGGCCGCGATCTCGAAGGCGTGCACTTCGCGATGGAGTTCCTGCCCCAGCAGAACAAGGTCAACGCGGGCGACAAGCTCAAGGGCCAGATCCGTGCTGACGGCAAGCATGTCATCGTCATCGGCGGTGGCGATACCGGCTCCGACTGCGTGGGCACCTCCAACCGCCATGGCGCCAAGAGCGTGACCCAGTTCGAGGTCATGCCCATGCCGCCCGAGCAGGAGAACAAGCCCCTGGTCTGGCCTTACTGGCCGATCAAGCTGCGTACCTCGTCCAGCCACGACGAAGGCGTGGTCCGCGAGTTCGCCATCTCCACCAAGGAGTTCGGCGGCGAAAAGGGCAAGGTCAAGAGCCTGACCACCGTCCAGGTCGAGTTCAAGGATGGCAAGCTGAGCGAAGTGCCCGGCACGGAAAAGGTCTGGCCTGCGGATCTGGTGCTGCTGGCCATGGGCTTTGTGAACCCTGTCGCCACCGTGCTCGAAGCCTTTGGCGTCGACAAGGATGCACGCGGCAACGCCAAGGCCAGCACCGATTTCATCGGCGGCTATGCCACCAGCGTGCCCAAGGTGTTCGCTGCCGGCGACATCCGCCGTGGCCAGTCGCTGGTCGTGTGGGCGATTCGTGAAGGCCGCCAGGCCGCACGTGCCGTGGACGAGTTCCTGATGGGCGCCAGCGAACTGCCGCGCTGAGCCAAGGCCTTGCGAGCCAAGGCATATTCAAGATTTTCACAGGCGCCCACCGGGGCGCCTTTTTTTATGGCCTCAATCGACTAGTAGCTGAATTGATAGCTGCATGCGATTTATGAATAACGATTTCGGATTGGTTTGTGGCTGATAACTAGGAAGAGCGTGTGCAAGCTGCTATCAGAACGCTTTATCTGAGCCATAGCAGCTGGGGGATGGCATCGGCGCCGCACCAGAGCACGGCGTTCTGCTCCCATTGCTCGCCCCAGGCGCGGGCCGTGGGGGCGTCCATGCCCCATATCAGCACGCTGGCTTCGCCGGGCCACAGGCCTTGCGGATCCAGACCCTGGCCTTCGGAAAATATCCAGGCGCCGACGCGCAGCGTCTGGCGCAGCTGCTGCATGCGCCTGGCGTTGTCCGCATCGGACAGCAACTGCCCCCGAGGATTGCAGGCCGTGAGAAAGCTTGCGCAGTCCACCTGGTGTGCGCTGTAGTGCGTGAGCAGCAGGGGCTGGAGTCTGTCGACTTGCAGCCGCCAGTCCAGCCCGCTTTGATCATGCACGCGATATTCGGCGCGACGGTAAGCCTGCTGCAATGAAGAGGGAAGCTGCGTGTCCTGCATGCCCGTCAGATTCAGGGTGTGGCGGCCGAGCTTTGTCGGCGCCAGGTGTCCGCGCACATGCGTTCCACATCAAGCTCTGCCTTCCAGTCCGGCAATTGCCCGGCCGGCGAAAGATCGATCTCGTATTGCGCCGCATCGCTGTGGTTCTGGTTCATGGTCAGTCGTCCGGAGATTCGGCCCAGATGGTGCTGTGCCACAGTGTCCCCCACATTGGCTTCATCCGCTGGACAGCAGCCGGGACGCCGATTCGCGCACGGCCCTGGCGCGCGGTGCAGTGATCCGGGGAGCCTTGCTTGCACCCCTTTCTGACCAGTCAAGCCGAGCGAATTTCCTCCGCGCTTCGTTTGGGTCATTGGGGGTCATTGGGTTTGAGTATTTTCGGGGTTTTTAGTAGGTATTTGGCAGCGTACCTACACAGAATATTCGTGAGTCAGTCTATATATTTAAAAGTTAATAACAATTCAAAAATGCATATTAATTTATGATAACTATCAATTAACGTGTAAACCAACAACATGAGGGCCTGGTCGTGAATGCTTTTCTGCGAAGTTGCGTGTTCTGCTGCGCCTTGTTGTACGGTTGGAGCAGCCAGGCTGCGGAGCCGTCGGTTGCCATCTACTATGGAGCCAAGGCTTCGCTGAGCGAACTCGGTCTTTACGACATTGCCGTTGTAGAGCCCGACCATGGCTACGACCCGCAGCGTTTGCGCGACCAGGCGCCCGGCAGCGAACTCTATGCCTATGCCTCGGTAGCTGAAGTACTGCCGGAGCGGGCCTACTTCAAGAAGCTGCCGGCCGCATGGCAGATGGCGCGCAATGGAGCCTGGCGTTCCATCGTGATCGACCAGACCCCGGCGCAGTGGCCGGAGTTCTTTGCTCAGCAAGTGATTGCACCGCTCTGGGAAAAGGGCTACAGAGGTTTTTTCCTGGATACCCTGGACTCCTACCGCCTGGCCGCACACTTCGATGAAGCGGCGCAGCAGGATGGCCTGGTCCGCGTCATCGACACCTTGCACAGCCGCTTTCCCGGCATCAAGCTGATACTGAACCGCGGCTTCGAGATCGTGCCGCGAGTGCGCGACAAGATTCAGATGGTGGCGGCCGAGTCGTTGTATCGCGGCTGGGATGCCAATCTCAAGCGCTATGTGGAAGTTCCTGCCAAGGACCGCGACTGGCTTCTGCAGCAGCTGCAAACCATACGGGAGCGCGACAAGCTGCCGGTGCTGGCCATTGACTATGTGGCGCCGCATGACCGCGACACTACACGGGCCACCGCACAGCGCATTGCGCAGCTGGGCATCATTGCCTGGGTGAGCGATGCCGGTCTGCAGACCCTGGGCATGGGGCGGGTCGAGGCCGTGGCGCGTCGGATACTGGTGCTCTACAACGGAGCCGACGATCCCGCGCTCGATTACGCATCGGCCCATCGCTTCCTCGAGATGCCCATCAACTACATGGGCTATGTGGTCGACTATGCCGATGTGCGCTCGGCACTGCCCACTGACGTGGGACGGGATCGCTACGCAGGTGTGGTGAGCTGGTTCGGCGGGGCCATTCCCGACACGCGCTTCAAGGATGTGCGCAGCTGGATGGTGCGCCAGGTCCAGCAGGGTATGCCGCTGCTGATGATGGAGGCGCCCGGCGTGCCCCTGGATCGTACGCTTGCGAGCACGCTGGGCGTGCGCGCCATGGAGACCGTTCCGGCCTTTCCGCTGAAAAAGGCCGAGCAGGCGGCTGCCATGGGGTTCGAGACCGAGCCCGGGCTGCCGGCCCACGACTACACGGGCTGGCTGCTGACGCCGCAGCTGCAGCAGCAAAGCCGGCAACTGCTGTCCTTTGACGATGCCAAGGGCCGACGCTTCGTCTCTGCCGCCATCACGCCCTGGGGCGGTTTTGTGATGACGCCTTATGTGCTGACGGACGTGCCGGGCACCGAGCAGTCGCGCTGGGTGGTCGATCCTTTCGCGCTGCTCAAGCAGGCATTGCGGCTTGAAGACATTCCCGTCCCCGATGTGACCACCGAGAACGGCCGCCGTCTGCTGCTGGCCCATGTGGATGGAGACGGATTCCCATCCAAGGCCGAAGCGCCCGGTGCACCCTTTGCCGGAGAGATGCTGCGCCGCGAGATCCTCGAGCGCTACCGTATTCCCCACACGGTGTCCGTGATCGAGGCCGAGGTTTCGCCCAAGGGCCTGTATCCGCAATGGGCAGATCAGCTCGAGGGCATTGCCAAACGCATCTTTGCCATGCCGCATGTGGAGATCGCCAGCCACTCCTATTCCCACCCCTATCTCTGGGACCGCTCCGTAAGCCATGGACTGTTTGCCGAAAGCAAGGAGGCCAGCCTGAACCTCAGCATTCCCGGCTATGAAATGGATCTGCGCCGGGAGATTGTGGGTTCGGTCGACTACATCAGCCAGCGCTTGGCTCCCGCAGGCAAGCCGGTCCAGGTGTTCCTGTGGACCGGCGATACGGCACCCGGCGCCGATGCGCTGGCCATCTCCGATGCCGCAGGCCTGCTGAACATGAATGGCGGGGATACCTCGATCATGCGCAGCAATCCGTCCATCACCGAGGTCAAGAGCTGGGGCATACACAAGGGCGGGCATCTGCAGATCTATGCACCGGTCACCAACGAGAACATCTACACCAATCTGTGGCATGGCCCGTTCTACGGCTTCGAACGCGTTATCGAGACCTTTGAGATGACTGATGCGCCGCGACGCTTCAAGGCGGTGGACATCTATTACCACTCCTATTCGGCCAGCAAGCAGGCCAGCCTCAAGGCCTTGCACAAGGCCTATCAATGGGCGCTGAGCCGCAAGCTGCACCCGGTCTACGGCTCGGAATACATACGCAAGGTAGAGGATTTCTACCAGTTTGCGATCGGCCGGGACGGCGAGGGCTGGCGCCTGCGCGGCCCCGGGCGATTGCGTACGCTGCGCCTGCCGCCGGGCCTGGGCACTCCTGTGATGGCCGAAAGCACGGGCGTTGCCGGCTATGCGCCGGGAGTGGACGGCAGCTATCTGCACCTGACCGACGGCGTAGCTCGGATGGTGGTGCGTACAGGGGCCGCACCGACCGCCTCCACCCCCTATCTGGTGGATGCCAATGCTCGCCTCAAGGACTGGCAGACCCAGGCCGACGGCAGTCTGCGCTTCACGCTGGAAGGTCATGTGCCGCTGGAGCTGCGCATGTATCTGCCGCCTGGCTGCTCGCTGAGCGCTGCCGCTGCCAGTTCCTCCATCAGCGCGGTTCCCGCTGCGGACCGCTCCTCCATCCGCTCCTTCAGAAGTGCCAGCCACAGTGCCCAACTCCAAGCGCAATGCCGTGCGCTCTGAGCGCCCGACCACGGTTCCTCACTGGCTGATTGCACTGCTGGCAGTGCTGATCGGAGGAGCCTTGTGGATGTTGTTCCCCAAGCAGGCGCTGGAGCGTCGGCTTGCCGATTCGGCGGACGATTCCGAGCTTTCGCTCAACTACCTGAGCAATCTGCTCAAGAGCGACCCGGGAAATGAACGTCTGCAGAGCCTGCTCAAGGTCAAGCAACAGCGGCTCGAGGCCATGCGACAGGCCCAGGAAGAGGCGCGCAGGCAGGCTCTGCCCAGCGCCGCGGCTCAGGCCTGGGATCGTTGGCAGACGCTGTACCAGCGCTATCTGGAAACCAAGCAGCGGGGCCATGGATCAGATGGTCAGGTCAGGCAGCTGGCACCCGCGGTGATGCAGGCGCTCAAGGCCGTGCCGCGCGACGATCTGAGCCAGGAGCAAAGCCTTTATCTGGCATCCTCGGCGCTGGTGCTGAACGATGAGTCACAGGCCCTGGAAATCTATGAGGAGCTGGCCCGTAAACAGGTGTCTCCTGAGCGCAAGGCGCGCGTGTACGAGGCCGCTGCACGTCAGACGCTGGGGTTGTCCATGTACGAGCAGTCCTCCCTGCTGTGGCGCGAGGCCAGCGCGGCGGCGCCGGAGGTGCAGCAGTCGCGCGAGTATATGTGGCAGGCCTTGCAGGTGCTGCAGGCCGGCAACCGTGCCCAGCAAGCACTGGTGCTGGCGCGCGAGCAGGAGGAGCTGCTGGGCAGCGATCCCGAGACGCTGCGCCGGCTGATAGGCCTGGCGCGTGCGGCCGGCGCTTCGGCCGAGGCCGAGCGCTATGCCAAGCAACTGCTCAAGTTGTCGCTGCAGCAGCAATGGCTGAACATGCGGGCCGTGGCTGATAGGGGCGGCGGGGCCGACGATGGTGCCTGGGCGCTGCATCCCGTGCTCTGGAAGGCTCCGGGTTGGACGCTGCGGCACACTGCCGCACCGGCTAGGAAAGAGGCTCCGGGACTTCCGTTCGACGACAAAACCTATGAGCTGGGCTACCAGGTATTCCTCGAGAACCGCAATCTCGAGGATGCCTGGCGTGTGGCCGCAGCTGCCGTGCACCAGGCTCCGGGGAATATGGTTTGGCGCGAGCGTCTGGCCCAGGTGGCGGAGTGGAGCGGGCGCCAGCAGGTGGCCCTGGACAACTGGCTGGCCATTGCCCAGGCCACGCAGCGTGAGGTTGCCTGGCAGTCTGTGATGCGACTGGCGCCGGGCTTGTTCGACGATCGCGCGCTGGTGGAAGGCATCAAGCACGAACTGGGTCGACGTCCTGGCGATGCGGCACTGCAGCAGGCGCTGGTACAGGCCTATGAGCGCCAGGCCGAGCCGCAGCCGGCGATCGACTATCTGCAAGCCCATGGGAACACGCCGCAGGCGCAGATTCTGCTGGCCCAGTTGGCCGAGCGTGCCGGCCAACCCGTGGTGGCGCTCAATGCCTGGAAACGCCTGCTCCGCGATCCGGCGCAGCGCGTTCCGGCCCATGTCATGCCGGCCGCGGTGCTGGCATTTCTGCAAGGTGAGCGCGCGCTTGGCCTGAGTTGGCTGGATGATGCCCAGGCACGGGTGCCGGCCGATATGGGAGCTGAAGCCGAGGCCGAATACTGGCGACTGCTGGGCGAGGTGGCGCAGAAACAGCAGCAGGAGGCCCTGGCACTGGGCGCTTTCAGGCGTTTGCTGGAAATGCAGGATGCCAAGGCGCGCGATTTCGACGAGGTCATCAATCTGCTGATTCGCAGCGATCGCGGTGAGGCGGCTCGGGTGTCGCTGCGCGCATGGCATCAGTTCCACGATCCGCGCCATTTGTCCCAGGCGCTCTATATGCTGGAAGATCTGAACGAGTGGAGCCATGCGGGTCAGCAGATCGATCGCGCCTTGGCCGACACCAAGACGGCCGGTTTGCTGCTTCAGCAGCCGGCTTTTCTGCACGCCGCAGCGCTTTACTACCAGCATGTTGGACAGGCAAGAAAAGCCCTGGAGCTGCTGCAAAAAGGCCTGGCCCTGGATGGGGGCTCGACCCTGATGCGTCAGTCACTGCTGTGGCTGCTGATAGATACGCAGAATGCCGCGCTGCTCGCGCCGATGCTGGCGCAGGCCGAGCCGGCCTGGGCTCAGGATCCGGAGATGCACGATGCGCTGGCGGCTGCCTATATGGCTCTGTCCCGCCCGGCTGTGGCCCTGCAGCGCTATCTGCGCCCCCATCTGCAGGAGAACGGCGACGACTTCCTCTGGATGATGAACTACGCCGATGCGCTCGAGCAAAACCAGCAGGTGGATCTGGCCTGGCGGCTGCGGCGCGAGCTGTGGGTCAGGCAGGCACTCCAGACGCGGGATGTCGGGTTGGCCGATACTTCAGCAGGCCGAGCCTCGGGTGGCAAGCTGCGTCGCTGGCTGAGCCCCGAAGACCTGGACAAGGTGCAGAGTCAGGCCCGCAACCGGTTGATGCTCTCACAAGTGCACGGCGATGACGAGCTGGTCCTGCTGCGTGAGCTCATGCGCATGGACCGCGATACGGGCCGGGAGCTTTCCCCGGCGGCCGTGGAGCTGGCCATTGCCTGGCTGCAGGACAAGGGAGAATATTCGACCGAGCGGGGCTATCTGTGGCAGCAGTACGCCTTCAGCCGCAGCAAGCGGGCGAACCGGCCACTTTGGGCCGAGATCACCGTGGCACTGGCCGAAAAGGATCATGCCCAGGTCGGCCAGTTGCTGGAGCAATACGATGCCAGCCTGTCGCGCTACGACCGCATCAATGCGGCGACCCTGACGGGCGACGGCAGGCTGGCGCAGTCTGCCGCCTTCGAGACCCAGCACGACCAGCCCGACGACGACAGCCTGCATCTGGCTCTTACCGAGCAACTGCTGGCCTTCAGCGACCATGCAGGCCTGCAGTTGCATAGCCGGCGGCTGGATGGCATAGACGAGCGGGCACGGCGCCTGAGTTGGCATCTGGCGTTAAGTCCGCGCTGGGCGCTGGACATCGATGCCGATCACACGCGCCGCAGCGTGAACGGCCGCGGCTTTGTACAGGCGCCATCGTCCGAACATGGCCTGGGCCTGCGTCTGACGCGCAAAACTCAGGGTTCCAGCAGCGAGTTCATGCTGGGCCAGCGCCAGGGAATGAGCAGCTATGTGCCCATGCAGTTTTCGCACACCCAGATCCTGGACAGCCGCCTGAGCCTTCAGGCTGCGCTGGGCCGCGACCTGCCGACGCAGGAAACGCTGCCCATGCGCATGGGGGGCATGAAGGATCGCGTGGCCGTGGGTGCAATTTACAGGCTGTCGCGGCTGGATCAGCTCAGCTTGGAGTATGCCCATGAGCGTTTCCATGTGCAGACCGGTGCGCGCGTGGGCCTGGGCAACCAGACCACGCTGCAATACACCCATAGCTATCGCGGCGAGGCACCCCTGGTCCAGTTCGACGCCTTCACCTCCTGGCATCGCTACAGCCGCAACAGCCCCGGGGGACTGAGCGGCCGGGATGCGGCGGTGCTGCGCTATCTGCCGTCGGGAAGCGAGGCTGGCATGGACTATCTGCTGCCCGGCAATTTCCGTTTTTCGGGGCTGCGGATCTCGGCCAATATGCCTTATGCACAGGAGTACTCGCGCGCACTGCGGCCGTTTGCCAGCCTGGCCCTGACCCGCCACAGCATCAACGGCACGGGCTACGACCTGAGCTTCGGTCTGGCCACCAGTGTGCTGGGGGCGGATCACCTGATGCTGGGACTGAATTTCTCCAAGTCGGGTGTGAATACCACGGGCACCACCCGCGAGCTGCAGCTCGCCTACCGCCTCCATTTCTGAAGATTTCAAGGAGCTCTCCCATGACTCACCGTACTGTTCTCTCCTCCCGCATCCGCATGCTCACGGGCGCAGCCCTGCTGGGGCTGCTCGGTGCTTGTTCCACGCTGGACCAGGGCAAGTCCCCGGCCCTGGAGAGGAACGCCAACTGGGCGGTGCTGCCGTTCGAGAACCATACGGAAACGCCCATGGCAGGCAGCCGGGCCGAAAGCATTGCCACGGCCTTGTTGAGCAGCCGCGGCATAGGTGCCGTCAAGCGCTATACAGGCGAGGCGCAGCAGGAGACGCTGTTCGATGGCCGCGATGCCAAGCGGCGCGAAGATGCGCTGGCCTGGGCACGCAGTGAGGGTGTGCGTTATGCCTTGCTGGGGGCGGTTGACGAGTGGCGCTACAAGGTCGGCGTGGACGGTGAGCCAGCCGTCGGCGTGGCCCTGGAGATCGTCGATGTGGACAGCGGTGCCACGGTCTGGAGCGGTGCTGGCGGTCAAAGCGGATGGAGTCGCGAGGCTTTGTCGGCTGTCGGGCAGAAGCTGATCCGCAAACTGCTGGGAACGGGCCTGGCCGGCGCCCGGTAAGCATTGAGCAGGATTTCCAGTCATGCAAGATCACGCCACGACACCTGCCGCCACGCCCGATTCCGCGCGCCGCATGGGCATTGCTGCGGAATTCAGAAGCTCGCCACTGGGGTTGCTGGTGCAAACCAGCGAGCGCCCCGGAGTGGTGGCGGCCGAGACCTTGCTGCTGCCACTGCTGGCATTGCTGATAGGTTATGTTTTTAGCCGCAACGACCCGCTCTGGGTGCGTGCCGAGTTTCCCTGGTCCTGGCTTGCGCCCATGATCGTGGCCTTGCGCTATGGGCCCATCGGGGGATTGTCGGCGGCCGGTGTGCTGTTGCTGGGCTGGCTGGGTTTCAACCGCGAGGACTTGAGCCGCTTTCCCGAGCAGTACTTTCTGGGTGGCTTGATGGTGGTGATGATCGTGGGCGAGATTTCTAGTCTCTGGCGTGCCCGCATACGGCGCGAGCGTACCGCGCAGCACTATATGGATCAGCGCACCGAGCAGCTCATACGTCAGCACTATCTGCTGCGTCTGTCACATGACCAGCTGGAGCAGGAGCTGATCGGCCGCCCGGTGTCGATGCGCGATGCACTCAGCGGGCTTAGTGCGCTCAGCGGCGCTCCTGGCGATGCGCAAAGCCTGCTCAATCAGCTGGCACAGTTCTGCCAGATCAGTGCGGCCTGCCTGGTGGCTGTGCGCGACGACAGGATCGAGCCCCAGCCGATTGCCCAGCTGGGCGGTGCCCATGAGGTCCGGCCCGAGGATCCGCTGCTGCGCCAGGCGCTGGAAGCCCGCATGCTGACCCATGTCTCCCAGGGCCTGAGGGATGCTCAACAGACCCGCTATCTGGTCGTGGCTCCGATGCTGGATCTGGGGGGGAGATCTATGGTCTGCTGCTGGTGGAAGAAATGCCCTTTTTTGCTCTGCAGGAGGAGACGCTACAGACCATCAATCTGCTGCTCGGCTATTACACGGACAGCGTGGCTGCCAATCGTCTGGCCCAGCCGCTGCTGCAGGCCTATCCCCTGTGCCCGCGGCCGTTCGCGTCCGAGCTGCAGCGCATGGAGCATGTGAACCGCAGCGCCGGCCTGTGCAGCGTGGTCGTGGCGCTAGAGCTTTCACCGCAGGCGGTGCAAAGCCAGATGGCTCAGCAGCTGATGCGCCTGGAGCGCATGCTGGATCGCTCCTGGCTGATCGAAGGTCGGAACAGGCAGTGGCTGGCCATCCTCATGCCGCTTGGCACCGGGGCCACGGCCGAGGGCTATCTGAATCGTATCGAAGGCTGGCTGGGTCAGCGCGGCATGGACTCCCTGGGAGCGGCCGGCATTTTTCCCCGCACTGTCTTGCTGGATCGCTGCTCGGCCCTGAGCGTGCTGGAGCAGATTGACAGGATGGCCCATGATTAATGTCAAGCTGGCACTGTCCGCTGTGCTGGCGGAGATTGCCTCCTGGAGCAGCCTGTGGCTGCTGCACAACCACTCCGATGCGGCATTGCTCAGCTATCTGGCAGCGCATGCGCTGGCCAGCGTGCTGCTGGCGCTGTGCCTGTCTCCGCTCCTGATGCTGGCGGCAGGTGCCAGGCGCCAGCGTCTGCCGCTGGTCGCGCTGATGGCCTTGCTCTCCTATGCCGTGCCGGTGGTGGGCTTTGTCGGTTCGGTGATTGCGACTGTGGCGTTACTCCGACGGCGCGGCTTGACGGCGCGCAGGGAATTTTCATCGCTGCCGCTGCCTGAGTTCGACCCGCACCAGCAGGCGAGCGGCAGCCGGAGGCAGGCGGGCTTGCAGTCTTTTCTGGCCAATCAGGCGGTTCCCGTGCCCTTGCGCATGCGTTCCCTGGCTGCCCTGGGTCATGTCTCGGGGCGTATTGCCTCGCCCATGCTGCGCATGGCGCTAAGCGACTCCAGCGATGATCTGCGTTTGCTGGCCTACAGCATGCTGGATGCCCAGGAGCGCCAGTTGAGCCAGTCCATACACCAGGAGCTGCAGGCCCTGGAGCGCGCGCGTACGGTCGAAGGAGAGACAATCGGCCCCCGCGGTCTGAGAGCAGCCTGGGCGCTTTCTGATCTGTACTGGGAGCTGATTTACCAGGGCTCGGCGCAGGGTGATGTACGTGACCATGCCATCAAGCAGTCGTTGCATTACTGCAACCGGGTGCTGTCTCAGCACCCGGATACCGCCCTGCTGCAGCTGCGCAAGGGGCGCTTGCTGCATCTGGTGGCCGACGACGAAGGTGCCCAATCCTGCTATCAGAGGGCACTGGAGCTGGGTTTGCCGGCGCCCCGCGTCATTCCCTATCAGGCCGAGCTGCTGTTCAAGCAGCGTCAGTTCGCCAAGGTGCAGGAGCTGATGCGCAGACTTGAGGATCAGCAGGTCATGCCCCGTCTGCGCCCCTGCATCCAGTACTGGAGTGCCTCATGAGTTCTCTTCCCAAGGCTGCGCGGGCCGATATCGCCCTGCTGCTCGAGGGCACTTTCCCCTATGTCAGCGGCGGCGTGTCGAGCTGGGTTCACCAGATCCTTCAAGCCTACCCGCAGCATAGCTTTGCCATCGTCTTTATCGGCAGCCGGCGCGAGGACTATGGCGATTTTCGCTATGAGCTGCCGCCCAATGTGGTGCATTTCGAGGAGCATTTCCTCTATGGTCATGCGTCGGGAAAACTGCGGCCCACACCGCGCCGGGGTGACCCCGAGGTCATGTCCAAGCTGCAGCAATTGCTGCAGGCACTCGAGCGACGGGATGAGAGCCCTGCAGGCAGGGCGGAGGTGCTGGCCGCCATGCGCGCCGTTGCCATGGAGCTGCTGCCGGGCGGCAGCTTGCCGCAGGAAGATTTTCTGCACAGTGAATATATGTGGGAGCTGATACAGGACAGCTACCGGCGCCATTGCACCGATCCGTCCTTTGTCGACTTCTTCTGGACGGTACGCATCATGCTGCAGCCGCTGTGGCTGCTGGCGCGCATCGCCCGGGAGCTGATTCCGGTACGTGTGCTGCATACGGTCTCCACAGGTTATGCGGGCTTCCTGGGCGGCATGCTGCACCATCTGCGCGGGCTGCCGCTGGTTCTGTCCGAACATGGCATCTATACCAAGGAGCGGCAGATCGACCTGCTCCAGAGCCAGTGGATACGCGATAACCGCAATGTCTTCCAGCGCGACCCCATGGAAGTCTCCTTCTTCCGTCAGATGTGGATCCAGTTCTTCGAGTGGATGGGGCGTTTTTGCTATGAGGCAGCCGATCCCATCATCGCGTTGTTCGAGGCCAACCGTCTGCGTCAGGTGGCCGACGGCGCCGTTCCAGCGCGCACCAGCAACATTCCCAATGGCATTAGCGTGAAACGCTTTGCGCCGCTGCGTGCCCTGCGGCCTGCCGTGACACCACCCGTGCTGTGCCTCATAGGCCGCGTGGTGCCGATCAAGGACATCAAGACCTTCATCCGCGCCATGCGCCGCGTGGTCAATCACCTGCCCGAGGCTCAGGCTCTGATCGCCGGCCCCATGTCCGAGGACCCGGCCTATGTAGAGGAATGCCGCAATCTTGTGGACAGTCTGGGCCTGCAGGCGCAGGTGCACTTTCTGGGCATGCAGAAGATCGACGAGTTGTTGCCGCGTGTCGGGCTGGTGGTGCTCTCGTCCATCAGCGAGGCCTTGCCTCTGGTGCTGCTGGAGGCGCAGGCGGCAGGCGTTCCCGTGGTCAGCACCGATGTGGGCTCCTGCCGTCAGCTCATAGAAGGGCTGGAGCCCGAGGACCGTGCATTGGGCGCTTGTGGTCGCGTGGTCGGTATCGCCAACCCTGCGGATCTGGCCGATGCGGCGCTGGAGTTGCTGAAATCGCCCGAGGCCTGGCAGGAAGCCAGTGCTGCCGGGATTGCACGCGTTGAGCGCTACTACTCCGATCAGTTGCTGTTCGACCGCTACCGGCAGGTCTATGACCGGGCCATGCAACATTCCAAGGAATATCACTGATGGCCGGCATTGGCTTTGAACTGCGCCACCTGCTGCGCAAAAACACGCTGACCAGCCTGCTCCAAGCCTATGCCTATGCGGGCGTGATCGGCTCGGGTCCCTGGGTGTTCTCCATCATCGGCATTTTGCTGGTAGGGGTGTTCAGCCTCAGCGTCGTGGCGCCGCCGCTGCTGGTGACCCAGTTTCAGACCTCGGTGACCTATCTGGTGGCCTGCAGCTTGATACTGACCGGTGCGGCGCAGCTGATGTTCACGCGCTTTATTTCGGATCGGCTGTTTCTCAAGCAGGATGAAACCGTATTGCCCAATCTGCACGGCTTGCTGTTGCTGATCGTGGCAGCCGCCAGCGGCCTGGGGACGCTGGCCCTTTTCGTGGTGCTGCCAGGCCAGAGCCTGCTGTACCGGATGCTGATGCTGGCCGGCTTCACGCTGATGTGCGTGGTCTGGATGCTGACCGTTCTGCTGTCCGGCCTCAAGCATTACAAGGCCATCTCCGCGCTGTTCGGGGTCAGCTATGCGCTTATTGTCTTGCTGTCGCTGCCTCTGCGTCGCTGGGGACTGGAAGGGCTGCTGAGCAGCTTCGTGTTCGGCAATATCGTGCTGGTGGCTGGCATGTGGGCCATCGTGCTGCGCGCTTTCCCGATCAAAAGGCGCTGGATCGGCTTCGATTTCATGCAGCGCTCGCTGATCTTTCCGGTACTGATTGCGGTCGGCTTGCTCTACAACCTGGGTATCTGGGCCGACAAGTTCATGTTCTGGTATTTCCCGCCAACCTCGCAGCAGATCATCGGCGGGCTCAGGGCCTCGCTGATCTACGACCTGCCAGTTTTCCTGTCCTATCTGTCCATCATTCCTGGCATGGCAGTGTTCCTGGTGCGCATAGAAACCGATTTCGTCGAGTACTACGACAAGTTCTTCGATGCGGTGCGCGGCGGCGGCTCCCTGAACTACATACAGTCCATGCGCAACGAGATGGTGTATGCGATACAGACGGGCCTGGGCGAGATCGCCAAAGTGCAGACGCTGGCGGTTCTCGTGACCTTTGTCGCCGGTCCGGCCGTGCTGCATTTGCTGGGCATATCGCAGTTATACCTGCCGCTGCTGCATGTGCAGGTGGTCGGTGCCGGTCTTCAGGTGGGTGTGATGGCTGTGCTCAATGTGTTTTTCTATCTCGACGAGCGGCGCATCGTGCTTTTGCTCTGTGCACTGATGGTGGTGCTGAACATCGTCTTTACTGGCATCTCGCTGGCGCTGGGGGCGGCTTTCTACGGCTATGGTTTCTGCCTGGCAATGCTGGCAACCCTGTGTACAGGTCTGTTTCTGTTGACGCGCGAATTGGACCGGCTGGAATACAAGACTTTTATGCTGCAGTAACCGGGCCGGCTGCAGGTCTCGGCAGCTGCAGCCCCGAGTTCGCCCGGGTGCAATGGCTGAAAGGCACGATCCATGTTCCGAACAAGTTCATGGTTTTGCGACCGGCGAGTGACGTTCTGTCCCGTCTGCGCGACAATAGCGGATTCGGCGCTGGCGGCAGCCCGGCTTCGGGACGGCTGCGGTGGCCCCGGACGGGAGACAAAGCCCCTGCCTCCGCTTTTTCCACTTCAAATTTTGACGCCATGAAAAAACGTACCCTGCTGGCCTCGGTGGCCCTGACTGCAATTTTGGCTGCCTGCGGCAAGAACGAGTCCGCAAGCAACACCGCTGCAGCTCCTGCGCCCACTCCTGCGGCAGTTGCCGCCAAGCTGGTGGTGGGCCTGGACGACAACTTCCCGCCCATGGGTTTCCGTGACGAAAAGAACGAACTGGTCGGTTTCGACATCGACATGGCTCGTGAAGTCGCCAAGCGCGCCAATATCGAAGTGGAGTTCAAGCCCATCGACTGGAACGCCAAGGAAGCCGAGCTGCTGGGCAAGCGTGTGGACGCTCTGTGGAACGGCCTGACCATTCTGGAAGAGCGCAAGGAAAAGATCCTGTTCTCCGACCCCTACATGGTGAACAAGCAGATCATCATCGTGAAGGCCGGCTCTCCCATCAAGGGCAAGGCTGACATGGTCGGCAAGATCGTGGGTGCCCAGGAAGGCTCCAGCGCCGTGACTGCCCTGACCAAGGACAAGGAACTGTCGGACAAGTTCAAGGAAACAAAGCTCTTCGGCGACAACATCGCTGCCATGATGGACCTGGAAGCAGGCCGTCTGGATGTGGTGGTGGTGGATGAGGTGGTGGGTCGCTACTACGTCAACAAGAAGCCCGACAACTACGTGGTGCTGGCCGAGGACTTCGGTACCGAAGACTACGGTGTGGGCTTCCGCAAGGACGACGAAGCCACTCGCAACAAGGTCAACGATGTGCTGACCGAAATGAAGAAGGACGGCAAGGCTGCTGAAATCGCCCAGAAGTGGTTCGGCGCCGACGTCATCAAGCACTAATCCCTTTTTGACGGACTGCACCGGCAATGCCTGGCATTGCCGGTTTTTTTTGCGACGACAATGCGTGCAAACACTTCCTCCTGCGCACGCCCGTGCCTGTGGCGGGCTTTCGATAGCTGCAGCGCCACACTGAAGGCCATTTGATGGACTATGTAATCTCGCTCCTGGGGCCCATGTCGGCTGGTGCCCTTGTCACACTCAAGCTGTTCTTCATCACGCTGGCGCTGTCCATTCCCATGGGCCTGGCGCTGGCGCTGATGCGCATCTCCAGCATCAAGCCGCTGAGCAGCGCCGTGGGCGCCTATATCTGGCTGATGCGCGGCACGCCGCTGATGCTGCAGCTGCTGTTCGTGTACTTTGCGCTGCCCTTTGTGCCCTACATCGGTGTGCGCCTGCCCGACTTTCCCGCCGCCGTGGTGGCGTTTGCGCTGAACTATGCGGCCTACTTCGCGGAGATCTTCCGCGCCGGCATCAAGTCCGTGGATCGCGGCCAGTACGAGGGAGCCAAGGTGCTGGGCATGACTTATGCCCAGACCATGCGCCGCATCGTGCTGCCCCAGATGTGGGCCCGCATCCTGCCGCCCGTCAGCAACGAGACCATCACCCTGGTCAAGGACACCTCGCTGATCTATGTGCTGGCACTCAACGATCTGCTGCGCGTGGCGCGCGGCGTGGTGCAGCGCGACTTCAGCTTCACGCCCTTCATCGTGGCTGCGGCCTTCTATCTCATCATGACCCTGGTGCTGACCTGGGGCTTCCAATATCTTGAGAAAAAATATGCCAAGTACGACGCCTGACGTGATGATTTCCGCCCAGGGCATCCACAAGGCCTTTGGCAGCAACGAAGTGCTGCGCGGTGTCTCTCTGGAGCTGCTGCGCGGCGAGGTGGTGGCCGTGATCGGCCCGTCCGGCTCGGGCAAGAGCACCTTTTTGCGCTGCCTCAACCACCTGGAGACGATTGACCGCGGCACCATCAGCATCGAAGGCGAGGTGTTGGCACGCTCCGAGGGTGAGGCCAGGGCTCAGTACGTGAGCGATGCCGAAATCCGCAAGATCGGCCGCAAGATGGGCATGGTGTTTCAGTCCTTCAATCTGTTTCCCCACCTCACGGTGCTGGAAAACATCATCGAGGCGCCCGTCATCGTCAAGGGCATGAAGCGCGAAGACATCATTCCCAAGGCCGAGGCCCTGCTTGCCAAGGTGGGGTTGGCCGCCAAGCGCGATGCCTATCCCAATCATCTCTCAGGCGGTCAGAAGCAGCGCGTGGCGATTGCCCGTGCGCTGGCCATGGAACCCGACATTCTGCTGTTCGACGAGCCCACCTCGGCGCTGGACCCCGAGCTGACCGGCGAGGTGCTGCGCACCATGCGCGAGCTGGCCGAGGAGCACATGACCATGCTGGTCGTGACCCACGAGATGGGTTTTGCGCGAGAGGTGGCCAACCGCGTCATCTTCATGGACGGCGGCTACATCGTCGAGCAAGGCCCGTCCGAAGCATTCTTTGTGGCGCCTCAGCACGAGCGCACCAAGGCGTTTCTGCAGAATATGTTGTAAATAAGTCGCAGCTGTCGATGCGATTTCATATCGCAAAAAAGGCAGTTTGCGCATGCACAACAAGCACTGAATGCTCCTGAAACAGGAGTGATGACTCTGCGATCCAAGCCATGCCTTGAAGAAACATTCACGAATGTATGTTTACTTGGGGCTAACCCGAGCTTTTTGCCGAGCTTGTCGGCACAATACCAGTTTGCTTTCTCTTGAGCGGCTATTCACGCATGTCACCCAACGCACCCTTTGTGGAACTGCGCAATGTCACCTTTGGCTATGGTGACCGCGTCATCCTGCGCGATCTGTCCCTGCAAGTGCCGCGCGGCAAGGTCACGGCGCTGATGGGCGCATCGGGCGGCGGCAAGACCACTGTGTTGCGTCTGATCGGCGGGCAGAACCATGCCCAGCAGGGGCAGGTGCTGTTTGACGGCCAGGATGTGACCATCATGAATGCGCAGCAGCTCTACGCCGCGCGTCGCCGCATGGGCATGCTGTTTCAGTTCGGTGCACTGTTCACCGACATGAGCGTGTTCGACAACGTGGCCTTTCCGCTGCGCGAGCACACCGATCTGCCCGAAGAGCTGATTCGCGACATCGTGCTCATGAAGCTGCATGCCGTGGGCCTGCGCGGTGCGCGCGATCTGATGCCTTCCCAGGTCTCGGGCGGCATGGCCCGCCGCGTGGCACTGGCCCGCGCGATTGCGCTGGACCCCGAACTCATCATGTATGACGAGCCTTTCGCGGGCCTGGACCCCATTTCGCTGGGTACCTCGGCACAGCTGATCCGCCAGCTCAACGATGCCATGGGCCTGACTTCGATTCTGGTATCCCACGATCTGGAAGAAACTTTCCGCGTGGCCGACCATGTGGTGATTCTGGGAGCCGGAAGCGTTGCTGCCCAGGGCACACCCGAAGAGGTGCGCGCCAGCACCGACCCGCTGGTGCAGCAATTCATCCATGCCAGACCCACGGGGCCTGTGCCGTTTCACTATCCGGGCGTCAGCGCCGACGAGGACTTTGGCAGCAGGAGGCGTGCATGAACTTTCTCGCACGCATTGGCCTGGCAGTGCGCTGCCAGCTGGTCAACATGGGGATTGGCGCACGCCTGCTGTGGCGCCTGCTGGGTTTGATGGGGCCGGCGCTCAGGCGCCCGCGCCTGATCGGCGACCAGATTCACTTTCTGGGCAATTATTCGCTGGCCATCATCGGCGTCTCCGGTCTGTTCGTGGGCTTTGTGCTGGGTCTGCAGGGCTATTACATCCTGCAGCGCTATGGCTCGGCCGAGGCGCTGGGCATGATGGTGGCCCTGAGCCTGCTGCGCGAGCTGGGGCCTGTGGTCACGGCCCTGCTGTTCGCGGGTCGTGCCGGCACGGCCTTGACGGCCGAAATCGGCCTGATGAAAGCCGGTGAACAGCTGTCAGCCATGGAAATGATGGCGGTGGACCCCGTCAAACGCATTCTGGCGCCGCGCTTCTGGGCCGGGCTGATCACCATGCCTTTGCTGGCTGCGGTCTTCAGCGCCGTGGGTGTGCTGGGTGGCTGGCTGGTGGGCGTGGTGATGATCGGCGTCGACAGCGGTGCTTTCTGGGGCCAGATGCAGCAGGGCGTGGACTGGTGGAGCGATCTGGGCAATGGCGTGCTCAAGAGCTTTGTCTTCGGCCTGGCCGTGACCTTTGTGGCCCTGCTCGAAGGCTATGCGGCCAAGCCCACGCCTGAAGGAGTTTCCCGTGCCACCACCCGCACCGTGGTCGTGGCCTCGCTAGCGGTTCTGGGCCTGGACTTCCTGCTCACCGCAACCATGTTCAGCATTTGAGGCTGCTCAGCAGATAGAGGTAAAAAATCATGCAGCAAAAGAAAAGTGATGTCTGGGTCGGCCTGTTTGTGCTGATCGGTGCTCTGGCCCTGGTGTTCCTGGCCTTGCAGTCGGCCAATCTGCTGAGTCTGAATTTCCAGAAGACCTATGCGATCACGGCGCGTTTTGACAATATCGGCGGACTCAAGCCCAAGGCGGCGGTCAAGAGCGCCGGCGTGGTCGTGGGCCGTATCGAATCCATTACCTTCAACGACCAGACCTTCCAGGCCGACGTGGCCATGAGCATGGAAACCCGTTACGCCTTTCCCAAGGACAGCTCGCTGAAAATTCTGACAAGCGGCCTGCTGGGTGATCAGTACATTGGTATTGAAGCGGGCGCCAGCGAAGAGAACCTCAAGGCAGGCGACCGTGTGACGGCCACCCAGTCTGCCGTGGTGCTCGAGAATCTGATCGGTCAGTTTCTCTACAGCAAGGCGGAGCAGGGTGGTGATTCCGGCGCTGCCGCAGGCAACGGGGGAGCGAAAGAATGATGACTACAACAAGCCCACAGACGAAATTGACGTCAGACGAGAACCAGGCGCTCAGGCGCGTTGCGCTGGCAGCCAGCGTTTCCGTAGCCGCACTGCTGTCCGGCTGCGCCACCACCACGGGCCCTGCCAACCCTGCCGATCCGCTGGAGTCCATGAACCGCAGCATCTATTCCTTCAATGAAGGCGTGGACGAGGCGGTCTTCAAGCCCGTGGCCACGGCCTATCAGACCGTGACGCCGCGTGTGGCGCGTCAGGGCGTGAGCAACTTCTTCGACAATCTCGGCGATGCGTGGTCCTTCGTCAACAATGTGCTGCAGGGTCAGGGTCAGGGGGCTTACAACTCCATGGTGCGCTTCAGCGTGAACACGGTGCTGGGCATAGGCGGTCTGTTCGACATCGCCAGCGAGGCTGGCATCGAGCGCCATAAGCAGGACTTCGGCCAGACTCTGGGTCGCTGGGGCATGCCCACGGGGCCGTATCTGGTGCTGCCTTTCTGGGGGCCGTCCACGGTGCGAGATTCGGCCGGCCTGGTGGTCGACGCCTTCGGCTATCCTGCCAACTCCATGGATGACGTGCGCTGGCGCAACAGCCTGTTCGGTCTGCGCATGGTCAACAACCGTGCCAATCTGCTCAAGGCCGGCGATGTGCTGGACTCCGTTGCGCTCGACAAATACAGCCTGGTGCGCGATGTCTATCTGCGCTCACGCATTGGCGGCGCGGCGTCCGGCGGCGATGGTCGCCTCGAAAACTATGATGACGACAACGCCGGCAAGCTGCCCCCGGAAGGCCAGTGAGCCGGTAGAGCTTGGTTACAAACATGATGCACAGGCTGCGCGAGTGCGGTGACACTTGCGGGCCTAGGAGAAAAAACGCAATGAAGATTACTCGTCGCATGTGGGGCATGGCAGCAGGTGCCGTGCTCGCTCTGAATCTGGGGCTACCCGCAGCCCAGGCTGCTGAGGAAGCTCCCGATGCACTGGTCAAGCGCGTCTCTGCCGATGTGCTGGAGACCATCAAGAAGGATGCCTCGCTGCGCAACGGCGATTCCAGCAAGATCAATGCACTGGTCAACGAGAAGGTCATGCCCTATGTGGACTTTCGCCGCATGACATCGGCCGCTGTCGGTCCGGCCTGGCGTCAGGCCACGCCCGAGCAGCGCCAGAAACTGCAGGATGAGTTCAAGGCCCTGCTGATTCGCACCTATGCGGGGGCCCTGTCCCAGGTCGGTGATCAGACCATTACCGTCAAGCCTGTGCGCATGGCAGCCGGCGACACCGACGTGCTGGTGCGTACCCAGGTCAACGGCCGTGGCGACCCCGTGCAACTGGATTTCCGTCTGGAAAAACAGGCCACGGGCTGGAAGCTCTACAACTTCAACGTGCTCGGTGTGTGGCTGGTGGAAACCTATCGCAACCAGTTTGCGCAGGAAATCAATGCCAACGGCATTGACGGCCTGATCAAGACCCTGGCCTCGCGCAGCTCCATGCCGGCCACGGCGAACAAGTAAGCAAAGCGCTGCAGACGTCATGGCCCGCTCAGCTAGCAACCCTCTGCAACTGCCCAAGGAACTGACCTATCGTCAGGGGCGCGACTGTCTGCTGCGCCTGCGCCCGCTGGTCACGGGCCATGCGGATGCCCAGGTGGTGCTGGATGCCAGTGCCGTCAAGGTGTTTGACTCGGCGGCTCTGGCCGTGCTGCTGGCCTGCCGGCGTGCTGCCCAGGAGGCGGGCAAGCAGCTCGTCGTCGAGGGTCTGCCCAAGGGCCTGCAGTCCATGGCCGCGCTGTATGGCGTGGATGGCTTGCTGATGCCCGCTCCCATGCCCGATGCGGCCGCCACCGCTCAGCAGGGCTAGGCTGACGAATCACTGTGTCCGGCTAAGCCCCGCCAAGGCAGAGGCTGTGGGCAAGCCCTAGAATCATGGGCTCCATGTCCGCAGTCTCATTCCAATCCGTCTCCAAGACCTACCGTACCCCAAAAGGGGATTTTCAGGCCCTCAAATCGGTGAGCCTGGATATCGAGGAAGGTGAATTCTTCGGTCTGCTCGGCCCCAACGGCGCCGGCAAGACCACGATGATCAGCATCCTCGCCGGACTGGCTCAAGCCACGGGCGGGCGCGTGCTGGTGCAGGGCAGCGATGTGCAGGCGAACTACGCCGATGCACGCCGCAAGCTGGGCATCGTGCCGCAGGAGCTGGTGTTCGACCCCTTCTTCAATGTGCGCGAGGCCTTGAAGTTCCAGTCCGGATATTTCGGCGTCAAGAACAACGACGACTGGATCGACGAGCTGCTCGACAGCCTGGGCCTGACGGACAAGGCCCACAACAATATGCGCCAGCTCTCGGGCGGCATGAAGCGCCGCGTGTTGGTGGCTCAGGCCCTGGTGCACAAGCCGCCCATCATCGTGCTGGACGAGCCCACGGCCGGCGTCGACGTGGAGCTGCGCCAGACGCTGTGGCATTTCATTGCCAAACTCAACAAGCAGGGCCACACGGTTCTGCTGACCACTCACTATCTCGAAGAAGCCGAGGCGTTGTGCAGCCGCGTGGCCATGCTCAAGCGCGGCGAGATCATCAAGCTCTCGCCCATGAGCGAGCTGCTCAAGTCGGCTTCCAGCAATGTGTTGCAGTTCAAGACCGATAGCGCCCTGCCCAAGGCCGTGGCCGACAGAGCGCGTGTAACCGGTCGAATCGTGCAGATTCCCGCCGCCCATGCAGTCGATGTGGAGCAACTGCTGGCCGCCTTGCGCGAGGCGGGTGTGACCCCCGAGGATGTGGAAATCCGCCGCGCGGATCTGGAAGATGTGTTCATCCACATCATGAATGAAGGCTCCAGGACACAGGCTCCTGCAGGAGGTGTCCAATGAACGGCTGGCAGACCCTGCTCAAAAAGGAAGTGCTGCGCTTCTGGAAGGTGAGCTTTCAGACCGTGGCCGCACCGGTGCTCACGGCCGTGCTGTATCTGCTGGTTTTCGGTCATGTGCTCGAAGGCCGGGTCATGGTCTACGATCGCATCCCCTACACCGCGTTTCTGATTCCCGGCCTGGTGATGATGAGCATGCTGCAGAACGCTTTTGCCAACAGCTCGTCCAGCCTGGTGCAGAGCAAGATCATGGGCTCGCTGGTGTTCGTGCTGCTCACGCCGCTATCGCACTGGGCCTGGTTCAGCGCCTATGTGGGAGCGGCCATTCTGCGCGGCCTGCTGGTCGGTCTGGGCGTGTTTGTGGTCACCTTGTTCTTTGCCGTGCCCGATTTTGCCGCGCCGCTGTGGATTCTGGTGTTCGGCTTTCTGGGCTGTGCCCTGATGGGCACGCTGGGCCTGATCGCCGGTCTCTGGGCCGAGAAGTTCGACCAGATGGCAGCTTTCCAGAACTTTTTGATCATGCCTCTGACCTTTCTGTCCGGCGTGTTCTATTCCGTGCACTCGCTGCCCGGCTTCTGGCAGGCGGTCAGCCATGTCAACCCGTTCTTCTACATGATCGACGGCTTCCGCTATGGCTTCTTCGGCCAGAGCGATGTCTCGCCCTGGCTCAGCTTCGCCATCGTGGGCGCTGCCTGGCTGGCTGTGAGCGCGCTGGCCGTGCACCTGCTGCGTATCGGCTACAAGATTCGTAACTGATTTTTAGAATTGACGCGGGGCTGCTTGCGAGACAATGACCGGTTTCGCCAGCTTTGCGCTTAAAGGTTCCCCATGACTGCAGACCAACTCAAAGACCTGATCGCCGCCGGCCTGCCCTGCGAGCATATTGCGCTGGAAGGTGACGGCCGACATTGGTTTGCCACCATTGTTTCTGCACAGTTTGAAGGCCAGCGTCTGCTGGGCCGCCAGCGCCTGGTCTATGCCACGCTGGGCAACCGCATGGCCACCGATGAAGTCCATGCCCTGTCCATGAAGACCTACACCCCGGCAGAATGGGCTGCTGCCCAGGCTTGATGCGAGTCGAGACGCAAGATTGATAGCTGTCAGTGCTTGCTACATAAGCGCTGAGTGCATTTTTTACATATAAACATTCAAGGCTTGAAGCCATGGACAAACTCAAGATCCACGGTGGTCGTCCCCTCAAGGGCGAAGTAATCATTTCCGGTGCCAAAAACGCCGCTCTGCCTGAAATGTGTGCCGCACTGCTCACGGCCGAGCCCGTGCATCTGCACAATGTGCCGCGTCTGCACGATGTGGCCACCATGCGCAAGCTGCTGGCCAACATGGGTGTGCAGACCGAAACCCATGGCGAACGTGGCGGCATGAGCTTTGTGGCACCCGACAGCCTGGTGCCCGAAGCGCCTTACGAGCTGGTCAAAACCATGCGCGCCTCGGTGCTGGCCCTGGGTCCGCTGCTGGCCCGCTTCGGCCACGCCAAGGTGTCGCTGCCCGGCGGCTGCGCGATCGGCTCGCGCCCCGTGGATCAGCACATCAAGGGCCTGCAGGCCATGGGTGCCATCATCACCGTGGAAAACGGCTATATGCATGCCAGCCTGCCCGAAGGCTGGAAGCGTCTGAAGGGCGCACGCATCACCACCGACATGGTGACCGTGACCGGCACCGAGAACTTCCTGATGGCCGCTGCGCTGGCCGAAGGCGAGACGGTGCTGGAAAACGCCGCCATGGAACCCGAAATCACCGACCTGGCCGAGATGCTGATCAAGATGGGGGCCAGGATCACCGGTCACGGCACCAGCCACATCGTGATTCAGGGCGTGGACAAGCTGCATGGCTGCGAGCATCAGGTGGTGGCCGACCGTATCGAGGCCGGCACCTTCCTCTGTGCCGTGGCGGCTACCAGCGGTGAAGCCTTGCTGCACCACGCGCGTGCCGACCATCTGGGCGCGGTGATCGACAAGCTCAAGGATGCGGGCGTGAGCGTGGAGTGCGTGGATGGCGGCCTGAAGGTGGCGTCCTCCGGCAAGCTCAAGGCCCAGGGCTTTCGCACCACCGAATATCCGGGCTTTCCCACCGATATGCAGGCCCAGTTCATGGCGCTGAACCTGGTGGCCGAAGGCACTAGCATGGTGACCGAGACCATCTTCGAGAACCGCTTCATGCATGTCAACGAGATGGTGCGCCTGGGCGCGCGCATCACCACCGACGGCCGCGTGGCGACCATCGAAGGCGGCAAGCGCCTGTCCGGTGCCACCGTGATGGCGACCGATCTGCGCGCTTCGGCCAGCCTGGTGATTGCCGGTCTGGTGGCCGAGGGCGAGACCATCGTCGATCGCATCTACCACCTGGATCGTGGCTACGACCGCATGGAAGACAAGCTGCGCGCCCTGGGCGCCGATATCGAGAGAATTTCCGCATGAGCACCGCAACGCCTGTGACCATAGCCCTGTCCAAGGGCCGCATTTTTGAAGAAACCGTGCCCCTGCTGGCCGCCGCCGGCATAGTGGTGACCGAGGATGTGGAAAAGTCGCGCAAGCTGATTTTCGACACCAACCGTCCCGATGTGCGTGTGGTGCTGGTGCGTGCATCGGACGTGCCCGTCTATGTGCAATATGGCGGCGCAGACCTGGGCGTATCGGGCCTGGACTCGCTGATCGAGCATGGCGGCCAGGGCCTGTACCAGCCGCTGGACCTGCAGATTGCCAAGTGTCGTGTCAGCGTGGCCGTGCGCAACGGCTTTGACTATCAGCTGGCCGTCAAGCAGGGCGCGCGTCTGCGCATCGCCACCAAGTACCCCGAGATTGCCCGCAACTTCTTTGCCAAGAAGGGCGTGCACGTGGACATGGTCAAGCTCTACGGCTCCATGGAGCTGGCGCCGCTGACCGGCATGGCCGATGCCATCGTCGATCTGGTGTCCACCGGCAACACGCTCAAGGCCAACGATCTGGTCGAGGTCGAGCCCATCATGGACATCAGCTCGCGTCTGGTCGTCAACCAGGCTTCGCTCAAGCTCAAGCAGGCTCCGCTGCGCCACATCATCGATGCGTTTGCGCAGGCCGTTGCCGCCAAGAACAACTGATTTTCCCTACTGGTAAATACTATGGAATTCGTAGCTGTCCCCGCCCGTCTGTCAACCGCTGATGCCCAGTTCGAGCATGATTTTGCGCAGCGTCTGCACTGGTCGGCGGACACGGATGCAGCCATCGAGCAGCGGGTGGCCGACATCCTGGCCGATGTACAGCAGCGCGGCGACGCCGCCGTGCTTGAATACACGGCACGCTTTGACGGGCTGCAGGCCGATTCCATGGCTGCGCTGGAGCTGACCAAGCAGGAGCTGAAAGCCGCCTTCGAGAGCTTGCCGGCAGCCGAGCGCGAAGCGCTGGAGTCGGCGGCGCGCCGCGTGCGCAGCTATCACGAGGCGCAGAAAAAGGCCAATGGTGAGAGCTGGAGCTACCGCGACGAAGACGGCACGCTGCTGGGCCAGAAGGTCACGCCGCTGGACCGCGTGGGCATCTACGTGCCGGGCGGCAAGGCCGCCTATCCGTCCAGCGTGCTGATGAACGCCATTCCCGCCCATGTAGCCGGTGTGCAGGACATCATCATGGTCGTGCCCACGCCCCAGGGTCAGAAGAACCCGCTGGTGCTGGCTGCTGCCTATGTGGCTGGCGTGCACCGCGCCTTCACCATCGGTGGCGCCCAGGCCGTGGCTGCCCTGGCCTACGGAACGGCCACCGTGCCCAAGGTGGACAAGATCACCGGCCCCGGCAATGCCTATGTGGCCAGCGCCAAGAAGCGCGTGTTCGGCATCGTGGGCATCGACATGATTGCCGGTCCTTCTGAAATCCTGGTGCTGGCCGACGGCACGACACCGCCCGACTGGGTGGCCATGGATCTGTTCAGCCAGGCCGAGCACGACGAGCTGGCCCAGTCCATCCTGCTGTGCCCCGATGCGGCCTATCTCGATGCCGTCCAGGCCGCGATCGACCGCCTGCTGCCCGAGATGCCGCGCAAGGCCATCATCGCCAAGAGCCTGAGCGATCGCGGTGCACTGATTCTGACCAAGGACATGGAAGAGGCTTGCGCGATCAGCAATCGCATCGCGCCCGAGCATCTGGAAGTCTCCAGCCGCGACCCGCACCGCTGGGAGCCTCTGCTCAGGCACGCCGGCGCCATCTTCCTGGGCGCCTATACCTCCGAGAGCCTGGGCGACTACTGCGCCGGCCCGAATCACGTGCTGCCGACCAGCGGCACGGCGCGCTTTTCCTCGCCGCTGGGGGTGTACGACTTCCAGAAGCGCAGCTCCATCATCGAAGTCAGCGAGGCCGGTGCCCAGATCCTGGGCAAGACCGCCGCCGTGCTGGCCTATGGCGAAGGCCTTCAGGGCCATGCCAGGGCTGCCGAAATGCGCCTGAAGTAAATCCGCCGGTGCTTGCCCATCAGCCGTGGCCCGTCCACGGCTTTTTTCATTTTCGGGCAGGTCGGCATGCCCCCCGTTTCGGGGCAAATCATCTCCAGATGTTTCATGATGCGGGAATGTGCGGATTTGCTGTGACACTCGGCGGGCTGCGTGGCAGCGCAGCATTTAATAGCCAATCACAACAAGGGAGCGTGAAGATGAATCAGGTCATGAGTTCCTGGCAGCAACGCGGCTGGCGGCTGCTGGGCGGATTGCTGCTGATCGCGGGGCTGGCCGCGTGCGGTGCACCGCCTTCGGCGCAGGACGCCTTGCAGGTCGCTGAGAGCGCATCGGCAGCGCCGCGCACGCCCAGGGTCGAGTCCACACTGGGCACGCAATGGGGGGAAGGGCGAGAGTCGGTCACCCGGACCGTGGAAGCCGCGCGCCTGGATCCCGAACGCCCACGAACCGTGGCACAGCTGCGCTACTCCGATGAGGTCAGCATCCGCCGCGCCCTGGGGCGCAGCATTGATCAGCAGCTCAGCGTGCAGCTAGCCGACGGCGATGTGGAGTGGGTGGTGCAGGACGGGCAGGGCCGGCCGCTGCCCATCTACACCATGCGCGGAGCTCGGGACTATCAGCTGGCCGGCCGTCATGGCGAGCGCTACGAGCTGGTCTACAGCAATCGCAGCCAGCGCCACTATGAGGTCGTGGTCACGGTGGACGGCCTGGATGTGCTCACCGGCCAGGCCGGCAGCGTGCGCAATGCCGGCTATCTGCTGCGCCCCGGCGAGACCCTGCGTATCGAGGGTTTTCGCAAGAGCCAGCGTGAAGTGGCAGCTTTTCGTTTTGCCGGCAAGGAGCGCGCCTATGCCGGCAATACCCCGGCTGGCGATGCGCGCAACGTGGGCGTGATCGGAGCGGCCCTGTTTGAAGTCCGCCTGCAGGGGCGCGATGCCGCTCGGCCGGCGCCAGAGCCCCGTGGTGCGGCCGAGCCTGCGGCTTTTCCCGCCGACGGCAGATATGCCCCGCCGCCGCAGTACCGGCGCTGAGGGCTGTGGCGCTGCCGCCTGCAGCCGTAGCGCCTGTCAGATTCGCCTGCTGAACTGGCCTAATCCGTCGTCGTCATAGAACTCCAGCCAGAGGCTTTGGGCCGGCGCTGTGTCACTTGCCTCGAAGACCGCCAGCGAAATGCTGTGCGGAGCTGCGCTTTCGTTGCCAGGAACGAAGCAGAACTGGCCGCCGCTCCAGTGCTGCAGCACATAGGTCTGGGCTTGCGGGCCTATGCTCAGCTGCAGCCGGTTGTCGACGAGGCTGACCTGCACCGGGCCATGGTAGGCGTTGTCATAGCTTCCCGCATAGCGCTGCAGCGCGCCCGGAGGCTGGGGCGTAGACGGGGGCTGCTGGCCCAGCAGGGAGCCCGTGGGCGCCATCAGCGGAGCGATCTTTTCGCTGTACAGCGACCACCAGTCCTGCGTGAGGCGGCCGGTTTCCATCAGGTCCACGAACTGGCGGCACAGGGTTTCGGGAACGCCTATGGGAATGCCGTTGGTGAGCACGATGACGGCGGCGTCCAGCGAGGGAATGAGCATGAAGCAGGTGGCTGCACCCAGCATGAAGGCGCCCGAATGGCTGAGGAAATTCAGCCCGCCATCGGTCGCTGCGACATTGAAGCCGAAGCCGTAGTGACCTCCCGGCGCCTGGGCCTGCCAGGCGGCTTGCAGGGCTGCAGGGGCGACCAGTTGCTGTCCCTGCCAGCGCCCCTGCGCCAGCAGCAGAGACAGCCAGCGCGCCATGTCGTTGACGCTGGAGCTGGCGCCGCCGGCCGGGGACTGGGGGTCGGCATTGCGCGGCGTGCCGCGCTGCCAGCTGCCGTCATCGGCGCGTACATGGGGGCTGGCACGGTTGGCCTGCTGCATGAATTCGGCATAGACCGATGTGGTTCGCGTCATGCCCAGAGGCACATACAGGGTCTGGCGCGACAGACTCGCCCAGTCGGTATTGGCAGCGCCTGCGACGCCCACGGCGGCGGCGGTCAACCCGGCATTGGTGTAGGCGTATTCGCTGCGCAGCGGCTTGACGGGCAGCAGGCGCAGCCGCTCCAGCACCACCTGCTGGCCGTTGCCCAGCTCCTCGAGCTTGTCGCCCGCATGGTCGGGCAGGCCGCTGCGGTGGGCAAACAGATCGCCCACGGTCAGCACCGCGCTGCTGCCCGGATTGCGCAGCGCAAACCAGGGCAGCAAGTCCTGCATGCGGCTGTCCCAGGAGACCCGTCCCTGGCCGACCTGGCGCGCCACCACGGTGGCAGCCAGGGATTTGGAGACCGAGGCCAGCTGGAACACGGTGTCGGCATTCACGGCCGCACTGCCGTCGGTCTCGCAAAGCCCCAGGCCTTGGGCGGCAAGCGTTTGCGTGCCCTGGACCACGGCCCAGGCCATACCCGGAACACCGCTGACACGGCGCAGCGTCGCGGCCAGCTCGGGCAGTCGCCGGGCTGCCTCCGCGGCGCTCAGACCTTTTGCCGGCCCATCGTCTCCGCCGCAGCCCGCCAAAGCCAGCCCGGAGCCGGCCGCGATGCCCAGGCCGGCTCCGGCGCGGACGGTGCGATCGAGCATCTGGCGTCTGGTCCATTCAGTCTTGGATGGCTGGCTCATGATTTCTCCTCCCGGTTGGTGGGTCTGCGCTTGCAGAGGGGCAAGTTTCTGGCGAACTGCTTTTTGCTCCGCAGTATGGATTCCTGCAGGCCATTCTGGCAATTTGAAATTTCACACGAATTTCGTGTTGCACGAAATTCGTGTACCATGCGAGGCATGAAGAACGTCACCATCACCGTCGAAGACAGCGTGCTTGACTGGGCGCGCATTGAAGCGGCCAGGCGCGGCAGCAGCGTCTCGCGCATGCTGGGTGACTTCATGGCCGAGCTGATGCAGCGCGAGGATGCCTACGAGCGAGCCTATCTGGCCTGGCGCACGGATGAGCGCACCTGGCAAGCTGCCGGCCAGTCTGCCAAATCCGTGGCGCGCAGTGCCAGCAGCAAGCGTGCTGCAGTGCAAAGCAATGCCGAAGCCGAGGTGGCCAGGTGAACCCCGTATTTGTCGATACCTCGGTGCTGATCGCCGCGGAAGATGCGGCCGGCGGTGCGCTGTATGCGGCCACGCTGGAATGGCTGGATCTGCTGTGGCGCAGCCGTAGCGGCCGCACCAGCAACCAGGCGCTGGTGGAGTTCTATGACCAGGCGACCACGGCAGCCTTGCCCCTGCCTCAGGGCGATGCCCGCGCCGCCATCCGCCGCTACCAGACCTGGACGCCCTGGAAGACCGACGCCGCCACGCTGGAGACGGCCTGGGCCGTGCAAGCCCGCCATGCGCTGGACTTTGGCGACTGCCTGGCCGTGGCCTGCGCCCAGCACAGCGGCTGCAACCAGATGCTGAGCCTGCATCTGCCTCATGGGGCGGAGTTTGGCGGCGTAACCGTGGTGCACCCGCTGGAGCAAGCCGCCACGCAGAATCTTGAGGCTTGAGCGCCAGAATTGCAGCGATCGGTATCGACTGCATTGGCCAACGCAAGCCTTGTGTGAAGGAGTGAACCCATGACTGCTCAAGACATCCAGACCAAAGCCCTGCAACGCATTCGCGCCGATGTACGCGCCATGCAGGGCTACCATGTGCAGCCCGCGCAAGGCCTGCTCAAGATGGACACGATGGAGAATCCCTACCGCCTGCCGCCCGAGCTGCAGAAAAAGTTGGGCGAGCATCTGGGCGGCCTGGAAATCAACCGCTACCCCGGCGAGCGCCAGGAAGTGCTCAAGCAGATGCTGGCCGACTACGCCGGTGCTCCGGCCGGCACATCGGTGCTGCTGGGCAATGGCTCGGACGAGATCATCACCCTGCTGGCGCTGGCCACGGCCCAGCCTTGCAACAATGCCCGCGCCAAGATGCTGGCGCCCATGCCGGGCTTTGTGATGTATCCGCTGTCTGCCAAGCTGCAGGGCCTGGATTTCGTGGGCGTGAATCTGACGAGCGACTTCGACCTGGACGTGCCGGCCATGCAGGCCGCCATTGCTGAGCATCAGCCTGCCATCACCTATATCGCCTATCCCAACAATCCCACCGCCACGCTGTGGGCCGAGGACAAGGTTCAGGCCGTGATCGACGCCGTGGCCGAGGTTGGCGGTCTGGTCGTGATGGACGAGGCCTACCAGCCCTTCGCCAGCCGCAGCTGGATCACCCGCATGAAGGCCGACCCCGCGCGCAACGCCCATGTGCTGCTGATGCGCACTCTGTCCAAGTTCGGTCTGGCCGGTGCGCGCCTGGGCTATCTGATTGGCCCTTCGGCCATCGTCAACGAGATCGACAAGGTGCGCCCGCCCTACAACATCAGCGTGCTCAACTGCGAGACGGCGATTTTTGCGTTGCAGCACGAGTCCCTGTATGCCGAGCAGGCCGCTGCCATCCGCGCCGAACGCCAGCCGCTGATCGATGCCCTGGCCCTGCTGGACGGCGTGCAAAAAGTCTGGCCCTCCGAAGCCAATATGGTGCTGCTGCGCGTGCGCGATGCCGGCAAGGCCCAGATCGAGATGAAGCAGCGCGGCGTGCTGGTCAAGAACGTATCGGCCATGCACCCCTTGCTGCACAACTGCCTGCGCCTGACCGTGGGTACCCGCGAAGAAAACGCCCAGATGCTGGCGGCACTGAAAGAAAGCCTATGAGCAATATCGTCCCCTCCATCGCCCAGAACCTGCCGCGCATTGCCGAAGTGCAGCGCAACACGGCCGAGACCCGCGTCGCCGTGCGCGTCAACCTCGACGGCACGGGCAAGGCCAGCCTGAACTCCGGTATCGGCTTTCTCGACCACATGCTGGATCAGATCGCGCGCCACGGCCTGATCGACATGGACATCGAATGCGCGGGCGATCTGCACATCGACGGCCACCACACGGTCGAAGACATCGGCATCACCCTGGGCCAGGCCTTCGCCAAGGCCATCGGCGACAAGAAAGGCATTCGCCGCTACGGTCATGCCTATGTGCCGCTGGACGAAGCCCTGAGCCGCGTCGTCATCGACTTCTCGGGCCGTCCCGGTCTGCACATGGATGTGAAGTTCACGGCCGGCAGCATCGGCCAGCTCGACACGCAACTGGTCTTCGAATTCTTCCAGGGCTTTGTCAACCACGCCGGCGTGACCCTGCACATTGACAACCTGAAGGGCTTCAACGCCCACCACCAGTGCGAAACTATCTTCAAGGCCTTTGCGCGTGCCATGCGCTTTGCACTGGAGCATGATGAGCGCATGGCCGGCGTGATTCCCTCGACCAAGGGTGCTCTGTAATCAGGAGCGTCTTGCGCCTGTTTAAACTGCACTTCAAAGCTGTTTGTCTTTAAAAACCAATCTCCATAAGCGGTAGCTGCTATGAGTTTGAAGAACAACACCGTGGCCGTGGTCGATTACGGCATGGGCAATCTGCGTTCGGTCTCGCAGGCGGTGCGTACGGCCGCAGCCGATACCGGCTGGGACGTGGTCGTCACGGCCGATCCCGATGTGGTCCATGCCGCCAACCGCGTGGTCCTGCCCGGTCAGGGGGCCATGCCCGACTGCATGCGCGAGCTGCGCGAATCGGGCCTGCAGCAGGCCGTGCTCGATGCCGCCGTCAACAAGCCGCTGTTCGGCGTCTGCGTGGGCATGCAGATGCTGCTCGACCACAGCGACGAAGGCGATGTGCCGGGCCTGGGACTGATTCCCGGCAATGTGCGCAAGTTCGATCTCGAAGGAAGGATGCAGGCCGACGGCAGCCGTTTCAAGGTGCCGCAGATGGGCTGGAACCAGGTGCAGCAGACGCAGCAGGGCGGCAAGCACCATGCGCTGTGGGCCGGAATTCCCGACGGCAGCTTCTACTACTTTGTGCACAGCTTTTATGCGCAGGTGCAACAAAGCGCGCATTGCGCGGCCGAGACCGACTATGGCGGCCTCTTTGCATGTGCCGTCGCACGCGATAATATTTTCGCAACCCAGTTCCACCCCGAGAAAAGCTCGGACCAGGGACTGGCGCTGTTCCGCAACTTCCTGGGCTGGAAGCCCTAAGGGTCAACATTGAACCAGTCTTTGCGCGCATCGCATCCCTGGCTTGGGCGGTCTGCAGCGTTGCAAATCCTCGCCGGGCGATCAGCCCGGCTGTGGTTTGCGCCTCGCAGCCCATCTCAATCCAGTGCGCGCTGCATCGCAGGACTTATTCACTGTCAACCCGATTTTTCAACCGGCCATTTCTGACGGCCAAACTTGCTAGCAGATCACCATCATGTTGCTCATCCCCGCTATCGACCTCAAGGACGGCCACTGCGTTCGCCTGATTCAGGGTGATATGGACCAGTCCACCACTTTCGGTGAAGACCCCGCAGCCATGGCCGCCAAATGGCTGGATGCGGGCGCCCGTCGCCTGCATCTGGTGGACCTGAACGGCGCCTTTGCGGGCCAGCCCAAGAACCTGTCGGCCATCAAGAGCATCCTCAAGGAAGTCGATGGCGAGATTCCCGTGCAGCTGGGCGGCGGCATCCGTGATCTGGATACCATCGAGCGCTACATCGATCTGGGCATCGAGTACCTGATCATCGGCACCGCTGCCGTGAAGAACCCCGGTTTCCTGCAGGACGCCTGCAGCGCCTTTCCCGGCCACATCATCGTGGGCCTGGACGCCAAGGACGGGAAGGTGGCCATCGATGGCTGGAGCAAGCTCACCGGCCAGGATGTGATCGAGACCGCCAAGCGCTTCGAAGACTGGGGTGTGGAATCCATCATCTACACCGATATCGGTCGTGACGGCATGCTCAGCGGCATCAACATCGACGCCACCGTCAAGCTGGCCCAGTCGCTGAAGATTCCGGTCATCGCCTCGGGCGGTCTGGCCGGCATGGCCGACATCGAAGCGCTGTGCAAGGTGCAGGACGAGGGCGTGGAGGGCGTTATCTGCGGCCGGGCCATCTATACCGGCGATCTGGACTTCGCCGCCGGCCAGGAGCGTGCGGACGAGCTCACGGGTGAGTGATTTGACGTTTCAGGCCCAGGCCGTTGACTGGAAAGGGCTTCCTGCCATTGCTTTGAAGCTGGGTCAGGGGGATTCGGCGCTGATCTGCCTGCAGGGCGCCCAGGTGCTGTCCTGGATCGGCCAGGGGCAGGAACGCCTGTTTCTCAGTCCCCGCGCATCCCATGACGGCAAGAGCGCCATTCGCGGCGGCATTCCGGTCTGCTTTCCCCAGTTCAACCAGCGTGGTCCCTTGGTCAAGCATGGCTTTGCGCGCCTCAGTCACTGGCAGGCCGATGCTGCGCGGCCATTGGGCGAGGATGGTGTGCAAATCTCCTTGCGCCTGACGGACAGCGAAGCATCGCGCGCCGTCTGGCTGCACGCCTTTGAGGCAGTGCTCACGATTGAGCTCAGGCCCGGCGCGTTGCGTGTGGAACTGGCTGTGCATAACCGCGGCCGGCAGGACCTGTCTTTTACAGCGGCCTTGCACGGTTATCTTCGCGTTGCGCAGGTCGAGCAGACCAGCTTGCATGGTCTCGAAGGTTTGAGCTATTGGGATGCTGCTGCGGCTCAGCCGGACACCCATGTCACGCAGGAGGGCTGCGTCAGCTTCGGTGCGGAGACCGATCGCGTCTATCCACGTGCGGCTGCAGCCCTGCAGCTGCAAAGCTCGGGCCGGCCCTGGCTGCAGCTTGCCCAGGATGCGTCCTGGAGCGAAACCGTGGTCTGGAATCCCGGCCCTGCTCTGTGCGCCACGCTCAAGGACATGGAGGCCGACAGCTGGCAGCAAATGCTGTGTGTGGAGGCTGCGGCCATTGATGCTCCTGTGGTTCTTGGACCCGACCAGCGCTGGAAGGCGGCGCAAACCTTCGAATGCTTTTGAGGCTTTGAACGAGGCTGGGGGATGCCACCCCGAGCCTGGGTCTGTCCTCGTGCGAAGACCTGTTGGCCGTCAGCCTGCTCAGCCCTGTTGCAGGCTTCATGGGCCGCAGCTGCAGAGGCAAGGCGGATGGCGACTTATCGGGATTTGGTGCTCAGGGCATTCGCCAATGCATCGACCAGAGGCGGGTTCAGATAATGCGGGCCGTCGAATGCAAAGACCGTCCAGCCTTGGTAGGCCGCCAACTGCGGCAGGAATTCTTCTGCCATGGCGCTGCGAAAGCCGCCGCCCTGCGCAGGCCGGAAGGCCTCGGCAATCACGCGAACACGCGCCTGGCCCAGATGGGCGGTCAGCATTTGCAGGTATTCGCGTGCCACGCTGGGAGTGCGCGCGTGGACGCCGACTCCATCCTGGAAAAACACGCCCACATCTTCGGGTATCCAGCGCATGATCCAGTCAACCAGCGCCTGGGGACCCATATTGGCATTGTCATAGGCGCTGATCCACAGCGGACGAGGCAGCTTGTTGAGAACCTCGGTGAGAAGGCTGGGCGCAGCCCAGGTCGGATCGACTTCGACCGGGAAGTACCAGCCGGCAACCCGCAGTGGCAGCGCCGTGATAGCGGCTTTCAAAGCATAGGACTGCATTGCCAGATCCGCGAGACTGGCGCGGGCCTTGGCTTCGTCATGCATGCCGGCCAGGCCGAGAATCAGCTCCTGCGCCCAGGGCTCTGCAGCAATGCGCTCCCAGTCCGGGAGGTTGCGGCTCATGGAGGGCAGATAAGTGCCGGGCACCAGGCTCAGATTGTCCACGGCCGTCCATTGCACCAGCAGGCGGCGGATGCCCAGACGCTGCCATGCTCCATGGGGCCGCAGAGTGTCGGCACTGGGCTGCCAGACCATGCCAGGCAGACGCAGGCCGGGCTTGGCCTGTGCATCAGGCAGGCTGCAGCTCAGCGCCCAGGCCAGGCCCAGCGCCTCGCGTCTGGTGCATTGTTCCATCGTCATATCTATGGATCGAGCCGCTTTCTCCTTTCGGAGAAAGCGCTTTTCTTTCATGGCAGCTGACTCGGAACCGTCCAGGTGAAGCCCAGATTGGAGATGCCGCTGACAAGGCTCTTGAAGTCCGCCAGACCAGGGGTTCCAACCTGCGGCTCAAGCCAGAACGGGTGGAAGAAGAACGAGGCATAGCCGTCACGCACCGTCTTCACATACTGGGCATTGGTGAGAATGTCCTGCCATGTGTAGTTGTAAAAGGAGGTCGGATCGATCTGGGAGATGTCGTATTCGATGTTTCCCAGGCTTTCCGGCAGCACTTTCTGGCCGTAGTAGTCGGTCTGTATGGGGTAGGGGAAGATCTGGCCCACGGCAAAATCCTTCTCCACCGATGCAGTGAAATTGGGCTTGTCTGCGGTGTAGTACACCACGCGCTGATAAGTCTTGGCAAAGACCTGCGTAGTGGCCTTGGATGCCAGCGCCGAGCCCTGGTAGTGTGGGGTTTCCCAGGCTGTAGCGCGATATCCATTGAGAGACAACTCCAGCAGACCGGCCCGATAACGTCCCAACGCCCAGGTGGTCGAGTCTTCGGGCACGGGCTTGTTGTTGACAATGTCCCAGAACTCGTAGTCATCGCCACTCACGGCCGTATAGCGGTTGCGCATATTGCTGTACTGGTGCGTGTAGCCATGCATCACGATTTCGCCGCCGCGCACCAGTGCATAGTTGAGAGCTCTCTTCAGATTGGTAGCCAGTGACATTGGCACCTGCATAGGCACTCCCGAGTTATAGACGCCAAGAGGGTCGCGGTAGTACGGAATGGTCGCAATCGAAAACGGTATCCGTTGCTGGTAGAGGTAGTCCGTCAGCGATTTCATTGCCGCCACACTGACCAATGCGCTCACGTCTTCAAGACGGACCATGGCCTTGTGGCTTTCGGCATGGTTCACCCCCAGCATGTCATGCAGCATGTCTGCCAGCACGAGATAGCGATCGCGTGGTCCGATATAGCTGAACGGCAGATCCGCCACATACCAGAAGTTGCCCGACCTCACCACATAGGGCGCCTGCTCGCCGGTCTTGGGATTGGACATGGAAACCAGGTTCTGGGCCTTGGTGGTATCGGTGATGGCCGTCAGCCCCACATCGGGATCCGCATTCACGGCTCCGGTGCTGCTGTCGTATGCGTAGTATTTGACAAAGGGCAGGTTTTTGTAGGTGATGGTGTCGAAGAACCCCGGTGTGGTGTTGCTTGAGGTTGGTGCGGCATTGAGCCCGCGAAGCGCCGTCAGGTTGAAGCCATAGCGGGACTGGAAGCCGTAGGCCGCATCCCAGGCAAACTGCCAGATGTTGTACTTGAACCAGACTATGGTCTTGCTCGAGCTGGCGGCATCGGCCATGAAGGCGGCGGGCACCGGGTTGTCGTAATACGAGCCCAGATAGAACGTGGCATCGTAGCCGCTGAGTTTGCCTGCCGTGTAGTTCTGCACCGGGAGCATATCGACCTTGCTGTCGAAATGTCCGAGCAGATTGCGCAGCATGATGGCATAGCCCATGCCGAGCTTGGTGTAGGCCGTATTGGGCGGCGCGTCATAAAGGATCAGTGTGCGCGGACCTGTTTGCGCAAAGGCGCCAGGGCTCGCAAAGAGCATGGCTAGCAGCCATGCCCCAAGAATGCGTCCTAGGGTTTTCATGAGACTCTCCTGAGATCAGTACACGGTGAGGTCTATTGCTGCTGGCCACGGAATGGGCCACCCGGATTGGGCTTGTCCTTCGGGGGATTGCCGGGGGATGGGTTGCCGGGTTTGCTCGGCAGTTCATCCAGCGTGTCATCCCGTGTGAAATCCTTCTTGAAATGCCCTTTGTGGTGATGCGCACGTTCGTTGCGCTTGCGCTCTTCGGGGGCTGAGCCGATATCCATGCGGATCTGGGAGGCCCCAGGCGGCAATGGCGGCGGCATGACGTTCGAGGCCAGGGACCAGTTGGCCCAGGTCAGCAGCGCCAGCGCGAGCAGCGCGCGCGTGGCCTGCCTTTGATCATGGGAGTGCATGAGAGCCTCCTTTCTGGAGGGCAGAAAGAAAAAATGTCGAAGAACTCCATCTCCACAAACTCTAGAAATGGCGATGGGTTCGGGTCTTAGAGGCGTGCCATCTCAAAATACCAAGGCGGCACGTAGAAACACGCCTTTCCCTCGTTCGTCCCCGGCAAGCCGGGCGCGATACTGCAGGGAGAGGTCGAGGTAGGAGCGAGGTGCATGGTCACGGTCCTCGCGGAACCAGAAACGCATGCTCACACCAACGCCAGCGCCAACCGAGCTTTGCTTGCCCGAGGCTGTGCGTTCAGAGTTGTAATCAGCACCCAGGACTGCATGCGGAAACAGCACCAGTCTTGAGTCGCTCCCCCCCATTCGGAAACTGCGCCCTGCTTGGGCTTCGAACGTCGCGTAGTTCTGCTTGCGATGAATGAAGCGACCTACTTCGGCGTACATATTGAACGTGTTCCAGCTGGGCACATCCACGCGCAGGTCGGTGCCCATGCCGCCCGAATATCCCATGCGCAGCAACCAGTCGTTGCTGGACAGCGAGCCGATGCGCACGCGCCGTTCGGCCGCGAGTATGAGGTTGTGATCGCTCAGCGGCTTGGCACGGACACCGACGGCACCCTGGGTGGTTTCTCCGCCCGTGGGCACATCGTGGCGGCTGTAGACCGTTTGTGCAGCGCCGCCGTACAGCTCCCAGAAGCGGCCGTCGCCGAACTTCTGCGGGCGCCAGTACACCTCGCTGACGAGCTGGGCCACGTCGCCATAGAGTCCGGGCTGGGCGCCTGCCGCGCCCAGGGCAATGCCCCGATAGCCCAGCAAGGTGTTGATGCCCCAGGAGCGGTCCCGGTCGGCAACTTCACGCCGCGTCTCATATTGCTGCTGCGGCGTCATGGCGAGCCTGCCTTCATGTGCTGCGGCAATGGCCTGCTTGAAGTAGTCGATGGACTGCTCGTTCTCGGCCAGCCTGCTGGCTGCGTAGGCGCCATCGCGCAGCGCCGTGTCCGGCAGGCGGCTCTGGTCACGTGCGCGGTTGAAGATGGACAAGGCACTGCGATCATCCCCCACGCGGACGGCCAGATAGGCCAGATTGGGGTCGGCGCTTTGCTGCAGCTCAGGCTCCGAGACGGCCTGTGCAAAGCGTGCAGCAGCCTCGTCTCGCCGCCCCAGCTGAAGCAGCAGGTCCACCTCGCTGGACAGGGACAGGCCGCCCATCTGTAATGCCGTCCGTGCGTCGGCGTTGGCGGCCTCGGTCATGCCCTGCTCGTGGCGCAGGCGACTGCGCAAGGCCAGCACTTCGACTGCATCGGGCTGTAGCTGCAGTGTTTGATCGGCCTCTTCAAGCGCCTGCGCCTTCTGGCCTGCAGCCAGCAATGCCTGCAGGCGAAGCTGACGGTAGGGTAGATGTCCGGGGTTGAGCTGCGAGGCCGCCCCTGCCTTTTCTGCCGCCAAAGCATATTGCCCATCGCTGTAGGCTTGATAGGCCTCATGGGCGACTTTGTATGCCGGGTCTGGCGCTTCCTGCCCAGGCCAGATTTCGCAGCCGGGCACATCGCCGGCGCTGAAGCAGTTGACCAGGGGCAGTGGCAGCTCGTAGCTGCGTGACATGGTTGAGGAGCGCAGGGCCTTGAGCTGCTCTCGGCGGCTGCTGACGTCGGCATTGCTGTCCGTCTCCAGCGCCTGCACAAGTCGCTGCGCCCGATCGGTCTGACCGGCGGCCAGTGCCGCATCAACGGCAATGACGCCGTAATTCTGCCGTTCCGAGCGCGCCAGATGGGGGGCCGCCAGTGCAGCGTCGAAAGCCTGTACAGAAGCATTGCCGCGACCCTGTGCATGCAGGGCCACACCCAGCAGCACCTGCAGTGCTGGATCGTTCTGCAGTGCCAGCCCTTGCTCTGCCACGCGCTGTGCCTGGGCCGCCTGCCCATCCTGAAGCAGCAAGCCCAGCCACTGAAGGCGGGGAGCCAGCGCATCCGGCGCTATTCGGACGCTGGTCTCGGCATACCTGAGGGCCTTGACCATGTCGCCTTGCTCGCGTGCCTGCAAGGCCTGCTCGAAGGGACGCAGTGCGCGGCGCTGACGTATGGATGTGCGCAGCATCTGCCAATCGGAGTCCGACTGCAGTTGCTTGACCTTGTCCAGCCTTGTTGCCCGGGCTTCGGCCTCGTCGAAGCGCCCGTTCTCTACGAGCAGGTAGACCAGCAGGCGCTGATAGTCAAGACGCCCGGGGGCCGCAGCTACGGCCTGCCTTGCTAGAGGCAATGCCGTGGCGAAGTCACGCCGCTCGGTGGCGGCATAGGCCTGGCTGGCCTTGGCGTAACCAGCAGGCATGGCCTGTGCTGCCGGGCTCTTGCGCGGGCGTGGCGTGGTGTCCGCTGTCGAGGAGGCAGCCTTTGCCGGCTCCGGTGCTGGCGCTGCTGAAGGCGTGGCTGTGCCTGGCGTCTTCGGTGGAGCCTTGGCCGCAGGAGCGGGCAGGGCTTGAGACTCGGGCTGTCTGGCCGGAACGGCTCCCTGATGCATATCGCGCAGAGCCTGGGCCAGACGCGCATCGCCAGGGTGGCGCTGAAGCTGGGCCTTCAGTACAGCTTCGGCCTGTGCTGGTTGGCCAAAGCGGCGATGGGCTGCGGCCAACTGCAAGGCGATCTCGGTGTTGTCCGGTGCCAGACGCTGAGCCTGCTGCAGCTCGGAGATGGCGCGCTGGCCATCGCCGCGCGCCATGGCCTCATACGCCTTGTCGATCCGGGGATAGATCTGAAAGCGCTGTCTGGGAGTGATATCCGGACCTAGATCCACCGTCTGCGCCAGACCATCGTATGGAGTGGCGCATGCCAGGGAAAGAACCAGAATAGGACGAGAAAGCTTCATATATTGGCACCTAAGCAACGGACACGATCGGGGCGGCATCAAGGCGGCGCAAAAGTTGCGCCATGGTGACCTGCAGCTGTTGCTGCAGTCGCAGTGCTTCATCCAGCGTAGCCTGCGTCAACGCCCCCTGGTTCACCAGGAACAGGCCCAGGCTGTCATCGCTTTGCTCATGTCTGAGCAGCAAGGCATTCAGCACGGCTGTGTCGATGCGGCCCAGGGCTTGAAGCACTTCGCCCAGCATCAGCTGCCGCGATACATAGAATTTCCACAGCTCTTTCGCCTGTTCGGCGGATACGCGTTTGCGCTCCACGGCCCAGGCCAGCAGTTCGCGAGCCGGCTCCCCATGTTGTCTTGCATACAGACGCCGCAGCTCGACCGTGACCTCTCCCTTGGGGGCAATGAGGTAGCGCACGGGCCTCTCCAGCTTGCGCTCCAGGGCTGCGTGCGAGACCGGATCTATGACCGACTCGCTGGCCAGGATCAGTGTTTCTCCCTCCTCGCGCAGCGGCACCACGCTGTAATGCAGTGCCAGATGTGCAGGCAGCAGCGCCGCGATCTCGTCGGGGATCAGACGCTCTCCCAGAAATTCCCATGAAACACCAGCCTGCTGGGCAACTGCAGCTGCCAGCTGTGCGGTGCTGATCAGGTCCTTGTGCACCAGCGCACTGCCCAGGCGCAAGCCGGGAGTGGGGCGCAGCAGCGCTTCCTGCAGCTGGCTCTCTGTCAGGGCACCTTGTGCGATCAGTATCTGTCCCAGGGGCTGGCGCAGTCGGGGTCCCTCTCCCAGCATGGGAAAGTCATGGTCGGTCTTGGCCCAGGCCATGCGCCGGATATCCTTGGCCTGCAGCGCCTGGGCGATGGCCCGCCAGTTGGCCAGAAAGTTCACTAAATTGCCCCATAGCAGGCGCGGAAGCGACATCAATCCCTGGACGATGCCGTAGTAGCTGGTGACGAAGAACATGCGCTGGGCAATACGGTTGAGCATCAGCACGAAGTTCGCAGCCAGCAGTGCATACAGCCACCAGTCGCCCTGGAAGATGGAGAGAAACCGGTAGCTGTCCGGTACCAGGTGCTGGTAGAGCCAGATGGCAATCAGCTGCATCGCCAGCAGCATGGCCAGAAAGCTGGCGAAATTGGTGAGAGCACCCTTGCGGTCACGCCAGAGAAAATAGTTCAGCACGCCGCTATTGGTCCAGCGCAGGGTCTTGAAGCCCTGGATCACGATGCCCGTGATCCAGCGGGACTTCTGTCGCACCGCCGCATTCAGCGTATCGGGGAAGAACTCTCGCACGCAGATGACGCTGGCTTCACGCGCGCTGCGCCCGTGTCGGCGTGGCTGGTCGGGATCGGCAGGCTGGTCCGCGTCATGCACGGGAAAGCGCACGAAGATCTCGCGCATGCCCAACTGCTTGAGCCGGAAACCGATGTCGTAGTCCTCGGTCAGGCTCTGGGTGTCGAAGGCCACGCCGTCGCCCATCTCCAGCAGCGCCGTGATGGCGCGGCGGCTGAAGCAGGTGCCGACTCCGGCACTGGGCACCTGGCCCACCAGGGCCTCGCGCACCACGATGTCCTTGGCATGCAGCTCGGCAAACTCGTCCAGATAATGCCCGCCGGTGAACTCGCGCAGCGGCCGCTCCAGGGGGTAGACCGGCAACTGGATCAGATCCTTGCGATCCACGAGAAAGTTGAACAGTCTCAGCTCCAACCTGGACAGCACGTCTTCCGAGTCATGCAGGATGAAGCCTGCAAACTCGATGCCCGAGCGCTGCTCGAACTGGAAGATGGCATCGAGCACGTTGTTGAGGCAGTCGGCCTTGCTGGTCGGCCCGGGGCGTGCGCAGACCACGCTGTGCACATTCGGGAAATGGGCTCTTACCTGCTCCACATCGGCGTGGGTCTGGGGGTCGTTGGGGTAGGTGCCGATGAAGATGTGGTAGTTCTCATAGTCCAGCGTGGTTGCCGCCAGCTGCGCCATCTTGCCGATCACGCCATGCTCCTGCCAGGCGGGCACCATGATGGCCAGCGGCTTCTCGTCCACGCCGAGCAAGGCCTTGTGATTCATCTGCTCATGGCGCGAGTACACGGTCAGTGCACGCCAGGTGCGCCGCCCCCAGTAAAAGAGGTCGATGAACAGATCGTCCAGTCCGCTGATGAAGATCACTACCGCAATGACGATGGCGATGCTCTTGAGGACATAGAGATATCCGGTGAACAGGTCAAGCCAGGACATGGCGCGTCCTTTCTGCGGCTTTCTGTGCCAGGCCTGCGCGATCAGGCCTCAGCATCTGGTGCAGTCTTTTCTCAGTGCGTTGTGCTGCAGTCCCGTCACCAAACGGGTTGCTGCTGGCCTGCATGCTCCGGTAGGCAGCATCGTCATGCATCAGGTGGCGCACGGACTGAACGATCCTGCTTCTGTCGGCTCCAACCAAAGCGGCGCAGCCGGCTTCCAGCACCTCGGGACGCTCGGTCTCGTCGCGCAAGACCAGCACAGGTACCTTGAAGGTCGGTGCCTCCTCCTGCAGTCCGCCGGAATCGGTCAGCACCAGCCAGGCATCGGCCAGGGCCTGCTGCATGGCCAGGTAATCCAGCGGCTCTGTCAGCTTGACATTGGGAAGTCCGCCCAGCAGACGGTATACCGGCTCCTTGACCACCGGATTGAGGTGGACCGGGAACACCACCGGCATCTGGGGAAACTCGCGCGCGATATCGGCAATGGCTTCGCACACATGGTCTACATCGGGGCCCCAGTTCTCTCGCCTGTGCATGGTCACCAGAATATGGCCTCGGCCCTGCATGCGGCGGTGGATGTGGTGATGCTGGCTGGCCCAGAGCTGGGCATCGACGACGGTGTTGCCGGTGAGCTCGATCTTTTCCTTGGCCACGTTTTCGCGCTCCAGCGCCTGCTGGGCCCTCGGGGTGGGGGCCAGATGCAGGCTGGCGATGCGCCCTATCATTTGCCGCAGGCCTTCCTCCGGAAAAGGTCGGTGCAGGTTGTAGGTGCGCAGGCCGGCTTCGACATGGACGACGGGCACCTTGAGATAGAAGCCGGCCAATGCACCCTGAAACGCGCTTTCTGTGTCGCCCTGCACGATCACTGCCTCACAGCTCGTATCCGTCAGCACGGACTCCAGCTGAACCCTGCAGCCTGTGGCGAATTCCAGCAGAGAGCTTCCTTGCCTTTGCAGCACATGATCGGGCTGGATATGAAAGCAGTCCAGCATTTGCGCGGCCATGTCGCCATGCTGGCCGGTGTGCAGCCAGATGGGGCGGGCCCAGTGCGTCTGTTTCAGTGCGTGATAGACAGGGGCCAGCTTGATGATTTCGGGCCTGGTCCCGGACACGATGAGCAACTGCACGATGTCTGGCTTGGCGTGAAGAGCCTCGGAGTCCTGATTCATTGCGTTCTCCCTTTGAGTCAATTGGTATCAGACGTTCTTCATTCGTACCTGCTCAAAATCATCTTTCACGCTCTGCTTGGGGTATGTCAGCCAGCTCCTCGTGCTGGCCACAATTGGTGCCGGCTCTATCTGCTGCATGAGCGGCGCAGCTGCATCGGCGGGCTAACCGTCTCTGGCAGCCGTGACCAGCCTCTCGGCACAGCGGCTGGCCTGATCGCCATCCTGCGCTTCCACCATCACATGCAGCAGCGGCTCCGTGCCGCTGTGACGCACCAGCACACGCCCGGTAGAGCCCAGTTCGGCCTCGACCTGCGCCTGCACTCGTGCCAGCAAGGTATTGCTGCGCCAATCCCGGTCTGGCGACCAGTGCACATTGAGCAATGCCTGAGGGTAGAGCTGCACCGGCAGCAGCCATTGCGACAGCGTGCGGCCGGTGCGCACGCAGGCCTGCAATATCTGCAGCGCGTTCACCAGACCGTCGCCCGTGCTGTGCCGGTCCAGTATCAGCAGATGGCCTGACCCCTCGCCGCCGAAGGTCCAGCCCCTGCGGCTGAGCTCCTCAAGCACGTAGCGGTCGCCGACCTTGGTGCGCATGAAGTCCACATCCAGCACCCCGAATGCCCGCTCCACCGCCATATTCGTCATCAGCGTGCCGACGGCGCCCGCAATGCTCTCGTCATGCTCCAGGCGGTCGGCGACGATCAGGTACAGCAACTCGTCCCCGTTATAGAGCCGCCCGGCGGCATCGACGACCAGCAGGCGATCCGCATCGCCATCCAGGGCGATGCCGAAATCCGCACCGCAACCGGAAACGGTCGTGGCCAGGAGCTCAGGGTGTGCGGCTCCGGCCCCCTGGTTGATGTTCATGCCATCGGGAGCGCAGCCTATGGCCACCACTTCGGCACCGAGTTCATGCAAGACCATGGGCGCTATCTGATAGGCCGCACCATGGCCGGCATCGACCACGATCTTCAGTCCTCGCAAGGTGAACGCATGGTCGCTAGTGCTCTTGCAAAACTCTATATAGCGACCGGCGGCGTCATCCAGGAGCTGGGTTTTTCCGAGTGCGATTGCCGGGACCCAATGCGGCTCATCCAGCAGCATTTGCTCGACTGCTACCTCCCAGACATAGGGCAGTTTGGTGCCTTTGGCGCTGAAGAATTTGATGCCGTTGTCCTCGAAGGTGTTGTGGCTGGCGCTGATGACCACTCCCAGACTGGCACGCAAGGCCCGCGTGAGATAGGCCACTCCCGGTGTTGGCAGCGTCCCAAGCAGCACCACGTCCACGCCAGACGAATTGAAGCCCGACACCAAGGCGCTTTCGAGCATGTGACCCGAGATACGCGTGTCCTTGCCAATCAGCACCGTCGGGCGCTCTTCGTTGCGATGAAGCATTCGTCCGACGACATGGGCGAGATGCAGAGCGAAGTCCGGCGTGATGGGGAAATACCCAGCCCGCCCACGGATTCCGTCGGTACCGAAATATTGGCGTCTCATATCCATGATGATCACCTGTGCCTGAATACATTCATCGAATGGGATGGGTTTCCGGGTTCGGTCAACTATTTATGGGTTCAACACTGTCGAAATATTAAAAACTATTGATTTATTTTTTTCATAGTTTCACTAGCAAAAACAATCCGAACAAGAAGGCAGCGTAAAAAGAAACATCTTTTTACGTCATGAATATTTGGAAGCCGAATTGGGGTTTTATACACAATATTTAAGGTATTTCGCTGCCTGGTCGAGATTGCTTTGCATTGCTGTCAACCCTAGCGTCAGGCGGCTTGCCGAAGCCCAATCCGCAATAGCTTTGCTTGTCACGCAGTCATATGCCGCTCTCGGCAGTGCAGCTTCTCGCAGGTGTGGAGGCTTCTCATTGAGAATATCAGTGCCTTTATTTCCGGATCGCCTGTGGCATGCCTGGTCAGGAGTGGGCGATGGTTCTATGTGCGCCAGTTAATCGCAGCCGGAATATCGATGCAGGAAAGAGATTGCGGCTGAAAACAATAAATCGTGAGGCCGGCTCTGTGTTTACTGTTATTCAATTGGGAGCACGGGGATTTTGTGCCGCTTTATGGATTGGGGCTGCTGCTGAGTTGAATCGTTTCAAATCGAGCGGGTTTGACTCGCGATGCGATGGCTGTGGCCGGGCTGCGTGCCGCCGAAGCCAGTTGGCGTATTGCGGCAGCGGCAGGGGGCGCCGTCGGCAGATGCCCTAGGCAGCGGCGAGGCCGTGGTATCTTTGGCCTCCTTGTTCGTAGATATTCCGAGACTGGTCCATGCTTGCCAAACGCATCATTCCCTGCCTTGACGTGACCGGCGGCCGCGTGGTCAAGGGCGTCAATTTTCTGGAGCTGCGCGATGCGGGCGACCCGGTGGAAATTGCCGCACGCTACAACGCCCAGGGTGCAGACGAGCTGACTTTTCTGGACATCACGGCCACCAGCGATGGCCGTGACCTGATTCTGCCCATCATCGAGGCCGTGGCTTCGCAGGTATTCATTCCGCTGACCGTGGGCGGTGGCGTGCGCAGCGTCGAAGATGTGCGCCGCCTGCTCAATGCCGGAGCCGACAAGACCAGCTTCAACTCCGCCGCCATTGCCAACCCGGACACCATCAATGCCTGCAGCGACAAGTACGGCGCGCAATGCATCGTGGTGGCCATCGACGCCAAGCGCCGCACGCCCGAGGACGAGCAGCGCATCGGCCCCGGCGGCACGCCCATGGGGCCGGGCTGGGATGTGTACAGCCATGGCGGCCGCAAGAACGTGGGGCTGGATGTGGTGCGCTGGGCCGAAGAGATGGCCAGGCGCGGTGCCGGCGAGATCCTGCTGACCAGCATGGACAAGGACGGCACCAAGAGCGGCTTCGATCTGAAGCTCACGCGTGCCGTGGCCGATGCCGTGGCAGTGCCCGTGATCGCCTCGGGCGGTGTCGGCAATCTCGAAGATCTGGCCGATGGCGTGACCATTGGCGGCGCCGATGCCGTGCTGGCCGCCAGCATCTTCCACTATGGCGAGTACACCGTGCAGCAGGCCAAGGAATGCATGCGTGCGCGCGGCATTCCCGTGCGTCTCTAAAGTTTTTTTGAGAGCGGCTTGCGCAGGTTACAAGCGGCTTTCCATATGTTTTATGGTTGATGTTGGCTGCTGGCCTGCGCTGGCAGCTATACAAAGCAAAGGTCTGCAATGAGCTGGCTCGATCAAGTCAAATGGGATGCGCAGGGTCTGGTGCCCGTGATTGCGCAGGAGCAAAGCAGCGGCGACGTGGTCATGTTTGCCTGGATGAACCGCGAGGCACTGGAAAAGACCGCCGAGCTGGGGCGTGCCGTCTACTTCAGCCGCTCGCGCAACAAGCTGTGGTTCAAGGGCGAGGAGTCCGGCCATGTGCAGACCGTGCATGAGATGCGCATCGACTGCGACAACGACGTGGTTTTGCTCAAGATCACGCAAGAGGGGCATGATCCCGGTATTGCCTGCCATACCGGCCGCCACTCCTGCTTCTACAGCGTTTTCAAGGACGGACAGTGGCTTGCTGTCGATCCGGTCTTGAAAGATCCTGCTTCCATCTATAAATAAAGTCATGTCTGAACAAAACACCGCGTCGATCGAGGGCGCACTGGCCCGTCTGGCCGCCGTGATCGAAAGCCGCAAGGTCGCCAATGGCGGCGACCCTGAAAAAAGCTATGTCGCGCGCCTGCTGCACAAGGGGCCTGACGCCTTTCTGAAGAAGATCGGCGAAGAGGCCACCGAGGTCGTCATGGCCGCCAAGGATGTCGATCATGGTGCGGACAAGGGCAAGATCCTCTATGAAGTGGCGGATCTGTGGTTTCATTCCATGATTGCGCTGTCGCACTACGGGCTGACACCCGCAGAGGTGGTGGCCGAGCTGGAGCGCCGCGAGGGCACCAGCGGTCTGGAGGAAAAAGCCCTGCGCAAGGCCCAGGAACGCGCTGCTCAGGAAGGGGCGGCCAAGCAATAAGGAGGAAGCGCATGAATGACGATCGCGACATCATCGATGTAGGCAGCAGCAGCTCTACCGAGATCGAGGGCCTGAAGGCCTGGGGCTGGGTCAGCTATCTGCTGCACCTGGTCGTGGCCGTGGCCGCCGTGCTCCCGGGCGCGCAGGTCAGTGTGCTGCTGTTGCTGATTGCAGTTGTCATCGATCTGGTCAAGCGTGATGATGCGCGTGGCACCTGGCAGGAGAGTCATTTTTCCTGGCGGCTGCGCAGCGTGCTCTGGGCCATTGTGCTCTATGCGGTGACTTTCCCGTTCTTCCTGCTGGGCCTCTTGATCTTCAACCCTGCCTGGGTGCTGATCTCCATCTGGTTCCTCTACCGCATCGTCAGCGGCATGATCGCCATGAACAAGAATCGCGCGATCCAGCCCTGAACCGCACTTGCCAGACACCCAAGCCCCCGCTTTACGGCCGGGGCTTTTTTGTTTTTGCAAGCGGTTGTGCTGCGCTGCAACAGATTCGGGGTGGCAGGCTGACACGGGGCCCGGGCCTGTGCAATGCTCGCTGTGCTGGATAAGCTCCAGAACTTGCGCAGATTCGAATCGGGCATGGTGTTTTGTCCATGGATATGCCCGCTGTGCCTTCTTGCTTGCGTAAGTCCCAAGCCCCTTGCTTGGTTCCTCAACCCTCACAGGATCGTGCCATGGCTGCAGAGACTTCCCATACCCTCAACCTGGCCCTGCAAGGCGGGGGATCGCATGGTGCGCTGACCTGGGGCGTGCTGGATGCATTGCTGGACGATGACGGACTGATCTTCGAAGGCATCAGCGGCACCAGCGCCGGTGCCATGAACGCCGTGGCGCTGGCCCATGGTTTCGCGCAGGCGGCCGCGCAGGAAAAGAAAGTGGACGATGCCCGTTACCTGGGACGGCAACTGGCGCGCCAGTCTCTGCGCGAGCTGTGGGAGGGCGTGGGCACCATGGGCAGCGTGGGCAAGATGTTCTGGGCCGCACCGTTGCCGGGCAGCAAGCAGTTCATGGGCGTGCTCAACCAGTTTCTGTCGCCCTATCAGACCAATCCGCTCAATATCAACCCGCTGCGACAACTGCTCACCCGGGTGGTGGACTTCGAGATGCTGGCGCATCCCGAGCACCCCAGCGTGGTGCCCAAGCTCTTCATCTGCGCCACCAATGTGCGCACGGGCGGCGGCAAGATCTTCAAGGGCGAGCAGGTGACGGCAGACGCCATCATGGCCTCGGCCTGCCTGCCGCAACTGTTCAAGGCAGTGGAGATTGACGGGGAGTGCTACTGGGACGGCGGGTTCTCGGGCAATCCGGCCCTGTATCCGCTGATCTACGAGACCCGGAGCAGGGACATCCTGCTGGTGCAGATCAATCCCAAGGAGTCCGATGTCTCGCCCGACACGGCCCGCGAGATCATGGATCGCATGAACGAAATCACCTTCAACGCCAGCTTGCTGGCCGAGTTGAGGGCCATCGAGTTCGTGGTCAAGCTGCTGGAGCAAAAGCGCCTGGACCCCGAGCGCTACAAGCATGTGCTGATGCACCGTATCGATGGCGGCTCGGTGCTCAAGCCCTTTGGCGCCTCAAGCAAGGTGCGCGCAGACATGGGCATGGTGCGCAAGCTGTTCGAGCTGGGACGCGAGCGCGGTCAGCAATGGCTGCAGCTCAACCGCGAGCACCTTGGCGTCAAGCAGACGCTGCGATTCAACGAGAATAGGGGATAGCCCCGCAGGGGACGACGCCATTGCCTGCTTCCTGGCCTCCTAGGCCATGAATAGCGCAGGGCGTCCGGAATACTGAACCGTAGAGATACCAGAGACCATGCACGACCACCACGACCCCCATTGCATTTTCTGCCGCATCGCCAAGGGCGAGATTCCTTCGCGAAAGGTCTATGAAGACGAGGAGCTGTTCGCCTTCCATGACATTCACCCGGGGGCGCCCGTGCACTTTCTGGTGATTCCCAAGAAGCACATCCCCTCCATGGCCCAGGTCGGCGACGAGGATGCGCCCCTGCTGGGTCGCATGATGGCGCTGGCTCCCAAGCTGGCGATGGAGCAGGGCTGCAACCCTTATCCCGATGGCGGATTCCGCATCGTGGTCAACACCGGCAGCGAAGGCGGGCAGGAAGTGCACCATCTGCACCTGCACGTCATGGGCGGCCCGCGCCCCTGGCTCAAGGGCTGATCAGGCGGCGCACCGGGCCTGCACGCGGCGATAGAGCTGTGCGCTGCAGGCTTTTTGGGTGATTGATTCGTATCTGTCACAAGCCCCGTCTAAAATGGTTTGCAATTTCTAGGAGATTCTCATGGGCTCGTTTTCTATCTGGCACTGGGCGATCGTGCTGCTCATCGTGGTTCTGGTGTTCGGCACCAAGAAGCTCAAGAACATCGGCTCCGACCTGGGCGGTGCCGTCAAGGGCTTCAAGGACGGCATGAAGGACGGCGCGACTGACGCCGATGCCAATGCTGCGACCGGCCAAGTGGCCAACCAGCAGGCTGCCGAAAAGGCCACCATCGACGTGGAAGCCAAGCAAAAGAGCTGATCGCGGCAGGACTGACATTTAGATGTTTGATATTGGCCTGTCCAAAATGGCGCTGATCGGTGCCGTGGCCCTGGTGGTCATCGGTCCCGAGAAACTGCCGCGCGTGGCCCGCATGGTGGGCACCTTGCTTGGCAGGGCACAGCGCTATGTGTCCGACGTCAAGGCCGAGGTCAACCGCTCCATGGAGCTCGATGAGCTGCGCAAGATGAAGGACACGGTCGAGACCGCCGCGCGGGACGTGGAGTCCAGCATGCGCAATCAGGCCTCCGATCTTGAAAAGGACTGGAGTGATGCGACCAAGGACCTGCGCGACGACTCGAACATGACTTCGGCTTCGTCCTTCGGCTCCTATGACGCAGAAGGCGGCTACACCGGTCTGGATACGCACAGCAGCGTGGTGCCCAGCTATCGCCATCCGCGCAAGAACTGGCGCGTCAAGCGCGGTGCCGTGCCCCAGTGGTACAAGGCCCGCGCCGGGGTACGCAGCAAGGTCCAGTCGGGTGCGGCACGCGTGGCGCGCTTTCGCCCCAAGAAGTTCCATTGAACATGCAGCTCAGCAGCCTGCCGGCCGCAAGGTCCGCCATGGCCGGCCCCAGGGGCCAGGCCCTGCTGCCCGCATGTCGCTCTTTGCCCGTGATCCGCGGGCGTTGTTGTTTCTCAAGCGTGTGGAGCCGATCGGGCTCCGGCGCGGTTTTGCACCATGTCCGAACCCTCTAAAGAAGACGAACTCGCCGGCACGGAGCAGCCGTTTGTCCAGCACCTGATGGAGCTGCGTGATCGCCTGCTCTACAGCCTGTATGGCGTTTTGATCGGCGTCGGGCTGTTGATGTTCTGGCCGGGCCCCGATGGCCTGATCGACTTCATCGCCCTGCCCATCAAGGAGCATATGCCGCCCGGCGCCAAGCTAATTGCGGTGGGCGTTTTCTCGCCCTTCTTTGTGCCGCTCAAGGTGTTGATGATGGTGGCCGTGCTGCTGGCGCTGCCCTGGATCATGTACCAGATCTGGGCCTTTGTGGCACCGGGCCTGTACAGCCACGAGAAGAAGTTCGCCCTGCCGCTGATCCTGTTCGGCAGCCTGCTGGCCTATGCCGGCATTGCCTTCGTACAGTTCTTTGTGCTGGGCAATATGTTCAAGTTCATCCAGCACTTCACGCCGGCCAGCGTGGCGGCCACGCCCGACATCGCCTCGTATGTGGAAGCGATTCTGTCGCTCTACATCGCTTTTGCGGCGGCTTTCCAGGTGCCCATCGTGGTGATGCTGCTGGTGCGCTTCGGACTGGTGGAGATCGAAAAGCTCAAGGCCTTCCGCGGCTATTTCGTGGTGCTGGCCTTTGTGATTGCTGCCGTCATCACGCCGCCCGATGTGATCTCTCAGCTGGCCCTGGCCTTGCCCATGTGCCTGCTCTACGAGATCGGCATTCTGGGCGCCGGCTGGTTCAGCAGGGTATCGCGTGCGCCCGATGCCGAGGAAGGCTCGGGCTCGGAAGTGGAGAAATCCTCGGACGGCCACTGATCTTCGATCAGACTCTCTGCAAAGCCCTTGAAGCAATTCAAGGGCTTTTGTTTTGATGGCTGCCTGCACTTTTTTCCATCAGCGCTTGAGTCATATCTCTTGATGAATCGTGTTGAAGAAGTTGTGGCTGGCCCGGCCGGAGCATGAAAAAAGCCAGCGGCTGGCGCTGGCTTTTCGGTTTGTTGGCGCTGCAATCAGCGGCGTGGGCGACCCTGTTGCTGCAAGGTGCTGGCTGCTGGGCGGGCTCCCGGAGTGATGTCCAGCACCACTTCGCTGTCGCCGCGGCGCACATCGAACTTGGCGGCTTCGCCGGGCTTGAGCGAGGCCACGGCCGTCAGCAGTTCGGAGACATTGCGGGTCGCGGTCTCGCCCACCTTGACGATTACGTCGCCGGGACGCATGCCGGCCTGGGCGGCGGGGCCGGCCTGCAGCACGCCGGTGATGATGACGCCGGCATCGGCCTTGACGCCAAAGGTCTCGGCCAGCTCGGGCGAGAGCTCGTTGGGTTCCACGCCGATCCAGCCGCGCGTGACCTTGCCGTCCTTGACGATGCCGTCCAGCACCATCTTGGCGGTGGAGACGGGAATCGCGAAACCGATGCCCATGCTGCCGCCTGAGCGCGAGTAGATGGCCGTGTTGATGCCCAGCAGATTGCCGTTGGCATCCACCAGCGCACCGCCGGAGTTGCCGGGGTTGATGGCAGCGTCGGTCTGGATGAAGTTCTCGAAGGTGTTGATGCCCAGCTGGCTGCGGCCCAGAGCGCTGATGATGCCGCTGGTCACTGTCTGGCCCACGCCGAAGGGGTTGCCGATGGCCAGCACGCGGTCGCCCACAGCGACCTGATCGGAGTTGCCCAGCACGATGACGGGCAGCTTGTCGAGCTCGATCTTGAGAATGGCCAGATCGGTCTCGGGGTCTGTTCCTATGATCTTGGCCTTGGCCTGACGGCTATCGGTCAGCGTGACCTCGATATCGTCGGCGCCTTCCACCACATGGTTGTTGGTGAGGATGTAGCCATCTTGACTGATGATGACGCCGCTACCCAAACCAGATTGCTCCTGCGGACCCTGATCGCCAAAGAAGAACTGGAACCAGGGGTCGTTGGCGCGCGGGTGGCGAACCGCTTTGCTGGTGTTGATGCTGACCACGGCGGGCGAGGCCTTGCGCGCGGCAGGCGCAAAGCTGCCGGGAGCGACTTCACCCGCTGGAGTGGATGGCGCCTGCAGCAGCGAAACACCGGCACTGCTACGGATATTTCCGCGCTGAAGCCAAGTGGGCTGTAGGGTGGCCACTACAAAATAGATAGCCACCAGTACGGTGACGACCTGCGAAAACAGCAACCAGGTGCGTTTCATGTAATGCGTATAGGTAGTGAGGGGAACAAGCCCACATTGTGAAGCATGGCTGCGCCAGGCGTCGAAGCGAACATTTGCTTGCAAGCAAATGCATAACGCAAAGCTTTGCAGAATGCAGGGCTCATGGCTATAGGACTGCAAGCTCCTAAAGTTTTATGTGTCCAGGATATATGAGTGAAAACCCTAGAATGTTTTTTCGACTGCGCTTACGCCGCCGTTACTGAAGTGACTGCCCACAAGGTGCTCATATTCGGTCTGGTGTGGCTTTGCATCTGAAGCCCGCCGCAATCGGTCTGCCACTGCACGTTGACCCGTGATCAGCGGCCTTATCCGCGCTGTCCTGTTGTTCGATCTAGGAAACACCATGACTACGCTTGACCACGCTGCATCGGCTGACGCGCCGGCTGCAGCGACGAATCGTCTCCTGAACCGGGAGGACTACAAGACCCTGGGCTTATCGGCCCTGGGCGGAACGCTGGAGTTTTACGACTTCGTGGTGTTCGTCTTTTTTGCCAATGTGATTGGCAGCCTGTTCTTTCCAGCCTCGCTGCCGGAGTGGATGCGCCAGCTGCAGACGCTGGGCATTTTCGCGGCCGGCTATCTGGCGCGCCCCATCGGTGGCATTTTGATTGCCCACTTCGGCGACATCCTGGGCCGCAAGAAGATGTTCACGCTGTCGGTGTTCCTGATGGCCGTGCCCACGCTGGTCATCGGCCTGCTGCCGACCTATGAAACCATAGGCTTGGCCGCTCCCATCCTGCTGCTGCTGATGCGTGTGATGCAAGGGGCTGCCATCGGCGGTGAAATGCCCGGTGCCTGGGTGTTCGTGGCCGAGCATGCTCCCCAGAAGCGTTACGGCTTTGCGATTGGCGCACTGACCTCCGGCATTACCGGCGGCATTTTCCTGGGCTCCATCATCGGGGTCTGGCTCAACAGCACCTACAGCCAGGGCGAGATCCACGACTGGGCCTGGCGCATCCCCTTCATCCTGGGCGGTGTCTTCGGTCTGGTGTCGGTGTATCTGCGCAAGTTCCTGCACGAGACCCCCATCTTCCAGGAACTGCAGGCCCGCAAGGCCGCTGACCGCGAACTGCCGATAAAGACCATCCTGCGCGACCACCGGGAAGCCTGTGTCGTCGTGGCGCTGATGACCTGGGTGCTGTCCACGGCGATCGTGGTGGTGATTCTGTTCACACCAGCTTATCTGCAAAAGGTGTTCCACATCGAGCCTGCCATGGCCCTGAAGGCCAATGCCGTGGCGACCGTGACGCTGACCATAGGCTGCGTGTTCTGGGGCTGGCTGTCCGACAAGATCGGCACCAAGCTGACCATGCTCATCGGCTGGGGCGGCATGACGGCCACGGCCTATCTGTTCTACCTGAACCTGCCTGGCAACGAGGCATCGCTGATCTGCAACTATGCGACCGTGGGCTTCTTCGTGGGCTCCATCTCGCTGCTGCCCGTGGTGGGTGTGCGGGCCTTCCCGCCCGAGGTGCGCTTCACCGGTCTGTCCTTCTCCTACAACATGGCCTATGCCGTGTTCGGCGGTCTGACTCCCATGCTGGTGTCCGTGTGGCAGCAGGTGGATGTGATGGCTCCCGCCCACTATGTGGCGGCCATGGGCGTGCTGGGCATGGCCATGGGCTTCTGGCCTCTGGCCTGCAAGGGTTGGCAGCCGCGCAAAGCGTGAGCCTGCACAGGCGGATGAGAAAAGGCAGTCAGCAGTGGCTGCCTTTTTTTTCACTGCTCGCGCGTTTGCGGCGGCGCGGCTGCATGAGCTGCGCGGACACAGTGCTCAGCACCATGTCGGCAAAGGCGCTGCCGCCCGCCGATATATGGTTGCGCATGGCCTCGGCAGCAACTTCGCTGTTGCCCGCCAGAATGGCGGCCACCACGGCTTCATGCTCGGCCTGGGAGTGCAGTAGCCGCTCCGGCTTTTCGAACATCTTGCTGCGGTACGGTGCGACCCTGAGCCTGGCCTCGCGGGTCTGCTCGACGATAAAGGTGTTTCCGCTGGATTGATATATCAGATCGTGCAATCTGGCATTCGCTTGCTCATAGGCTATCGAATCGGCTTTCTGGGCATGGGCAGCGGTCTGCGCGAGAGCGGCCTGCAACTGCGCTCTCTGCTCAGCGTTGATGCGCCGGGCCGCCAGGCGCGCCAGCACGCCTTCCAGCTCGGCAAGCCCCTCCATCATCGCAATCAGCTCGCGGGGATCGAGGTGGCGCACGTAGATGCCCACGCGCGGAAGAATGCTCACCATCCCCTTGGCGGACAGCAGCAGCAAGGCCTCGCGGACCGGCGTGCGCGAGGCCTGGAAGCGCTCGCACAGCGCCTGTTCGTCGATGGCGGCACCTGGCCGCAATGCGCCGTTGCGCAGATCCTGCTCCAGAGCCAGGCGGATGCGGTCCTGCATGCTGGGCGCGTCTAGGGTTTCTTCCCTTGGTGAAGGTTTGGGGTTCATTGTTCAATATTAGATATATCTATTTATATGTCTGATACGCATGAATCCAAGACTGCACTACCAAGACCATATCGCAACCATTACTCTCCAGCGCCCCACGGTGGCAAACCGCCTGGCGCCCGATGACTTGCCGGTGCTCATGGAATCCATCGAGAGCGTCAATCGCAGATCGGAGGTGCGGGTGCTGGTGCTGCGTAGCGAAGGCAAGTATTTCTGCAGTGGCTACGATATATCACAAATCGAAAACAGCCAGAGCGAAGGCAGCAGCTTCGGCGAAATGGTGGACGTGGTGGAGCAGTGCCGTGCGGTGACCATCGCAGCCATCCAGGGCGGCGTCTATGGCGGCGGGACCGATCTGGCGCTGGCTTGCGACTTTCGCGTGGGTTCGATGGCGGCAGACATGTTCATGCCTGCGGCGCGGCTGGGCCTGCATTTCTACGCCTCAGGAATGGAGCGCTATGTCAGTCGCCTGGGACTCGATACCGCCAAGCGCCTGTTCCTGACCGGCGAGCGCCTGGATGCCGAGCAGATGAAGGCCTGCGGCTTTCTGACGCATCTGGCGGCGGCGCCGCAGCTCGACGAGACCGTGGCGGCTCTGGCCGAGACGATCGGCGCAATGGCGCCCCTGGCTTTGTCCGGCATGAAGAAACACCTGAATCTGATTGCCTGCGGCCGCCAAGACCGCGAGGCGATTGCGCGCGACGTGCAGCGCTCGGTCGAATCCGCGGATCTGCGCGAAGGCGGCCTGGCCTGGCGCGAGAAGCGCGTACCGGTTTTCAAAGGCTGCTAGCGCCGCTGTTGCGCCGAAAAACAACCCTAACTTCCATCAAGGAGACAAGCATGTTCAAGAAAGCATTGATATCGGTCTGCCTGCTGAGCGCCAGCGCCCTGGCACTGGCGGACGCCTACCCGTCGCGCCCCATCACCCTGATGGTGGGCTTTCCGCCCGGCGGCGGCGCCGACGCTGTGGCGCGCATCGTCAGCGAGAAGCTGGGGCGGGTGCTGAACCAGGCGGTGCTGGTGGACAACCGCCCCGGCGCCGGCACGACGATTGCGTCGGATCTGGTGGCGCGGGCGCCTGCGGACGGCTATACCTTGCTGTTGGGCTCCGCCAATCTCTACGGCACCGACCAGATTCTCTATAAGAGTGCGCGCTACGACGGTGCCAGGAGTTTCACGCCCATCATGCGCTGGAGCGATTCGCCGATGCTGCTGGCGGTGAAAAAGGACTTTCCCGAGAAAACCGTGGCCGGCCTGATAGAGCGGGCGCGCAAGAACCCCGGCAAGCTGAGCTATTCCTCATCCGGCACGGGCGTGGTCACGCATCTGGCGGGGGCCTCGTTTGCGCATGCGGCTGGCATCGACATGCTGCATGTGCCGTTCAAGGGCGGGGCGCCGTCGATTCAGGCCGTGGGTGCGGGCGATGTGGACATGACTTTCGGAACGCCCCCCTCGGTGATGCCCATGGCCGCCGGCGGCAAGCTGCGCATCATGGCCGTGACGACGGCCCAGCGCTCGCAGCTGTTCCCCGATCTGCCGGCCATGCAGGAGTCCGGCATCGATGGGGCGGACTTCACGCTCTGGTTCGGTCTCTACGGGCCGGCCAAGCTGCCCAGGGAGATCACGCAAAAGCTGTTCGAGGCCAGCCGCCAGGCCTTGAGCGACCCGGAAGTCAAGGCCAAGCTCGAAAAGCAGGGCGTCGTGGCCTATCCCTCGGCATCGCCCCAGGAGTTCGAGGCCTGGGCCCAGGCCGACGGCAAGAAGCAAAAAGCCGTTGCCGAGCGCGCCATGGCAGGGCAATGAAGCGGTTTCCAGCAAAGAGAGTTTTCCATATGTCTGACATGAATATGTTCACCGCCCTGCGCGCGGCTTTCCCGGTCGATCTGGACGAGGTCGCCATCGAGGCGGTATCGCCCCAGGCCCCGGCCGATGCACCGCTTTTCTATACCTGGCGCGAGCTGGATCGCATGAGCGCACGCATGGCGAATCTGTTGGCCTCGCTCGATTTGCCCGCCGCCAGCCGTATCGCGGTGCAGGTGGAAAAGTCGGTCGAGGCACTGATGCTGTATCTGGCCACCTTGCGTGCCGGTCATGTGTTCCTGCCGCTCAATACTGCCTACCAGAGTGCCGAGATCGAATATTTCATCGGCAATGCCGAGCCCGCCGTCGTAGTCTGCACGCCCGCCAATATGGACTGGGTGGCAAAGGTGGCAGCGGACTGCGGCACGCAGCATGTTTTCACGCTGGGTGAAGCGCAGGACGGCAGCCTGCTAGAGCAGGCGCTGCGCTTCGACGAGGTGCATGCACCCGTGCCGCGCCAGGCCGATGATCTGGCCGCCATCCTCTACACCAGTGGCACCACGGGGCGCAGCAAAGGGGCGATGCTCTCGCATGGCAATCTGCTCTCGAACGCGCTCATGCTCAAGCAGTACTGGGGCTGGCGCACGCGCGAGCAGGGCGGTGACGTGCTGATCCACGCCCTGCCTATCTTCCATGCGCACGGGCTGTTCGTCGCCATCCATGGTGCGCTGATCAATGGCAGCAAGATCATCTGGATGTCGAAATTCGACGCCAAAGCCGCGATCGCCGCCATGCCGCGCGCCACCGTGTTCATGGGCGTGCCTACGCTGTATGTGCGCATGCTGGCTGAGCCGACGTTGACCAGGGAGGCGGCCGGCCGGATGCGGCTGTTCATCTCGGGCTCGGCGCCGCTGCTCATCGAGACCTTTGGCGAGTGGCGCCAGCGCACAGGCCACACCATTCTCGAGCGCTATGGCATGAGTGAAACCATCATGCTCACCTCCAATCCCTACGGCCCCGATGCACGCCACGGCGGGCAGGACGAGCGCCGTGGCGGCACCGTGGGCTTTGCGCTGCCCGGTGTGAGTGTGCGCGTGGCGGGCGACAGCGGCCAGCCGTTGCCCACGGGCGAGGTCGGTGCCATCGAGGTCCGGGGACCCAATATCTTCAAAGGCTATTGGCGCATGCCGGAGAAAACGGCGCAGGAGTTCACGGCCGATGGCTGGTTCAGGACCGGCGACGTCGGCAGGCTCGACGAGCGTGGCTATGTCAGCATCGTGGGTCGCAGCAAGGATTTGATCATCAGCGGCGGTTACAACGTCTACCCGGCGGAGATCGAAGGCTTTATCAACGATATGCCCGGCGTGGCCGAGAGCGCCCTGGTCGGTGTGCCGCACCCGGATTTCGGCGAGGTGGGGGTGGCGGTGGTCGTTGCCAGGAGCGGCCATCCACTCGACGGCGCCGCCATTGTCGCCGCGCTCAAGTCCCGGCTTGCCAACTTCAAGATTCCCAAGCGCTGCGTTGTCGTCTCGGAGCTGCCGCGCAACACCATGGGCAAGGTGCAGAAAAACCTGCTGCGTGATCGCTACCGGGACTTGTTTCTCTGAAAACCATAGCTGCTACCTCATGGCAACAAAGGTATTTAGGTGTATTTCGTACTGAAATGCTTTGATTGCATGCGTTAGCAGCTCCTTATCTTGAAGTGCGGCGGGTGCGACAATCATGCCCATGATGATCACTCGCCAAGACATGCTGCAGGCGTTCGACGCCTTGCTGCAGCCCGAACGCTTCAAGGACTACGGACCCAACGGCCTGCAGGTCGAAGGCAAGAGCGAGATTCGTCGCATCGTCAGCGGTGTGACGGCCAGTCGCGCCCTGATCGAGGCGGCGATCGAGGCCGGGGCCGATGCCATCTTCGTGCACCACGGTCTGTTCTGGCGCGGCATGGATGGTCGCATCACGGGCTGGCTCAAGGAGCGCATCCGTCTGCTGCTGGCGCATGACATCAATCTGTTTGCCTATCACCTGCCGCTGGATGCCCATGCCGAACTGGGCAATAACGCGCAACTCGGGGCGCGGCTCGGAGTGCAGGGACAGGCCGCATTCGGCGACCAGAACCTGGGCTGGCTGGCCGATGTGGACTTTGCCGATGCCGCCGCTCTGGCAGGGCATGTGCAAAGCGTGCTGGGGCGAAAGGTGACGCTGGCCGGTGTGCAGGAGCACAAGCCGATTCGCAGGCTGGCCTGGTGCACCGGAGGGGCGCAGGGCTTTTTCGAGTCCGCGATTGCCGCCGGCGCCGATGCCTATATCACCGGCGAGATCTCCGAGCCCCAGATGCATCTGGCGCAAGAGATGGGCGTGAGCTTTATTGCTGCCGGCCATCATGCGACCGAGCGCTATGGTGCTCCGGCCGTGGCTGCCCATGTAGCCCGGGAGTGCGGGCTGGAGCACCGCTTCATCGATATCGACAACCCGGCCTGATCCGCTCCTGGACCTTCGTCTTTCACTTTTGATGGCTGCAAGCACTTTGGAACAGGAGGCTTGCGGCAACTCTGATGCCTATGTCCGTCATTGCTTCAACCCAAACCATCGCCATCACCCAGGGCGACTGCGCAGGCATAGGGCCTGAAATCATCGCCAAGGCCTTCCGGGCTGCGCCGCAGGCCATGCGCGGCTGCTTTGTAGTGGGCGAGTTGCAGACTCTGCGCCGGGCCACGGCGCTGGCCGCCAGGGCCGTCGACGGCGATCAGGCCATTGCCCAGCCCGTGGTGGTGATCGATGAGCCGGGCGAAGCCTGGTCTGTTCCGGAAGGTGCCGTCGCGCTGCTGAACTTGCCGGGGTTGGCGGGGCCTCAGCCCTATGGCCAGATTTGCGCGGCTGCCGGGCAGGCCGCGGCGCAATGCGTGGTCTGGGCCGCGCAAGCGGCTTTGCGTGGCGAGATTGCCGCCATGGTTACGGCGCCCTTGCATAAAGAGGCACTGCATCTGGCGGGCGTGACTTTCCCCGGGCACACGGAACTTCTGCAGGCCGAGGCGGCCGCCCATGCGGGCGTTTCGCTGGAGCAGATGCCGGTGCGCATGATGCTGGCCAATGACGAGTTGCGTACCGTGCTGGTCAGCATCCATGTGTCGCTGCGCGAGGCCATCGAGGCCGTGACAGGGCCGCAGATTCTGCAGACCTTGCGCATCACGCATCAGGCGCTGGGCAAGAGCCTGGGACGTACGCCTCGCATTGCCGTGGCAGGGCTCAATCCGCATGCGGGCGAGGGCGGCATCTTCGGACGTGAAGAAATCGAAATCATTGCTCCGGCGATCGCGGCAGCACAGGCCGAAGGCATGGATGTGCAGGGACCGTTTGCGCCGGACACAGTCTTCATGCGGGCTCGAAATACGCCAGCCCACCCGGGTGAATTCGATGTGGTGTTGGCGATGTACCACGACCAAGGGTTGATCCCAGTCAAATATTTGGGTGTGGAAAAAGGCGTCAACGTGACCCTGGGTTTGCCGCTGGTACGCACCAGTCCCGACCATGGCACGGCCTTTGATATCGCCGGTCAGGGAGTGGCCGATGAGGCCAGCCTGCTTGAAGCCGTGCATATGGCCCGCAGCCTGGCGAGTTGATGGGGCTTCAACTGCTGGTTCACCAGTCGTCAATGCTTCAGGCATCCAAGCACTTGCCGGATGGATTCATGCAGTGTGCTGGGTCGCGCTGAATGCTCGATGCCATGAAAAAAGCCTGCTGGAGGTCAGCAGGCTTTTCATCACTGGGCTGAACGCTCTCAGGCCTTGCGATTGAGGCTGTCGCGGATCTCGCGCAGCAGCTGAATGTCTTCGGGCGTAGCGGGTGCTTGCTCCGGTGCAGGCGGAGCCTCGCGCTTGAGGCGGTTTATCTGTTTGACCATCATGAAAATGATGAAGGCCAGAATCACGAAGTTCACCGCAACCGTGATGAAGCTGCCATAGGCAAATACGGGAATGCCGGCTTTTTTCAGCGCATCCAGAGTGCGTGGAACTCCTTCGGGCATGGTGCCCAGAACGACGAACAGGTTGGAAAAGTCCAGCTTGCCGAAGAGCAGGCCCACCAGAGGCATGATGAGGTCGTTGACCACGGAGTCAACGATTTTCCCGAACGCGCCGCCGATGATCACGCCCACGGCAAGATCCATGACGTTTCCCTTGATTGCGAACTCGCGGAATTCTTGCATCATGCCCATAAGCAGTTCCAGTCACTAAGAGTTTGAGATAGCGCAGTATTGCGTGACTTTGGCGGTTGTCAACGTCGGACTGGGGCTGGAATAACCATAACCCCACCGCTAGAATTTGCAGTTGACCCCAAATCAAGCGATGTACTTCGAGGAAATCCATGAGTGACTCTCCAGTCGACTCCAGCAAGCGCACGTGGATCATCACGTCAGCATGTGCTGGTGCCGTGGGCGGTGTGGCAACGGCCGTCCCTTTTGTGAGCTCCTTCCAGCCTTCTGAAAAAGCTAAAGCAGCAGGTGCTGCGGTAGAGGTGGATATCTCCAATCTCAAGGATGGTGAGAAGCTCACCGTCGAGTGGCGTGGCAAGCCGGTGTGGATCATCAAGCGCACACCCGAGCAGCTCAAGGACCTGCCAGGCCTCGATGGCGAACTGGCAGACCCGACCTCGGCGCGTCATCCCGAAGAGTTCACGCCGCCCTATGCGCAAAATGAAGCGCGCTCCATCAAGCCTGAAATCCTGGTGGTCGTGGGCATCTGCACCCACCTGGGCTGCTCTCCCACCGACAAGTTCGTCGCTGGGCCCCAGCCTTCGCTGCCTGCAGACTGGAAGGGCGGTTTCCTCTGCCCCTGCCATGGCTCCACCTTTGACATGGCCGGCCGGGTGTTCAAGAACAAGCCTGCGCCGGACAACCTGCAAGTGCCGCCACATATGTATCTGTCCGACACCAAGCTGCTGATTGGTGAAGACACCAAGGCAGCCTGAGGGAGACAAGAACAATGGCTCACGAATTCAAGCAAATCGACCCGAACTCCACAACCGGAGCGAAGGCCATGAACTGGCTGGAGAACCGGTTTCCGACGGCATTCGATGCGTACCGCGTCCATATGTCGGAGTACTACGCTCCCAAGAACTTCAACTTCTGGTACATCTTCGGCTCGCTGGCGCTGCTGGTGCTGGTGATCCAGATCGTCACCGGCATCTTTCTGGTGATGCACTACAAGCCCGATGCCGAAAAGGCGTTTGCTTCCGTGGAATACATCATGCGTGATGTGCCCTGGGGCTGGCTGATCCGCTACATGCACTCCACAGGCGCCTCGGCGTTCTTTGTGGTGGTCTATCTGCATATGTTTCGCGGTCTTCTGTACGGTTCTTACCGCAAACCGCGCGAACTGGTCTGGATCTTCGGTTGCGCCATCTTCCTGGTGCTGATGGCTGAAGCCTTTATGGGCTATCTGCTGCCCTGGGGTCAGATGTCGTACTGGGGCGCCCAGGTGATCGTGAACCTGTTCTCCGCCATCCCCTTTGTCGGTCCCGATCTGGCTCTGCTGATCCGTGGCGACTATGTGGTGGGCGATGCGACTCTGAACCGCTTCTTCAGCTTCCACGTGATCGCCGTGCCTCTGGTGCTGCTGGGTCTGGTCGTTGCGCATTTGCTGGCGCTGCACGACGTGGGCTCCAACAATCCCGACGGTATCGAGATCAAGGGCCCGAACGCGCCCAAGGATGAAAAGGGCCGCCCTCTGGATGGGGTGCCCTTCCACCCTTACTACACGGTGCATGACATCTTTGGCGTGACGGTGTTCCTGTTCCTGTTCTCGGCCGTGGTGTTCTTTGCGCCCGAGTTCGGCGGCTACTTCCTGGAGTACAACAACTTCATCCCCGCCGACCCGCTCAAGACGCCCAATCACATTGCCCCTGTCTGGTACTTCACGCCCTTCTATTCGATGCTGCGTGCCATCACCAGCGAGATGATGTATGTGCTGATCGCCTGCGTGGTGCTGGGTGCAGGCTACGGCATTCTCAAGTCGCGCCTGCCTGGTTTTGCCAAGGGCGCCGTCGCCATCGTGGCCCTGGGTGCCATCGCCATGATGCTGTCCATCGACGCCAAGTTCTGGGGCGTGGTTGTCATGGGTGGTGCGGTCATCATCCTGTTTGCCTTGCCCTGGCTCGATTGCAGCCCGGTCAAGTCGATCCGCTATCGTCCCAGCTGGCACAAATATGTGTATGCAGTGTTTGTGGTGAACTTCGTCGTCCTGGCTTATCTGGGGGTGCAGCCTCCGTCGCCGGTGGGCGAGAAGGTGTCGCAGGTCGGCACGCTGTTCTACTTCGGCTTCTTCCTGCTCATGCCCTGGTGGAGCCGCTTGGGTGAAACCAAGCCCGTGCCCGAGCGTGTCACCTTCAAGCCTCACTGAAGCAGGAGAGAACAAGAATGAAGAAACTGATTCTGACCCTGGTTGCAGCCCTGGGTATTGCCGGCGCTGCGCAAGCTTCTGAAGGCGGCATCCACTGGGACAAGGCGCCAGTCAACACCAGCGACACGGCATCCCTGCAAAATGGTGCCAAGATCTTTGTCAACTACTGCCTGAGCTGCCACTCCGCTGCCTTCATGCGTTTCAATCGCTTGAAGGACATCGGTCTGACCGATCAGGACATCAAGGACAATCTGTTGTTCACCACCGACAAGGTAGGTGAGACCATGAAGGCAGCCATCAATCCCAAGGAAGCCAAGGAGTGGTTCGGTGCCAACCCGCCCGACCTGACCGTGATCGCGCGCTCGCGTGCCGGCTCGGGCGGCTCGGGCGCTGATTACCTGTATACCTTCTTGCGTACTTTCTACAGGGATGACACCAAGGCCACGGGCTGGAATAATCTTGCCTTTCCCAGCGTAGGCATGCCGCATGCGCTGTGGGAGCTGCAGGGTGAGCGTCGCGCCATCTTCGAAGAGCATGACGACCATGGAACTAAGACCCAGGTCTTCAAGGGTTGGGAGCAGGTGTCTCCTGGCAAGATGAGCGCAGTGCAGTACGATCAGGCAGTTGGCGATCTGGTGAATTACCTGCAATGGATGGGGGAGCCGGCTCAGAACACCCGAACCCGTATCGGGGTGGGCGTGTTGATTTTCCTGGCCTTCTTCATCTTTATCGCTTGGCGCCTGAATGCCGCGTTCTGGAAAGACGTGAAATAGGCTTTGCCGCCGTGCAGAAGTTGTCTGCAGCCAAACCGTGTTAGTGCAGAGTGGGGTGCCGTGGGCAACCCACTCTTTTTGATTTTTAGGAGTCTCCACCATGATGGTGCTTTATTCGGGAACGACTTGCCCCTTCTCACACCGCTGCCGCTTTGTGCTGTTTGAAAAAGGCATGGATTTCGAGATCCGCGATGTGGACTTGTTCAGCAAGCCCGAAGAAATCGCCGTGATGAACCCCTATGGTCAAGTGCCAATCCTGGTCGAGCGCGACCTGATTCTGTACGAGTCCAACATCATCAACGAGTACATCGATGAGCGCTTTCCCCATCCCCAGCTGATGCCTGGCGACCCTGTGGACCGTGCCCGTGTGCGTCTGTTCCTGCTGAACTTCGAAAAGGAACTGTTCGTGCACGTGAGCGCTCTGGAAGAGCGCAACGTCAAGGGCAATGAAAAGGCTCTGGAGAAGGCTCGTGCCCATATCCGTGACCGCCTGACCCAGATGGCGCCCATCTTCCTGAAGAACAAGTACATCATGGGCGAGAACTTCTCCATGCTGGATGTGGCGATTGCTCCCCTGCTGTGGCGCCTGGACTATTACGGCATCGAGCTGTCCAAGAATGCTGCCCCTCTGCTCAAGTATGCCGAGCGCATTTTCTCGCGTCCCGCTTACATTGAAGCACTGACTCCTTCTGAAAAGGTCATGCGCAAGTAATTGCACATGAGCGCAGAGCGGGCATGTTGAAGGGCTCTCCTTCATCTGCCCGCTTTTTTGTCTTTGCAATCTTCTGGATTTGATTCGTCAGGAAATGAGATGACAGCCCCTGAAACGACTTCAACCCGTCCGTATCTGCTGCGGGCATTGTTTGAATGGTGTACCGACAATGGTTTGACGCCGCATATTGCCGTGCGTGTGGACCGCAGCACCCAGGTGCCCATGGAGTTTGTGCGTGATGGTCAGATCGTGCTCAACATCAGCTATGACGCGACCAGCGGCCTGCTGATCGGCAATGAGTATGTTGAATTCAAGGCACGCTTTGGCGGCCAGCCACGGGAAATCATGGTGCCTGTGGCGAACGTCATGGCCATCTATGCCCGCGAGACCGGCCAGGGCATGGCCTTCCCGCCCGAGGAGGACGAAGTCCCCGAGGACGACGATGCGCCATCGATGGAGGATGCCGAGCCCGACATGGAGTCGGATGAGGAGTCCTCGGCCGAGCGTGTGGTGCAACTGGTTCCCGTCAAGGCGGAAGCAGAAGCTTCCGGCGAAGATGATGCTCCTCGTACGCCGCCACCCGCAGGTGGTCGTCCGGCGCTCAAGCGTGTGAAGTAGTCCGGCCAGTGTTTTTGCCGGCAGATCGGGAAATTTCAGGATTCTTCTTTTGGGGCTGAATTTCTACGTTAGAATTCAGTCTTCGCCGGTTTAGCTCAGTTGGTAGAGCACCCGCCTTGTAAGCGGTAGGTCGTCAGTTCGAATCCGACAACCGGCACCAAACAAATAGGTCTCTTCGGAGGCCTTTTTTGTTTTTCTGCCTCTAAAAAGGTCTTGTCAGGCCTGAACCTTGATGCGGATGCTGTTGACGGCCCAGCCTTTGGTGCGCAGATGAGCCGCCATGGCCGGCAGCAATTGGCGCACTTTGGCCGCAGCAGCGTTGTTTTTCACGATCAGGCACCAGCCGTCTTCATCAATGGGGCCGGCCTGCAAGCTGGCGCGCAGCATGGGCGGAACCAGGGGTAAAACGGCTTTGAGCCGGTTGCTGGAGTCCTGAGTCAGGGCTGCCAGGCGCGCCAATGTGGGAGAAGACTCCATGGCATTGATGGCAGTTACGGCGTGATGGCGGCGAACAATGGTCATGCGAGCGGCAAACAGTTGGGCAAGGGCAAGCCCGAGCTTAGCTCAGCCGAGAATGAATGCCGCAGTGCCGGCTATTTGCGCGCGCGGTGCAATCCCATACGTGCTCTGGAGTAGCGAAAAGCCAAGGCAGGCTTGCGCGGTTAGAATCATTTTTTGGTTCTGTCCCTGTTTGGGGTGCGTCAGGAGGTTTTTTCACCCATTTCGGGTGTGGCTCTTGACTGCCGCAGGGACGGCCCCATCTGAAGACCAACAATCAAGGGATTCTGGACACATTGCTTTGCGCAACAGGCAAAAAAGCAATGTGCCTTCGCACGCATGGCCACCAATTTCCTCACCAAACTGTTCGGCAGCCGCAATGACCGGTTGCTCAAGCAATACCGTAAAACAGTCGCTCGCATCAATGCGATGGAGCCTGAGTACGAAAAGCTCAGCGATGAGGCATTGCGCGCCAAGACGCAGGAGTTCAAGGACCGCGTTGCCAAGGGCGAGGCGCTGGACGAGTTGTTGCCCGAAGCCTTTGCTGTAGTGCGTGAAGGCTCCAAGCGCGTCATGAAGATGCGTCACTTCGACGTGCAGATGCTGGGCGCCATGGCGCTGCATTACGGCAAGATTGCCGAAATGCGCACCGGAGAAGGCAAGACGCTGACCGCGACGCTGCCCGTGTACCTCAATGCCCTGTCGGGCGAGGGCGTGCATGTCGTGACCGTCAACGATTACCTGGCCAATCGCGATGCCACGACCATGGCTCGCCTCTACAACTTCCTCGGCCTGTCGGTGGGCATCAACCTGCCCAATCTGTCGCGTGAACAGAAGCAGCAGGCCTACAACTCCGACATCACCTACGGCACGAACAACGAATACGGCTTCGACTACCTGCGTGACAACATGGTGTACGAGCCCGGCGACCGCGTGCAGCGCGTGCTGAACTACGCCATCGTCGACGAGGTGGACTCCATCCTGATCGACGAGGCGCGTACTCCGCTGATCATCTCCGGCCCGGCCGAAGATCACACGGCCATGTACGTGGCCATGAATCAGATCGTGCCGAATCTGGTGCGTCAGGAGGGCGAAGCCGATCCCCGCACGGGTGAGGGCGTGACCAAGCCCGGCGATTTCACGGTCGATGAAAAATCCCATCAGGTCTACCTGACCGATCAGGGCTATGAAGCGGCCGAGCGCCTGCTGGCCCATGCCGGCCTGATCGCCGAAGGCTCGTCCCTGTACGACCCCTCCAACATCTCTCTGGTGCATCATCTGTACGCCGCGCTGCGTGCCAACCAGCTGTATTTCCGCGACCAGCACTATGTGGTGCAGAACGACGAAATCGTGATCGTGGACGAGTTCACCGGCCGTCTGATGGCCGGCCGTCGCTGGAGCGATGGCCTGCACCAGGCCGTGGAAGCCAAGGAAGGTGTGGCCATCCAGGCCGAGAACCAGACCATGGCCTCGATCACCTTCCAGAACTACTTCCGTCTCTACAAGAAGCTGTCGGGCATGACCGGTACGGCCGACACCGAAGCCTACGAATTCCAGGAAATCTATGGCCTGGAAACCGTGGTGGTGCCGCCCAACAAGCCCAGCAAGCGCCAGGACCAGCTCGATCGCGTCTACAAGACCACCAAGGAAAAGTACGACGCGGCGATCAAGGACATCCGCGAGTGCTACGAGCGCGGCCAGCCTGTGCTGGTCGGCACGACCTCGATCGAGAACTCCGAAATCATCGACCAGCTGCTGACCCGCGAAAAGCTGCCCCATCAGGTGCTCAACGCCAAGCAGCATGAACGCGAGGCCGACATCATTGCCCAGGCGGGCAGCGAAGGCATGATCACCATCGCCACCAATATGGCCGGCCGTGGTACCGACATCGTGCTGGGCGGCAATATCGACAAGCAGCTCAAGGCCATCGAGAGCAACGAGGCACTCAGCGAGACCGAGCGCAACCAGCAGATCGAGCAGCTGCGTGCCGACTGGCAAGTGGCCCACGACAAGATCGTGGCACTGGGCGGTCTGCGCATCATCGCCACCGAGCGTCATGAATCGCGCCGTATCGACAACCAGCTGCGCGGCCGCTCGGGCCGCCAGGGCGACCCCGGCTCTTCGCGTTTCTATCTGAGCCTGGACGACCAGTTGATGCGCATCTTCGCGGGCGACCGAGTCAAGGCCATCATGGACCGCCTGAAGATGCCCGAAGGCGAAGCCATCGAGGCCGGCATCGTGACCCGCTCCATCGAGTCGGCGCAGCGCAAGGTCGAAGCACGCAACTTCGACATGCGCAAGCAACTGCTCGAATATGACGACGTTGCCAACGACCAGCGCAAGGTGATCTACCAGCAGCGCAACGACATTCTGGATTCCACAGACCTGAATGGCATGCTGGCCGCCATGCGCGAGGACGTGATCACCGACCTGGTGCGTCAGTACGTGCCGGCCGAGTCCATGGAAGAGCAGTGGGATGTGCCCGGCCTGGAGAAGGCGCTGGCCAGCGAATGGCAGATCGATCTTTCCTTGCAGCAGGACGTGGCGGGTTCCGAATCCATCACCGACGAAGACATTCTGGAGAAGGTCGTCAAGGCAGCCCACGATCTGTTCGACGCCAAGGTGTCCTTGATCGGCCAGGAGAACTTCACGCAATTCCAGCGCGCCGTGCTGCTGCAGAGCTTCGACACCAACTGGCGCGATCACCTGGCCGCGCTGGACTATCTGCGCCAGGGCATTCACCTGCGCGGCTATGCCCAGAAGCAGCCCAAGCAGGAATACAAGCGCGAGGCTTTCGAGCTGTTCCGCCAACTGATCGATCAGGTCAAGACCGAAGTCACCCGCGTGCTGATGACGGTCCAGGTCCGCTCGCGCGAAGAGATGGACGAAGCCGCCGTCGCCATGAACGAGCGCGGCGCGCAGAGCCTGGAGCACATGAGCTATGCCTCGCCCTCGGAAACCGAAGGCATGAGCATCGAGGACGACGTGATGCTGGCCGAGCCTCTTGCCATGCCCGAGGGCGTGCACGTGGGTCGCAACGACCCTTGCCCCTGCGGCAGCGGCAAGAAGTTCAAGCTTTGCCACGGCAAGCTGTCCTGACCCCCTGAGGCGCTTGGCGCCTTCCCCCTGAAGGGGACTCATTGCGGTGGCGCCCCTTGCTGGCCGTCTCTGGCTTGGAGCATGCGTTATCGAACAACACGGGCTGCGGCCCGTGTTTGCATTGGGGCGCAGCTTTTTGCGCAACAAAATCCGGCAAGTCCGTTCAGGCCTCTGTTTGTTCCGATAATGGGGAACGTTTTAACTTTCGACCCCTAGGCTGCTGCACGGGGCGCGCTCTTGGCCGGAGACATCGAGCAAGAGCCGCCTCGCGGCGAAGATGTCGTCCCCCTCAGGGGGAAGCCGCGCAGCGGCTCAGGGGGAGGCTTTTCTCAGGAACATACAGAAATGTCCGTGAATCTTTCCGCTCCCGTCGCCGCTGATCTGCTGGCGATCAATGGCGTTCGCATTGGTGTTACCGAAGCCGGCGTGCGCAAGGCCAATCGCAAGGACCTGACGGTGTTCCTGCTCGACGAAGGCGCCTCGGTGGCCGGCGTGTTCACCCAGAACCGTTTCTGCGCCGCTCCCGTGCAGATCTGCCGCGAGCATCTGGCGGCCGGCACCGGCATCCGCGCCATGGTCATCAACACCGGCAATGCCAATGCCGGCACCGGCGCCGCCGGTCTGGCCAATGCCCGCGCCACCTGCGCGGCTCTGGCCAAGGAGCTGGACCTGGGCGCGGGCCAGATCCTGCCTTTTTCCACCGGCGTGATCATGGAAGAGCTGCCCGTGGACCGCATCGTGGCTGGCATGCCCAAGGCCATTGCTGCCGCCAAGGCTGATAACTGGGCCACGGCTGCCGAAGGCATCATGACCACCGACACCTTGCCCAAGGCTTTCAGCCGCAGCGTCAGCATTGGCGGCAAGACGGTTTCCATCACCGGCATCAGCAAGGGCGCGGGCATGATCCGCCCCAATATGGCGACCATGCTGGGCTTTCTGGCTACCGATGCGGCGATTGCCCCCGAGCTGCTGCAGCCCCTGGTCAAGGAACTGGCCGACGGCTCCTTCAACCGCGTGACCATCGATGGCGACACTTCCACCAATGACTCGTTCGTGCTGATCGCCACCCACAAGGCTGGCAATGCCCAGATCACGGCGCTCTCCAGTGCCGAAGGCGAGCAGCTCAAGGCAGCATTGCTGGAAGTAGCGCAAAAACTCGCGCAGGCCATTGTTCGCGATGGCGAGGGTGCTACCAAGTTCATCAGCGTCAAGGTCGAGGGTGGCAAGAATGAGGAGGAGTGCCGCCTGGTCGCTTACTCCATTGCCCACTCGCCCCTGGTCAAGACGGCCTTTTTTGCTTCCGACCCCAACCTGGGCCGCATCCTGGCCGCTGTAGGCTATGCCGGCATTGCCGATCTGGATCAGACCAAAATCGATCTGTACCTGGACGATGTGCATGTGGTGGTCGATGGCGGTCGCAATCCTTCCTACAAGGAAGAAGACGGTCAGCGCGTGATGAAGCAGCAGGAGATCGTGGTGCGCGTGCTGCTGGGTCGTGGCGATGCCGCGCAGACGGTGTGGACCTGCGATCTGAGTCACGAATATGTGACGATCAATGCTGATTACCGGTCGTAAATGAGCACCCCCTGAGGCGCGTTGCCTAGGCGGTTCCGCCTGGGCAACGCGCCTTCCCCCTCTCTCGATGCGTTGCATCGGGAGGGGGACGATACCTTCGCTGCGAGGCGGCTCTTGCTCGGTATCTCTGGCTTGGGCCGCGCCAGCCTCATGCCTCGCAGGCGACTGCGTGTGCTTCAATTTCAGGAGCTTCTTGCGCTTGTCTATATTGAGTTTTGATTGCTTTTTATTCTGAAATCAAGATTAAGCAAGCGCAAGAAGCTATAAAAACATGGAGATCTGGTCGTGCAAGATGTGATGAACCCTTTGGAGCGCTTGGTCGAGCGTGCCGAGCAATTGATGCAGCGCATCGAGTCCGTGCTGCCCCAGCCCCTGCAGGCGCCCGCCGACTGGGATGCGGCGATTGCCTGGCGCTACCGCAAGCGCGCCAACGGCTGCGGCGTGCTGGAGCCGGTGCGCCATGTGGGCGCCATGCAGCTGTCCGATCTGCAGAACATCGATGTGCAAAAGGAAAAGATTGCGCGCAATACCGAGCAGTTCGTCAGTGGTCGCACGGCGAACAACGTGTTGCTGACGGGGGCGCGCGGCACGGGCAAGTCCTCGCTGATCCGCGCCTGTCTGCACAGCTTTGCGCCCCAGGGCCTGCGTCTGATCGAGGTGGACAAGGCCGATCTGACCGATCTGCCCGACATCGTCGACGTGGTCGCCGGCCGCAGCGAGAAATTCATCATCTATTGCGACGATCTGAGCTTTGAAGAGGGCGAGCCAGGCTACAAGGCCATGAAATCCATGCTGGATGGCTCGGTTTCCGCAGCCACGCCGAATGTGCTGGTCTATGCCACCAGCAATCGCCGCCATCTGTTGCCCGAGTACATGACGGACAACCTGGCACAGCAAAAAAGCGAGAACGGCGAGATCCATCCCGGCGAGGTGGTGGAGGAAAAAATATCGCTGTCCGAGCGCTTCGGCCTCTGGGTGAGCTTCTACCCCTTCAGCCAGGACGAGTATCTGCGCGTGGTGGCGCAGTGGCTGTCTGCGCTGGGCATGGACCAGGCCACCATCGAGGCGGCCAGGCCCGAAGCCCTGGTCTGGGCGCTGGAGCGCGGCTCGCGCAGCGGTCGTGTGGCCCACCAGTTCGCGCGCGACTACGCGGGCCGCAACGAGCGCCCCGTGACGGTCAAGAAGCGCATTGAAGATGTGGACGGTCTGGCTGAAGAAGCAGACCTGGAATGAAGAAAGAGTTTTGTGGAAGTGACTGCTGAAACACAGGCGCAGCGCAAGCACACGGAAGTGGCCGTGGGCGTGCTGTTGCGCGAATCCGATGGGGCGCTGCTGATTTCAAGCCGCCCTGCAGGCAAGCCGTATGCAGGCTACTGGGAGTTTCCTGGCGGCAAGCTGGAGGCAGGCGAGAGCGTGGAGCAGGCTTTGCGCCGCGAGCTGATCGAAGAGCTGGGCGTGACCATTGGCCAGGCCCATGCCTGGAAGGTGACCGAGCATGACTACCCGCATGCGCTGGTGCGTCTGCATTGGTGCAAGGTGACGGAATGGACGGGCGAGTTCGAGATGCGCGAGGGCCAGCAAATGGCCTGGCAGCAGTTGCCGCTCGATGTGCACCCCGTCCTGCCCGGTGCCTATCCCGTGCTGCAATGGCTGAGCGAGGAGCGCGGCCTGGTCTTTGATCAAAGCCATTACGAGGCGCAGCAGCCTCTGGTCTGAAGCGGTATGCTCTGAAATAAAGAGCGCCTTGCTCTGGTTGAATCTCGATTTTCTTGGTCAATCAAGCTGAAATCAAGACATTCCATGCGCAAGGCGCTCTTGTTTTTTGCTGCCTTGCTTAGTTTTCCGTGCGTGGATCACCAAACGGCGCATCTTCGGGAGGTGTCTGAGCCGGGACGCGGAACTCTTCATTGCCCCAGGCGCCCAGGTCGATATTGCGGCAACGCTCGCTGCAGAAGGGGCGGAATTTGTTGCTGGGCAAAAAAACGCTGGGGCCGCCGCAGGTCGGGCATTTCACCATGGTGGGGGATTGCTTGTCAGTGCTCATGGCGTAGATGTATCACAGCTGGAAAACACGGGTGGCCGACCCTGAAAGCCATTGAGCCGCAATGTGCGGCTCAATCGGGACGAGAAGACTGCCGGGGACTTATGCGCAGAGCGTGAGCTCGAAAGTGGCGTCGTCATTGCTGGGCTGGGGCTTGCTGCCATGGGCCAGCTTGAGCAGGCGCACCGACACCAGCAGGCGGTTGCCGCTGATTTCCGGCACCAGATTCAGATGCGGCTCTATGCGCAGGCGCAGCAGCTGGAAGCTGCGGCCGGCCGGCATGGCCTGCTGGAACACGCCTTGCTCGGCCACCACGCGCTGGGGAATGCCGGTTTCGCGCAGCAGCTGCAGGATCAGCTCAAGCGCCTGACCCAGCGGGGTCAGCTCGCCGGCCCAGTCTTCGAGGTCGCGCTGGCGGTAGCGCGGATCGAGATTCTGCCAGGCGTGATAGGCCGGCAGGTCAAAGCTGCAGGTGCCGCCGGGTATGCCCACACGGCTGCGTATGGACATCAGCCATTCGTTTTCGGTCAGCGCCTGGCCGGTCTTGCCGGTCTGTGCATTGATGGTGGCAAAGCAGCTCTCCACCTGGCGCGCCACCTGGTGCAGCATGTGCTGGGAAATATCGGGGTTGTCGCGCAACACGTCCAGCAGGTGCTTCTGGCGCTCCAGGTCCTTGATGACGTCGGCTCGCAGATCGCTGCGCGAAGCCACATCCATGATCTCGAAGATGGTGATCAGGGCGAAATGATGATCGACCGAATGCGCGCGGGTCAGCAGCTCGCGCAGACGGCGATACAACTGCTCAAGACGCAGATAAGTTCTCAGACGCTCGTTAAAAGGATATTCGTACAGGATCACGTTTGCTGGGCTCCTCGGGGTGCACAGGAATCAGCGGTCAACGTGCACATGCGGCGATCACACGCACAGGCCAAGCCATGGTCTGCATCATAGCCCGAACCATGCAGCGATTTGATCGGTATATGCGTGGAGAGTTCCGATTGTGACCCCGTCATCGTTATAGATGACCCAGTCGGCCGTGGCCAGGCGCTGGGCACGCGTGGCCTGGGCGTCGATGATGGCCTGCACGGCCTCGCGTGTGAGAGCGCTGCGTGCCATGACGCGCTCTGTCTGAGTGCTTTCGCGGCAGTCCACGACCAGCACGCCATCCAGGCGTGTTCGCCAGTGGCCGGACTCGACCAGCAGCGGAATGTCGTGCACGATGAGTTTGCTGCCCGCAGCCACGGCTGCTTCATGCTGCTGCCGGGTCTGCTCGGCGATCAGGGGGTGGAGAATGGCTTCCAGGCGCTGGCGCGCGGACGGATCGGCGAAGACCAGCTCGCGCATGCGGGCGCGGTTGAGGGCGCCCTGTGCGCCGATCAGATCGGCACCAAAAGCCTGAGCGATGAGGGGCAGGGCCATGCCGCCGCTTGCCGTCAAGCTGCGCGAGATATGGTCGGCATCGATCAGCGTCGCGCCGCATGCCTGCAGCCTGGCAGCAACCGTGCTTTTGCCGCTGCCGATGCCGCCCGTCAGCCCCAGTCTGAATGGTGAGCGCTCAGGTGCGACTTTCATGGCTTACAGGCCTGCAAAGCTGAGCACCGCCTGCGGGCCCCAGATCAGGCTGACGAAACCGCCGCCGGCAAGAAAAGGGCCGAAGGGCACATAGCCGCCTTCTCGCAGCTTGCTGTTGATCTTGAGTGCAATGCCGATGACGGCGCCCACGACCGATGCCATGAGAATGATGGGCACCAGTGCCTGCCAGCCAAACCAGGCACCGAGTGCGGCAAACAGCTTGAAGTCGCCGTAGCCCATGCCTTCCTTGCCCGTTGCCAGCTTGAAGGCCCAGAAGATCAGCCATAGCGACATATAGCCTGCGACGGAGCCCCACAGCGATTGTTGCAGAGGCACGCTGGTCCACTGCAGTGCGGAGGCGATCAGGCCGGCCCAGAGCAGGGGCAGAGTGATGGAGTCCGGCAGGAATGTGGTGTCCCAGTCTATCAGTGCAAGCGCCAGTAGCGCCGCGCTGAAGCCGCACCAGGCAAAGCCGGTGGCGGTCAGGCCGTCGCGGCCCAGGCAGAAGGCAAACAGCGCGGCGCAGACCAACTCAACCACAGGGTAGCGCAGGCTGATGGGCTTTTTGCACTCGGCGCAGCGTCCGCGCAGAAACAGGTAGCTCAGCACGGGAATGTTCTCGTACCAGGCGACCTGATGGCCGCAATGCGGGCAGCGCGAACGAGGCTGGCTCAGCGTGATGGCAGGCTTGGCCGGCGGCAGCTCGATTCTGGCGCCCTTGTCCTTTTGTTCCTCGGCCCATTGCGCACCTTCGGCATGCCATTCCTGCTCCATCATCAGAGGCAGGCGGTGGATCACCACATTCAGAAAGCTGCCGATCAGCAAGCCCAGCACGCCGCCGACAGCGGCATTCAACACCAGTTCGGAAATCATCAGACCACTTGACCCAGCTTGAAGATAGGCAGATACATGGACACCACGATGCCGCCGATCAAGGTGCCCAGGAAGACGATGATGATGGGCTCCATCAGGCTGGAGAGGCCCGCCACCATTTCGTCGACTTCGCTTTCATAGAAATCGGCTGCCTTGCCCAGCATATGGTCGATGGCGCCCGATTCCTCGCCGATGGCACACATCTGCAGCACCATGGAAGGGAAGATGTTGGCATTGGCCATGGCAACCGTGAGGCTGGTGCCTGTGGAGACTTCCGACTGAATCCTGTCGGTGGCGTTTCTGTAGAGGTAGTTGCCCGAGGCGCCTCCCACGGAGTCCAGCGCCTCGACCAGCGGCACGCCGGCGGCAAACATGGTGGACAGCGTACGTGTCCAGCGGGCCACGCAGGACTTCTCGATCAGCACGCCGAAGATGGGCAGCTTGAGTATGGTGCGGTCCATGAACTGCTGCACGCGCTCGTTGCGCTTCCAGGCCTGCATGAAGAAATAGATGCCGCCGCCCAGCACGCCGAAGATCAGCCACCAGTACTGAACAAAGTAATCGCTGATGCCCATCACCAGCAGCGTGGGCGCGGGCAGGTCGGCGCCAAAGGAGGTGAAGACCTCCTTGAAGGCAGGGATCACGAAGATCATGATCACGGTCACCACGACGAAGGCCACGATCATGACCGATGTGGGGTACATCAGCGCCGACTTGATCTTGGACTTGATGGCTTCCGTCTTTTCCATATAGGTGGCAAGACGGTCCAGCAACGATTCCAGAATACCTGCGGCCTCGCCGGCCTCCACCAGATTGCAGTAGAGGCTGTTGAAATAGAGCGGAAACTTGCGAAAGGCAGCGCTCAGCGAGGTGCCGGTTTCCACATCGGATCGAATGTCGTTGAGCAGCTTGGTGACGTTAGGGTTGGTGTTGCCCCGACCCACAATGTCGAAAGACTGCAGCAGCGGCACGCCGGCCTTCATCATGGTGGCCAGCTGGCGAGTGAACAGCGCAATGTCCTTGGGCTTGATCTTCTTGCCGCCGCGGGTCCTGCGCTTCTTGATCTTGGACGGAGTCACGCCCTGGCGGCGCAGCATGGCCTGGATCTGGTTTTCTCCGCCGGCACGAGTTTCGCCGCGAACGATCTTGCCGTTGCGGTCCTTGCCTTCCCACTCGAAGAGAAATTCCTTGATTCCCTTGGACGCTGCGCTTGCCATGGCGTTCCCTCACTGATACTGGTTTTATTCGTTGGTGACCGCCAGCACTTCTTCGAGTGAGGTCAGACCCAGCTTGACTTTATGCAGGCCCGAGCCGCGCAGAGAGCGTACTCCCTCGGCCTTGGCCTGTGCGGCAATCTCCAGGGCGCTGCCGTCACGCAGGATGATGCGCTGAATTTCTTCGCTGATGGGCATCACCTGATAAATACCGACACGTCCCTTGTAGCCGTTGTTGCAGGCAGGGCAGCCGACAGGCTTGTAGCTGACCCAGCTGCCGTCGAGTTCGGCTTCGTCGTAGCCGGCATCGATCAGGGCGTCGTGCGGTATGTCGGCGGGCTCCTTGCACTGCGCGCACAGGCGTCGCGCCAGACGCTGGGCGGTGATCAGGATCACGCTGGAGGCAATATTGAAAGGGGCGATGCCCATATTGCGCATGCGCGTCAGCGTGGTCGGAGCGTCATTGGTGTGCAGCGTGGACAGCACCAGGTGTCCGGTCTGGGCGGCCTTGATCGAGATGTCGGCGGTTTCCAGGTCGCGGATTTCACCGACCATGATGATGTCCGGGTCCTGACGCAGAAAGGACTTGAGCGCAGCGGCAAAGGTCAGGCCGGCCTTCTCGTTCACATTCACCTGGTTGACGCCGGGCATGTTGATTTCGGAAGGGTCTTCGGCGGTGGCAATGTTCACGCCCGGCTGGTTGAGCAGGTTCAGGCAGGTGTAGAGCGACACGGTCTTGCCCGAGCCCGTGGGGCCGGTGACCAGAATCATGCCGTAGGGGCGGTTGATGGCCTTGAGCAGGCGCTCTTTTTCCTCGGGTTCGTAGCCGAGGGCATCGATGCCCATCTTGGCCGAGCTCGGGTCCAGAATACGGATCACGATCTTTTCGCCAAACAGCGTGGGCAAGGTGCTGACACGAAAGTCGATGACGCGATCAGGGCCGACCTTGAGCTTCATGCGGCCGTCTTGCGGAACGCGTTTCTCCGAGATGTCCAGGCGCGAGATCACCTTGATGCGCGAAGCCAGCTTGTCCTTGATCGCGATAGGAGGAGAGGCAATCTCACGCAGCTCGCCGTCGATACGAAAGCGCACGCGGTAATTGTGTTCGTAGGGCTCGAAGTGCAAGTCGGACGCGCGCATATTGAAGGCGTCCAGCAGCATCTTGTGCAGAAACTTGACGACCGGCGCATCCTCGACCTCGGCGCCGACGGCATTGTCTTTTTCCTCGGGAGCATCCTCGATCTTGACGTCGTCAAAGTCAAAGTCTCCAGAACTGGAATAGGTGTCCAGAGATTCGCTGACGCTCTTGCCGGTCTGCTCGACGAGCTTTTGCAGCTTGTCGGCCTCGACAACCACCCAGTCCACCAGCAACTGAGTCGTGAATTTGATCTGTTCGGCAGCTTCCTGCTGAGTAGGGTCTGCCGTGGCGATGGTGAGCCGATTGCCGCGCTTGCTGAGTGCCAGCACGCGATAGGCGTTGCTGATTTTCGGGTCCAGCAGCTCGCGCGGAAGTTGCTGGACGTCGATGGCATTGAGGTCCAGCAGCGGAGTGCTGAACATCATGGAAATGGTTTCGGCAATTTCCAGCGCGCTGATTTCACCAGACTGGCTGAGCTCGGTGATGAACGGGGTCTTGCCTGTGGCGGCTTTCTTGGCTGCGTTCTCGGCGGCTTGCTGCGAAACCTTTCCTGCGGAAATCAGGGCCCTGCCCAAACCTGGGATGGCAATGGGCGCAGGAGTGTTCTTTTGCAGAGTGTCGGCAGCAGCCATGTATCCAAGTCTGGGAGGGGAGTAGAGGATCTATCCTACCATTCTTGTTGTGGCAAACGGCAGGTCGCCAGGCGCGCATGCATGCGTCAATGCCGCGTCATTGAACATGGCGCAAGAAACTGCGACAAAAATGAGATTGGTCGGGGTGAGAGGATTCGAACCTCCGGCCTCTACGTCCCGAACGTAGCGCTCTACCAGGCTAAGCTACACCCCGCAGGCTTTGTTTGTCGAGCACCGTGGTGCACCTGGCGATTCAGGTGCGGCGCTCCAAAAGCTGAGAGGCCAATTGTAGCAAACTTGCGGTGTATGCATTGCTTGGCAGCGAGGCCAGTGCATCAATGGCGCGCTGGGCTTCCGCGTGCGCGGCGGCTCGGGCGACGTCAAGGGCACCGGTGCTGCGCACGATTTCCACCACGGCATCCAGTTGATCCGTAGAGCCTTGTTCGATGGCGTTGCGCACGATGGCGGCCTGCTCGGCGCTGCCGCGCTGCATGGCGGCGATCAGGGGCAGGGTGCATTTGCCTTCGCGCAGGTCATCGCCAAGGTTCTTGCCCATTTCCTGAGTGTTGCCGGTGTAGTCCAGCACATCGTCAATGATCTGGAACGCCGTTCCAAGTGCCTGGCCATAGGCGGCACAGGCCTGCTCCACTTCAGGCGTGGCACCCGCCAGCACGGCTGCCAGCTGGGCGCTGGCCTCGAAGAGCTGGGCGGTCTTGGAGCGGATGACGTGCAGATAGCCGGCTTCATTCAGCGAAGCATCATGGGTATTGATGAGCTGCTGGACTTCGCCTTCTGCGATCACGTTGGTGGCGTCGGACAGGATTTGCAGCACGCGCATGCTGCCCACTTCCACCATCATCTGGAAGGAGCGGGTGTGCAGAAAGTCTCCGACCAGAACACTGGCAGGGTTGCCAAAGGTCTCGTTGGCCGTGGCCCTGCCACGACGCAGCGTGGATTCGTCCACCACATCGTCGTGCAGCAAGGTCGCGGTGTGAATCAGCTCCACCACGGCGGCCAGAATGTATTTGTTCTTGCCCTGATGCCCCAGGGCACCGGCGATCAGCAGCAGCAGCGCCGGGCGCAGGCGCTTGCCGCCCGCGGCAATGATGTATTGGGAGATCTGTGCGATCAGGGGGACGCTGGTTGTCAGTCGCTGAGCAATGACGATATCCACTTCGCGCATGTCATCTGCGATCAAGGCAAGCGGATTGGATGTGGAAATTTCTGTAGTCAAGGTGATGAACCGCCAAGTGGACTCACGATTATAGGAAGATGCAACAGGGTTTTGCGTGGTGTCCTCAGAGCCCGTTCAAGTGAACAGAGGCTTTGCGGGCAGTCTGTGGCATTGCGGTCGCTTGCAAGGAGCAAGCCTTGCCACGCACCTGCGTGGCATCCCATTCCGCGCGGCCTCCGGAGATCCTGAATCGGTTCCTAGGGGTATGACAGCAGAAAAAATGCATGCGTGCTAGAATTGCCGGCTCCGTGGAAATCATTTCATGGAACTCTCAGACTTTAGAGGTTTTCAATGTACGCAGTCATAAAAACCGGCGGCAAGCAGTATCGCGTTGCAGCTGGCGAAAAGATCAAGGTAGAACAGATTGCTGCGGACGTAGGCCAGGAAATCGTGATCGACCAAGTTTTGGCCGTCGGCAACGGCGCTGAAATCAAGGTTGGTGCCCCCCTGGTGTCCGGTGCATCTGTAAAGGCAACTGTGGTTGCTCACGGCAAGCACGACAAGGTGCACATCTTCAAGATGCGCCGTCGTAAGCACTATCAAAAGCGCCAAGGCCATCGTCAGCAGTTCACCGAACTGCAAATCGTGGCAATCGCTGCTTAATTTTAGGAGCTAAGTCATGGCACAGAAAAAAGGCGGCGGCTCTACGCGTAACGGACGTGATTCCAAGCCAAAAATGCTGGGCGTGAAGGCCTTTGGTGGCGAGCTGGTGACAGCTGGTTCCATCATCGTGCGTCAGCGCGGCACCAAGTTCCACCCCGGTGAGAACGTTGGCGTGGGCAAGGATCACACCCTGTTTGCACTGGTTGACGGCCACGTGTCGTTCGGTGTGAAGGGCGCTCTGTCCAAGCAAACAGTCAACATCACGGCTGCATAAGTCGTCTTTGACTCAAACAAAGCCCCGACTTGTCGGGGCTTTGTTGTTTGAAAAGGCTCCAGGCAGCAGATTTCTGGCAGATGGGGCATGGTAATAGACCACTCAAGTGTGGCCCGGAGCTTCTGGTGCACACTGATTTTGTAGACTGGATGCCTCATGAAGTTCGTTGACGAAGCTTTTATCGACATTGCGGCCGGTGACGGCGGCAATGGTTGCGTGTCTTTCCGGCACGAGAAATACAAAGAATTTGGCGGCCCCGACGGTGGCGACGGCGGCCGTGGCGGTCATGTGTATGCCGTGGCCGATGTGAACCTGAACACGCTGGTGGATTACCGCTATTCGCGTCGCCACGAGGCCAAGCGCGGCCAGCACGGCATGGGTTCCGACATGTTTGGCGCCGCCGGCGACGACATCACGCTGAACATGCCCGTGGGCACCATCATCAGCGATGCGGATACCGGCGAAGTGCTGTTCGAGCTGCTGGAGCCCGGTCAGGTCATCACCATTGCCAAGGGCGGTGACGGCGGTTTCGGCAATCTGCGTTTCAAGAGCGCCATCAATCGTGCGCCGCGCCAGAAGACTCCCGGCTATCCCGGCGAGCGCCGTAACCTCAAGCTGGAGCTCAAGGTGCTGGCCGATGTGGGCCTGCTGGGCATGCCCAATGCGGGCAAGTCCACCTTCATCACGGCCGTCTCCAACGCCCGTCCCAAGATCGCCGACTATCCCTTCACCACCTTGCATCCCAATCTGGGCGTGGTGCGCGTGGCCGCCGAGCAGAGCTTTGTGGTGGCCGACATCCCCGGTCTGATCGAAGGAGCTTCCGAAGGTGCGGGCCTGGGTCACCAGTTCCTGCGCCATCTGCAGCGCACGCGTCTGTTGCTGCATATCGTGGACATTGCACCGTTCGACGAGGGCGTGGACCCGGTCGAGCAGGCCAAGGCCATCGTGGCCGAGCTCAAGAAGTACGATGCCGAGCTCTACGACAAGCCGCGCTGGCTGGTGCTCAACAAGCTGGACATGGTTCCCGAGGAAGAGCGTGCCGCCAAGGTCAAGGACTTCGTCAAGCGCTTCAAGTGGAAGGGCCCGGTCTATGAGATCTCGGCGCTGACCCGCGAAGGCTGCGAACCGCTGATCCGCAAGATCTACGAGCATGTACACAACCAGCAACTCGCGGAGCAGGCGCCCAAGGAAGTGGACCCCCGTTTTGCGGGAGGTGAGGATTCTGGTCTGGATATGACCGATCCGCGTTTTGCCTCTTACGATCCGGAATAAGCTAGAGGGTATAACCCAGCAGCGCACTTGGTGCGCTGTTTTGCTTTGAATTTAATAGCTTATTGCGCTTTACCCATAAGCGCCAGAGGCTTAAAACACTGTAAATTCTCATGTCTTCCAATGTGCTGCGTGATGCCCGTCGCATCGTCGTCAAAGTCGGCTCCAGCCTGGTTACGAATGAAGGTCGTGGTCTGGATGAGGCCGCCATTGAAGAGTGGAGCCGCCAGTTGGCGGCATTGGTGAATGGTGAAGACGGCGTCAAGCGCGAAGTCATAATGGTCTCCAGTGGCGCCATTGCCGAAGGCATGAAGCGCCTGGGCTGGGCCACGCGTCCGACCGAGGTGCATGAGCTGCAGGCCGCAGCCGCCGTCGGCCAGATGGGGCTGGCCCAGATGTACGAGACCAAGCTGCGCGGCGAAGGCGTGCCCAGCGCCCAGGTGCTGCTGACCCATGCGGATCTGGCCGATCGCGAGCGCTATCTGAACGCCCGGACCACGCTGCTGACGCTGCTGCAACTGGGCGTGGTGCCCGTCATCAACGAGAACGACACGGTGGTGATCGACGAGATCCGTTTCGGCGACAACGACACCCTGGGCGCGCTGGTGGCCAATCTGGTCGAGGCCGATGCACTGGTCATCCTGACCGATCAGCGCGGTCTCTACAGCGCCGATCCGCGCAAGAACCCCGATGCCAGGTTTATCGACGTGGCCGAAGCCGGCAACCCCGAGCTCGAAGCCATGGCCGGTGGTGCGGGCCTGTCCATCGGTACGGGCGGCATGATCACCAAGATCCTGGCGGCCAAGCGTGCGGCGGGCTCCGGTGCTTCCACCGTGATCGCCTGGGGACGTGAGAAAGACGTGTTGCTGCGTCTGACGCGTGGCGAGTCCATAGGCACGCTGCTGGTTGCCAACACGCACAAGATGCAGGCGCGCAAGCAGTGGATTGCCGACCATCTGCAGCTGCGCGGTTCGGTGACCGTGGATGCGGGTGCCGTCTCCAAGCTGCGCGATGAAGGCAAGAGCCTGCTGCCCATAGGCATGATCACCGTGGAGGGCGATTTCTCGCGCGGCGAAGTGATTGCCGTGCGTGATGAGAACGGTGCCGAGATCGCCCGTGGTCTGGCCAGCTATGCCAGCGCCGAGGCGCGGCTGCTGTGCCGCAAGAGCTCCTCGGAGATTGAATCGCTGCTGGGCTACTCGGCAGGTCCCGAAATGATGCACCGCGACAATATGGTGGTTGCCGGACACTGAGCCTCGGCTGTCAACAAAAAAAGCCGTAATGCTGCAAGGCATTACGGCTTTGTTCATTGCAGAGGCTTGTGATCGGGCGGATTGTCTATGCCGGTCTGCGGGTCCGGGTCAAAACTGGCACCGGGCGGCAGCTCTATGCCGGGGTTGATGCGAAAGCTCCCTGTGCGGGCAGGGTACATGACCTGATGGTGCTGCCCAGGATGGGGAGTGCCGCCAGTGGTCTGGCCTGCCTCCTGATCGCGTGGCCGCATGCCGCTGCGCAGATAGCGGTTGCGCTGCTGCTCGCCGCGCGGCAGAAAGCGCGCCAGCTCGGTCAGCGCCATTTCATAGACGCCGCGTTTGAATTCGACCACCACATCCAGAGGAACCCAGTAGTCATTCCAGCGCCAGGCATCGAACTCAGGGTGGTCGGTGGCACGCAGGTTCAAATCCCAGTCATGCCCGACCAGTTGAAGCAAAAACCATATCTGCTTCTGGCCTTTGTAATGCCCGCGCGCGTCGCGGCGGATGTACCTGTCTGGCACCTCGTAGCGCAACCAGTCCCTGGTGCGGGCAACCACGCGAACGTGATTGGGCTTCAGCCCCACTTCCTCGTGCAGCTCGCGGAACATGGCTTGCTCGGGTGTCTCACCCCGATCAATGCCACCTTGCGGAAACTGCCAGCTGTGGGTGCGAATGCGTTTTCCCCAGAACACCTGGTTTCTTTGGTTGAGCAGGATGATGCCGACGTTCGGGCGAAATCCGTCCCGGTCAAGCATAATCAAACCCCAAATTTTTGAATTGTGTTCATTATGCATGGCCCCTTGTGATCGACAAGCGGGCCATGCCTATTTCCACTGAATTGCCAGTTCCATGAAAGCCTCCCAATTTCTCATCTCCACCCTGAAAGAAGCTCCGGCCGACGCCGAAGTGGTCAGCCACAAGCTCATGATGCGGGCTGGCATGATCAAAAAGCTGGGTGCTGGCATTTACAACTACATGCCCATGGGCCTGCGCGTGATCCGCAAGGTCGAGGCCATCGTGCGCGAGGAAATGAACCGCGCCGGCGCCATCGAAACCACCATGCCCGTGGTCCAGCCTGCCGAGCTGTGGCAGGAAACCGGCCGTTTCGAGAAGATGGGCCCCGAGCTGCTGCGCATCCAGGATCGCCATGGCCGTGATTTCGTGATCCAGCCCACGTCCGAAGAGGTGGTCACCGATATCGCGCGCCAGGAGTTCAAGAGCTACAAGCAGCTGCCCAAGAACCTCTACCAGATCCAGACCAAGTTCCGCGACGAGCGCCGTCCCCGCTTCGGCCTGATGCGCGGTCGCGAGTTCATCATGAAGGACGCCTATTCCTTCGACAAGGATCGCGATGCGGCCCAGATCAGCTATCAGACCATGCGCGAAGCCTATAAGCGCATCTTCGACCGCTTCGGCCTGCAGTACCGCGCCGTGCGTGCCGATTCGGGCGCCATCGGCGGCGATCTGAGCGAAGAGTTCCAGGTCATCGCTTCCACGGGCGAGGACGCCATCGTCTACTGCCCGAACAGCGACTACGCGGCCAATATCGAGAAGGCCGAGAGCCTGGCGCCCACCCAGGCCCGTCCTGCCGCCGTCCAGGCCATGCAAAAGGTCGCCACGCCCGGCAACAGCACCTGCGAAGCCGTGGCCGAGCAGCTGGGTCTGCCTCTGGCGCAGACCGTGAAGTCGCTGGTGCTGGCCACGGACGAGCTCGACGACAAGGGTCTGATCGTCAAGTCGCAAGTGTGGCTGCTGCTGCTGCGCGGCGATCACGAGATGAACGAGATCAAGGTCGGCAAGGTCGAGGGCCTGGCGGGCTTCCGTTTCGCGACCGTAGGCGAGATCGAAGAGCATTTCGGTGCCAAGCCCGGCTATCTGGGCCCCATCGGCCTCAAGAAGCCCGTGAACATCGTGGTGGACCGCGATGTGGCCGTAATGGCCGACTGGGTCTGCGGCGCCAACGAGGAAGACTTCCACATCACCGGCGTGAACTTCGGCCGCGACCTGCCTGAGCCCGCCGTGGTGGCGGATCTGCGCAATGTGGTGGCGGGCGACCGCTCGCCCGACGGTGCGGGCGAGCTGGCGATCGAGCGCGGCATCGAGATCGGCCATGTGTTCTACCTGGGCACCAAGTACTCCAAGGCCATGGAGGCCACTTTCCTGGGCGACAACGGCAAGCCCCAGCACTTCGAGATGGGCTGCTACGGCATTGGCGTGACCCGCCTGCCCGCCGCTGCCGTGGAGCAGAACCACGACGAGCGCGGCATGATCTGGCCCGATGCGATTGCGCCGTTCACCGTGGTGATCTGCCCCATCGGCATGGGTCGCAGCGAGGCCGTGAAGGCCGAGGCCGAGAAGCTCTACGGCGAACTGCTGGCACTGGGCGTGGACGTGATCCTGGACGACCGCGACGAGCGCCCTGGTGCCATGCTGGCCGACTGGGAGCTGATCGGCGTGCCCCACCGCGTGGTGCTGGGCGACCGTGGCCTGAAGGAAGGCGTGGTCGAGTACCAGCAGCGCCGTGACACAGAAGCCACAAAGCTGGCGACGAATGAGGTGCTGGCTCACCTCAAGAGCCGCCTGGGCTTGTAAGCTGCTGTTTCCATGCCCGAGACCCTGCTGAGCCGACGCCATTGCCTGAGGACTGCCGCTGCGCTGGCCGCCCCGGCGGCCGGCTGGCTGTGGCCGCAGGCGGCCTGGGCCGGCGGGCAGCTCGAAGAGCCGCTGGCCGACTCTGTGCGTACGGCACTCAGCGCGGCCGTGGCGGGCTCGGGCGCGCCGCCCGAGCTGGAGTTCGCCTCCACAGCGGCGCGCATGAGCTATCTGCGCTGGCTGGTCGCCAGCAGCGACAAGCTGGCCAAGCGCAAGCCCGACCTGCAGGCGCGGCGCGAATTCCTGCAGACCGTCTGGTACGAGTCCAAGCGCGCGGGCCTCGATGTGTCCATGGTCATGGGCCTGATACAGGTGGAGAGCGGTTATCGCAAATACGCCATCTCCAGCGTGGGCGCGCGTGGCTATATGCAGATCATGCCGTTCTGGATGCGGCTGATCGGTGACGGCGATATCGGCAAGCTGTTCCACATGCAGACCAATCTGCGCTTCGGCTGCGTGATCCTGCGCCACTACATGGACCGCGAAAAAGGCGATGCCTACATGGCACTGGGCCGCTACAACGGCAGCCGGGGCCAGCCCCAGTATCCGAATGCCGTGTTCGGCGCCCAGCGGCGCTGGCTGGTGGAAGAGCCGCAGCCGGTCTGATGCCGTGACGATATACAGAAAAAAAGAGAGCGCCTGGCGCTCTCTTTTCATTGGTTTCAGCAAGAAAAGAACCTGAAGTCCTTTGGGGATAAGCGCAAGAAGCTACTGATTCAGGAGTGGCTGCTTTTGCCAGCCTGGGACTGGGCAGCGCTGCCCTGCACCTTGGCCGCTGCGGCCGCCGAAGGTGCGGCAGATTCGGCCGCGGGCTCGGGCAGATGGGTCACCATGACCTGGTCGATGCGATAGCTGTCCACGTCCAGCACCTCGAACTTGAAGCCGCCCCAGGTGACGGTATCGGTGCGGCGCGGCACGCGGCGCAGCATGACCATGAGAAAGCCGGCCAGCGTTTCGTACTCGTCGTCATGCGGCATATCGTCCAGATGCAGCACGCGCATCACGTCCTCGATGGGCGTGATGCCGTCGATCAGCCAGGAATGCTCGTCGCGGCGGATGATCTGCTCCTCGTCGGCCGGGCCGACCAGATCGCCCATCACTGTGCTCATCACGTCGTTGAGCGTCACCACGCCCACGACCAGGCTGTATTCGTTGACGATGACGGCAAAGTCCTCGTGCACCATGCGGAACTGCTCCAGCACCTCGGCCAGCGTCAGGCGGTCGGGCACGATGAGCACCTTGCGGATCAGGCTGTCGTCGCTGAGCGACAGCGGCTGGTTGTTGAGCGCGCGCTGGAACAGGTCCTTGGCATCCACATAGCCGATCACATGGTCGATATCGCCGTCGCAGACCGGGTAGGTGGAGAAGGGCTCCTCGGCAATGCGGGCGCGGATGATGGCGTCGCTGTCGTCGCGGTAGAAGAAGGCCACGCTGTCGCGCTGGGTCATGGCCGAGGCCACGGTGCGCGAGTCCAGCTCGAACACATTGGCAATCACCTGCTGCTCGCGGGCGGCCAGCACGCCGGCCTTGGTGCCCGCTTCGGTCATGGCCAGGATGTCGTCGCTGGTGATGCGCTCGTCGCGCGTCGCAGGCAGGCCCAGCAGGCGAAACAAGGTGTCGGTCGCCAGGTTGTAGAACCAGATGATGGGCTTGAAGATCACCACAAACCAGCGCATGGGCGCGAGCACGCGCACCACATAGCGCTCGGGCTCGTTCATGCTGATGCGGCGTGGCAACAGATCGGCCAGCAGGATGAAGGCCGAGGTGACTATGAAAAACGAGAGCAGGAACCCCAGAGTTGTAGAGAGGCTGGGCGAGAACCAGATCGAGAAGAACTCGGTCAGCGCAGGGCTGAACGCACCCTCGCCGACGATGCCGCCGAGTATGGCGACGGCATTCTGTCCCACTTGCACCACGGTGAAATATTCGCCCGGCTGCTCCTGTACGCGCAGCGCATGCTCGGCTCCCTCGTTGCCGTCGTCGGCCATCTGGCGCAGGCGCAGGCGGCGCGAGGCGGCCAGAGAAATCTCCGCCACAGAGAAAAAGGCGCTGAGCAGAATCAGCAGAACAATCACCGCAAGGCTTTGGGACACACTCATAGGCAGGGCTGCTGCGGCACCTGGCAGTGCCTGCGGCCGGTTATCAAGGAGTCTCTATTCGACCACATAAAGCCTGCGGCAGACAGCTGTACTGGCTTCAGGGCTGAAGCGCGGCTACCGAATGGGCCAGGCGTGCCAGCGCATCGGCCTCGGTATTGCGGTGTCTGGGCACCCATTGCAGCACCAGCTCGTCAAAGTCCTGCATCTGTGCGCGGGCGGCCTCGAACAGCTGGCTGAGCCGGGCGATGGGCCGCGCGGGCTTGGCCGTGGGCGGGCCAAGCTGCTCCAGCAGGACCTGTGAGTCGGTACGCACGGTCAGGCTGCGCGCGCCGAGATCGCGTGCCAGCTTCAGGGCGGCCATCAGCGCGCGCAGTTCGGCTTCGTTGTTGCAGCCGCTGCGGTGCAGATCCTGCGACAGCGTATGGCGGCTGCCATCGGGCAGCTGCAGCAACACGCCCAGGCTCATGGGGCCGGGGTTGGGCAGGGCACTGCCATCGATATGGATGCAGCAGTGGTGAGGGGGAACAGGTTTGGGGGGCGGCATGAAAAAAGCCACCGGGGTGCCGGTGGCTTGCAGACGGGGTTGGGCTTACTTGGCGGCCAGCACTTGCTGCAGCTCGCCCGATTCGTACATCTCCATCATGATGTCCGAGCCACCGATGAATTCGCCCTTGATGTAGAGCTGGGGGATCGTGGGCCACTGGCTGTAGTCCTTGATGCCCTGGCGGATTTCCTGGTCTTCCAGCACGTTCACGGTGGCGATGGACTTGGCGTCCACGCCGCAGGCCTTGAGGATCTGGATGGCACGGCCGGAGAAGCCGCACTGGGGGAAGCTGGCGTTGCCCTTCATGAACAGCAGGATATCGTTGTTCTTGACCAGGTCGTCGATGCGTTGTTGAGTGTTGCTCATAGTGGGCTCCGGATTTTGGAAATGGCGGTACCAGCCGCGATGTCTGCAATTATTTCACCGACCGCAAGGAATGCGATGCTGTGAGGAAATCTTGCTGACAGGATATTTTGGGGTGGAGGTCTGGAAATCAAGCCTTGCCGCTCCGGCAGCCGCCCGTGCAGCGCGCAATGCCGGCCAGGTCGTGGCGGTGCTGGACCTGTTCGAAGCCGGCCGCCTGCATGAGCCGCGCCACGTCTTCGGCCTGATCCCAGCCATGCTCGAAGAGCAGCCAGCCGCCAGCCTTCAGGTGTGTCGGGGCCTGGTCGATGATGCTGCGTATGTCCTCCAGCCCATCCGCGCCGCTGGCCAGGGCCGACAGCGGCTCGTGGGTCAGCGCCGCCAGATGCGGGTCGTCGGCGCGAATATAAGGCGGGTTGCTGACGATCAGATCGACAGGTTCCAGCCCGTCCAGAGGCTCCAGCCAGCTGCCATGGGCGAACTGCACGGGCAGTTGGAGTCGGGCGGCATTGCTGCGGGCCACGGCCAGGGCATCGGCGCTGGCGTCCACGGCGATGACCCGGGCTGAGGGGCGCTGGCTTTGCAGGGCCAGGGCGATGGCGCCGCTGCCGGTGCCCAGGTCTATAACGCGAACCGGCTGCCTTTCGGGCATGAGCTCCAGCGCCCAGTCCACCAGGGTCTCGGTATCGGGGCGCGGGTCCAGCACCCTGCTGTCCACGGCCAGATCCAGGCCGTAGAACTCCTTGTTTCCGGTCAGGTAGGCGACAGGCGTGCCTTGCTGGCGCAGGGCGCACAGCTGGTCCCAGCGTTGCTGCTGCTCCTGACTGAGGGCATCGCAGTCATGGGTGATGAGCCAGGCGCGGGCATGCGCTGGCTGCTGCATCAGGTGCAGCAGCAGCATCTGTGCATCGACACGCGCCAGGCCTTGGCGGGCGGCTTGCTGCAGGGCTTGAGCGACGGAGAAAGTGGGGGGCGAGGGTTCGGTCATGGCTTGGCCGGCGGCCATCTTCTTCGGAAATTCAGTAGCGGTATATCTCGGGGTCGCCCGCCTTGTAGAGCGTGCCGTACAACTGGGTCGACGACTGGCCGGGCTCCAGCATGGGGCGCGAACGTATTCCCAGCAACAGATGCTCCAGCGCCTGCTGAAGATTCTCGCCCTCGAAGCTCATACCTACAAAAGACCAGGAAAAGCAGCGTCCATCGCCGGCCATCAGCAGCTGGCCGTGGGAGTGGTGAACTTCGGCAACTGCTATCAGCCGGGTGTCCAGGCGCTGTTCCCAGGAGAGCAGGGCGTCGTCCGCATCTTCGCCGGTGAAATGCGCTTCGAGCCAATCAAACTCTATATCGCTGCTGGCGCATTCCAGCCCCTTGCCCACCTGGCCTATGTGCAAGCCCGCCAGGTTCTGCAGCGCAGCCACGGCGGGGTGGCAGGCCGGACCGGGCTGTTGGTCCAGAGCGCTCCGGACAAGCGCCGGTATGGCGACCTCTCGCTGCGGGGTCCAGCCCTGGGCTTGCAGCAGCTCAATGACGACAGGTGACTCGAAATTCAGCATGGCGGATTCTTAACGTCCGGGCGCCGAGATGAAGGGGCGCGATTGCAGGATGATGAGCTGATCGCCCTGCACGGCCCACTCGATGTCCTGGTCCTTGCCGCCAAAGCGTTGCTTGATGCCGGCTCCGGCACGCGCCAGTCGCTGCACCAGCGTATCGCTGAGCACGGCGCGGCCGGCAGTCACGGTCACTTCGCGCACGCCGCCCCTGGCATCCAGCTGCAGCGCCACATCGTCCTGGGAACGGTTGAGCACCTGCACGGCCTTGCTGCGGCTGGAGTAGAGGATTTGCTCCGCGACCCGCTTGCCCTCGACCACGCGGATGCCTATGCCGCGCTTGGCGGCGATATAGCTCATGTGGCGGTGCGAGGCATCGAAGGGGTCGCGGGTGATCATCACGCCAGAGGCGGAGGAGTCCACGGCTTTTTGCACAAACACCGACATCATCAGCTGCGCATCGTCGATGCCCGCTGCCTGTCTGGCTTCCCAGGCCTCGAAGTTGTAGATCGAGGCCCAGACCTTGCGCACCGCGGCGACCAGGTCCGTGTCGCTGCGTACATTGGGCACGGTGGTGTAGAGGCCTGCTCCGCTGAAGCTGGGCAGGTCCTCGGAGCTGGAAGAGCTGCGCACGAACACGCCCTGGCTGCCCAACTGGCCGGACCAGCGCCGGACCCAGGCATCGGCCACGGCCGGGCTGACGGGCCATTGCTCGATTTCGGCCTGCAGTGCGGACAGGGCCTGCCTTCGGATGCCTGCATCCGTCGCGAAGCCGGGCTGTTGGCGCATGCGGGCAATGCGCTCGGCCAGGCCGTTGGAGCGCATGAAGTCGGCATAGGCGGCAAACGGAATGCAAAAGCCATCGGGCACGCTGACGTCCGCGAGGCGGGCGGACTGGATCTCGCCCAGATTGGCGGCCTTGGCACCGCAGCGGCGGCGATCCGCGCTGCGCAGGGCCGCCAGGGGCACCAGTTCGCTGCGACTCAGATCGGGCTGAAGCAAGACCTTGCGGCCCTTGGGCGGCGGTTGCTGGGCCTGCTTTTCGGCGCTCTGTTGTTCGGCAGCCGTGGCGGCGCGCAGCGCAAAGCCGGCGGGCTGTACGTCGATATGCACCCAGCGGCCGTTGAAGTCCGCGTATTGCTCGGCCGCTTTTTGCACATAGGCATTAGGTATGCCCCAGCCACGCGCCAGCAGATTGACATGGGATAGCACCGTGGAAGGGCGCTCCGTCACCACGCCGGCCACGGGCGGCAGGCTGATGGGTACTTCGCGCAACAGCACGATGTCCCTGGGCTGGAGGTCATTCACGGCTTCGGCCTGGTTCAGGATGCGCAGCCGGCCCACGGCCTGGCCCTGGTTCAGCGGCAGATAGGTCTGGGCTCCCAGCAACTGGGCCTGGGTGACCGCTGCAACACCCGCCTGCTGGGCCACGGCTTCCTGCTGCGTGGAGTTGGCCTTGAAGCGCACAGGGGCGAAGAAGCCGGTTTTCAGCGCGGCCGCCGTGGTCTGCAGCAGCTCGGGCGTGAGCTGGTCGCCTTCCCAGAACTCGTAGCTGTAGTCCTTGAGCACGGGCTGCCAGCTCAGCGTGCCGAGAATGAAGCGGCGGCCCGGCTCGCGGTAATTGCGGTTGAGCTCTGGCTTGCCGCCCCGCAGCAGGCTTTTGGCACGTAGAAAATCTTCGTGAAACGCGTAACGCGGCGTGTTGATGAAATGCAGCGGCGTGCTCTTGCTTTGGCGGTCGATCACAAACAGCACATGGGGCATGGCGCTGACCGGATCGAAGATGCGGGCCACGCGATCGAAATCGGCGCGGCTGGTCAGGGCCGGCAGGCTGGCAGGAGCGTTGCGGTTGCCGCTGGCGTCAACCGGGCGCCCCGCACCCGAGTCATAGGCCGATGGCTTGCGCAAGGCCTGAGCCTGGGCGGCGGTCGATGCGAACAACAGGCCGGATAGCAGGGCAGAAACCAGAACCGGCAAAAAGCGCTGTGTCATCTTGAAATTGTTCCCATTTCTGGCGAAGCGTTCGAACGGACCCGGCTCGAGCCGGCTGCAGCCTGCCGGTGCCTGCAGACTCAGGAAGCGGCCAGCTCTGCCAGCAACTCGGCCTCGCGTGCATGTTGCAGGGCCTGGATCACGTCGCCCAGATCGCCTTCCATCACAGCCAGCAGCTTGTACAGCGTGAGGTTGATGCGGTGGTCGGTGAGGCGGCCCTGGGGAAAGTTGTAGGTGCGGATGCGGTCGCTGCGGTCGCCCGAGCCGATCAGGCCCTTGCGCATGGCCGCTTCCTTGGCGGCCCGCTCGCTGCGTTCCTTTTCCTGGATGCGGGCCTGCAGTACCTGCAGGGCCTTGGCCTTGTTGCTGTGCTGGCTGCGCCCGTCCTGGCATTCGGCCACGATGCCCGTGGGCAGGTGGACCACGCGCACGGCGGAGTCGGTCTTGTTGATGTGCTGGCCGCCGGCACCGCTGGCGCGAAAGGTGTCGATGCGCAGATCGGCGGGATTGAGGGTGATGGCCTCCGCCTCGTCGGGCTCGGGCATCACGGCCACGGTGCAGGCGCTGGTGTGGATGCGGCCCTGGGTTTCGGTGGCGGGCACACGCTGCACGCGGTGGCCGCCCGACTCAAAGCGCAGCGCGCCGTACACATTGTCGCCCTCAATGCGCAGCACGACTTCCTTGTAGCCGCCGATTTCGTTTTCGCTGGCGCTCATCACTTCCACCTTCCAGCCCACGTTGGCGGCGTAGCGGGTGTACATGCGGGTCAGGTCACCGGCAAACAGGGCCGATTCGTCGCCACCCGTGCCGGCGCGGATTTCGACAAAGGCGGGGCGGGCATCGTCGGGGTCCTTGGGCAGCAGCAGGCGCTGCAGTTCGTCCTCGAGCTTGATCAGCTCGGCCTCGCCGCTGCCGATCTCTTCCTGAGCCATTTCGGCCATGTCGGGGTCGTCCAGCATTTCACGCGCGGCGGCGATGTCGGCTTCGGTCTGCAGGTAGCGGGTGTAGCGACTGGCAATGGCCGTCACATCGGCATGTTCGCGCGAGATGGTGCGGTACTGCTTCATGTCGCCCATGATGTCTTCGCGCGAGAGCAGAAAATCCAGCTCCTGCAGGCGTTGGGCATAGCGTTCGAGCTGGTTGCGCAAAAAGTCTTGCATAGGGGGTACCTAGGGCTTGGGAAAGGTGAGAGTGCTCACCTTTGTGGAGTCAGGGAAGAGGGATGGCCACGGTCGGGCCTTGCGCTGCGCTAGGACGGCAGCGACCAAGCGGGCGAGCGCCGCTAAAGCTTGCTGGGGTTGCGGCTGGCGCGCAGGAACAGACGGGAGACGGTGTCTGCAGTCTGGGCGCGCTCTTCGGCATCGCCCTTGTGCAGCTCGGCCATGGTGCCGTGCAGCATTTTCTGTGTGAGGCCGCGCGAGAGCGCTTCCAGCACGGTATCGATGTCTTCGCCCTTGGCCAGTAGCTTTTTGGCGCGGGCAATTTCCAGCGCACGCCATTCGTCGGCCTGGGCATTGACCTGCTGGATCAGCGAGACCGCGCCGCCCACGGGATTGCGCTGGTCCATCCACTGCATAAAGCTCTGCACGCCGGTGTCGATGATGACTTCGGCCTGTTGCACGGCGGCCTGGCGCTGGGCCTGACCGGTGCGCACGACGGTTGCCAGATCGTCCACGGTATAGAGATAGACGTCGTTGAGGTCTTTGACCTCGGATTCGATATCGCGGGGCACGGCCAGATCGACCATGAAGATGGGGCGGCGCTTGCGCTTCTTGAGAGCGGACTCCACGGCACCCAGGCCGATGATGGGCAGGGTGGATGCCGTGCAGCTGATGATGGCGTCGTACTCGTGCAGATGCTCGGGCAGGTCGGCCAGACGCATGGTGCCGGCGCCGAACTGGGCGGCGAGCTTCTCGCCGCGCTCCATGGTGCGGTTGGCGATGGTGATCTGCCTGGGGTTGCGGGCGGCGAAGTGGGTGGAGACCAGCTCGATCATCTCGCCCGCGCCCACGAAGAGCACGCGAATCTTGCTGAGGTCTTCGAACAGCTGGCCGGCCAGGCGCACGGCAGCGGCAGCCATGGAGATGCTGTGTGCGCCGATCTCGGTGGAGCTGCGCACTTCCTTGGCCACGGCAAAGCTGCGCTGGAACAACTGGTTGAGCGTGGTGCCCAGGGCACCCGCAGTCTCGGCCGCGCGCACGGCGTTCTTCATCTGGCCGAGGATCTGCGCCTCGCCCAGCACCATGGAGTCCAGCCCCGAGGCCACGCGGAAGGCGTGGCGGGCGACCGAGCCATCCTGCAGCAGATACGAGTGCTGGCGCAGCAATTCAGGCGCCACGCCGCCGCTGTTGGCCAGCCAGTGCATGGTGTGATCCATGGCAGGGGCGTCGGCAGCGCAGTAGATCTCGGTGCGGTTGCAGGTGGAGAGGATGGCGGTTTCCACGGCGCTGTGAGCCCTGCCAGCGTGGGACAGAGATGCGCGCAGGCCTTGCAGCGTCGGCGCGATCTGATCGAGCGCGAACGCAAAACGGCCCCGCATATCGAGCGGAGCCGTGTGGTGATTGATACCTAAAGCCCAGACTGCCATAACAGGGGATTATAAAATTTAGTACCGAATTGGGCACCCCCCGGGCTCAAAGCCTTGGAATCGATTGTTGCCATGGATTTTGTTGCGAGCGTTAATCATTTACTCAACTTCCTCGCCCCTGCGTTTTTTCTCGCTCTGGGCCTGGCAATCTGTGCTCGCGTTTTAAAGCAAAACAAGGCTGGAGCCCAATCCTTGATTGCGCAGGTAGCTATTAATTTCATATTGGGTGGGGCGGTTTTGCTGCTCAGTCTCTGGCTGTTTTCACGCGACGGCAAGATGCTCGCTTATGCCGCACTGGTCTGCACAAGTGCCTGCTGCCAGTGGGTGCTTTCCAGAGCCTGGCGCTGATTGGCGTACCGGCCGGAAAGCTGTTTTGCGTGAAATCTTGATCTGACTCAAGAGTGCCTGTTGTATTCGCGCCAGTGTCTGGCCAGGCCTCAGTCGCTGACGGCCCTGGGCCCGGCCTGCTCCAGTATCCAGCGGCGAAACTGCTTCAAGGTCTCCGTGGGGGGGCGGTTGCCTTGCTGGCACAGAAAGTAGCCGCGTTCGATATGCACCGGCGCATCCAGCGCCAGAGCCACGCGGCCCGAGGCCAGATCCTCCTCCACCAGGCAGCGCTGTACCATGGCCACACCCATGCCCGCGGCCACGGCCTGCACCAGCAAGGCCACGGTCTCAAAGTCCGCGACCGGGGCGGGGCAGGGCTGGCTCAGGCCCCGGGCCTGCATCCAGCTGGCCCAGTTGCCCGGGTAGTTGGTGTGGAATAGCAGCGGGCGGCTCAGCAAATCCTGCTCGCTGCGGATGGGGTTCGGTCCCTGCAGCTCGCGCGGGTGGCAGATGGGGATGAGGTCGCGGCCGATCACATACTCGGCCTCCACGCCCGCCGGCCATTGCTGGCTGCCGACGCGAATCCAGGCATCGATCTCAGGCGCATTGAGTGGATCGTCGCGCCGGTAGGGCGCGAAGGAAAGCATGATTTGCGGATGACGGCGGTTGAAGTCGGGCAGGCGCGGAATCAGCCAGTGGCTGAACAGCGTGGGAACGACCGACAGGCGCAGCTGCGGCCCGTGGCGGCGCCTGCGGGCGGCGGCCGACGCGGCCTCTATCGCCATCACGGCAGGCTCTATCGCCTGCAGATAGTCCTGTCCTGCTGCGGTGAGCGCGTTGCGTCTGCCCAGGCGCTCGAACAGGGCAAAGCCCAGATGTTCCTCAAGCCTGGCGATGGCCCGGCTGATGCCGCCCTGCGTCATATACAGCTCCTGCGCAGCGAGCGAGTAACTGCCCAGGCGGGCGGCCGCGGCAAAGGCGTGAAGTTCGGAGAGGGAGGGAGAGTGCATGCGCATGACGGTTTGGATTATGACGGTTGGTAATACTTGCGTGCCGTCTTGTCGCTTTTCGCCATGCGGCCTGGGGCACAGAATGAAACAAAGGTCGGAGCGTCCGGTGAAACGCTCTGAACCGGCCCATAACCAGTCTTTCAAGAGATCCAAGGAGAAGCCGCATGGCCATTCGTCGTACCGTTCTGTCGTCCATTGCCGCCTGCGCAGCGGCAGCCGCGCTGTCCCCCGCGTTCGCTGCCAATGCCGCAGCGGACTACCCCAATCGCCCCATCCGCCTGGTTGTGCCCTTTGGCGCCGGCGGGTCCACCGACATGGTGGCGCGTCTGCTGGCCGAGAAAATGAGCACGGTGCTGGGCAAGTCCGTGGTGGTGGACAACAAGGGCGGCGCGGGCGGCTCCATCGGGGCGACTGAAATCGCCAAGGCGGCACCCGACGGCTACACCATCGGCATGGCCACGGTGTCCACCCATGGCTCCAATCCGGCCATCTTCCGCAAGCTGCCTTATGACGCGATCAAGGACTTCGCCCCCATCACCAATGTGATGAGCGTGCCCAGCGTGTTCGTGGTGAACGCCAGCGTGCCTGCCAAGACCATGAAGGAATTCATTGCACTGGCCAAGGCCAACCCCGACAAGTACACCTTTGCATCGCCGGGCACGGGTTCCCTGGGTCATGCCAATATCGAGAACTTCATGAATCTGGCTGGTATCCAGTTGCTGCACATTCCCTACAAGGGTGCGGGCCAGGCCATTACCGATGCGCTGGGCGGGCAGGTCAATGCCATGACGGACAACCTGCCTTCGACCCTGCCGCATATCAAGGCCGGCCAGCTGCGTCCTCTGGCCGTGCTGGCGCTCAAGCGCAGCGATGTGCTGCCCGATGTGCCCACCTATACCGAGCTGGGCTATCCTCAGATGGGTGACGGCGGCTGGTTCGGCCTGGTGGCGCCTGCGGGCACACCCAAAGCGATCATCGACAAGCTCAACGCTGCGGCGCACAAGGTCATGGCTTCGCCCGACTATCTGGAAAAGCAGAAGTCCATCTCCGGCGAGTCCATGGGCAACACGCCCGAGCAGTTTGCCAAGCAGATCAAGACCGCGATCGAGCGTTACACGGCCGTGGCCAAGCGCGCCAATATCAAGCTGGACTGATGAAGGTTTGAATGTCTGTGCCTGATTTTCTGCAAGCCAGACCGGCCGAGCCGGTGCTGGTGCACCCGGCCCGGGGCGAGGTTCTGCCCATAGTCTGCGACTCGCCGCACAGCGGCACGGCCTACCCCGAGGACTTCGGCACCGTCGTGCCCATGAGTCTGCTGCGCCGCGGCGAGGACACGCATGTGGCCGCGCTCTGGGACCGCTGGCCCGAGTTCGGCGCCACATTGCTGGAAGCGACTTTTCCGCGTACCTATGTCGATCCCAATCGCAACGAGTCCGACCTGGACCCTGCGCAGATCGAGGGCGAGTGGCCGGCGCCGCTGTCGCCCAGCATCAAGACACAGCAGGGACTGGGCCTGATCTGGCAGCGCATCAGCAAGGCCGGCGTGGCCACTTCCTTGTATGAGCGCAAGCGCACCGTGGCCGAAGTGCAGCACCGTATCGAGCGCTACTGGCGCCCCTATCACGCGGCGCTGGCGCAGGCCATCGACGACAGCGTGGCGCGCTTCGGGGCCGTGTGGCACCTGAATCTGCACTCCATGCCCAACGATGTGTACCAGCGACTGGGACGCAGCGATGCGCCGCCGCTGGCCGACTTCGTGCTGGGCGACCGCGACGGCACGACCTGCGCGCCCGAGTTCATCCATCTGGTGGGCGATACGCTCAAGGGCTTTGGCTACAGCGTGGCCTACAACGAGCCCTACAAGGGTGTGGAGTTGATCGGGCGCATAGGCCAGCCGCAGCTCAATCGCCACTCGATGCAGATCGAGATCCGTCGCCCCGTCTATATGGATGAGGACACGCGCGAACCGAATGCCGGCTTCGAGCCGCTGCGCACGCATTTTGCCGAGCTCATGCAGGTGCTGGCGGACTATGTGCGCCAGCAGATGACCAGAGGCTGAAACCAGTCCATCGCTCCAGGCCCGGCTTTGCCGGGCTTTTTCATGTCACGGTCAAATGTCAAAAAACTGTGGCTAGGATGCCGCGATTGAGGGATTCCTTATCGAAGCTGCTATCAGAATCAGTTACGCTCGCAGGTTGGTGTCATCGTATGTCTGATGTAACAACAAGCGTCTAGGAATCGTACCGGAATGAAGTTCACTCCCATCGCAGCGCTGGTCATGTCGAGTCTGGCGGCCTTTGCCCAGAGCGCATCCGCGCAAACCGGTGCGGAAGGTCGCATGAATTTTTTGCGCGATTCCAGAGCCGCCACATCGGGCCCCCAGTTTGAATTCAGCCGTCTGCAATACGGCCCGCTGCCGATTGCCGGCACACGCGTGGCCTCCACTGCCGGTCCGCTGCAGGCTGCCGAGCGCGGCGATGCCAAGGCGCAGAACCAGCTGGGCGAAATGTATGTGCATGGACAGGGCGTGCCCCAGAATGCCGCCACAGCCGCGCAATGGTTCCGCAAGGCCGCAGCCCAGGGGCATGCGGGTGCCCAGAACAGCCTGGGGGCACTGTATGCCAACGGCCAGGGCCTGCCGCAGAACTATCGCGAGGCTGCCCAGTGGTATGGCCGCGCGGCGCAGCAGAACAATGCCGTGGCCCAGTACAACCTGTCCCACCTCTATCAGGAAGGTCTGGGCGTGCCCCAGAGCTTCAGCACCGCTGCCCAGTGGCTGGAAAAATCCGCTGCGCAAGGCCATGTGACGGCCCAGTTCGAGCTGGGCCAGCGCTACCTTAAGGGCAATGGCGTGGCCGTGAACTACATGACGGCTGCAGACTGGTTCAAGAAAGCCGCCGATCAAGGCCATGCGGAAGCGCAGAACCAGCTGGGCTCCATGCTGTCCGACGGCGTGGGCGTGAAGCTGGACCCCGTGCAGGCTGCCCAGTGGCTGCAGCGCGCTGCCGAGCAGGGCGATGCCAGGGCCCAGAACAGCCTGGGCCGCATGTATATGGATGGCGTGGGTGTTCCGCGCGACTACAAGCTGGCGGCGTCCTGGTTCCAGAAGAGTGCCGAGCAGTGGAATGCCGACGGCCAGAACCATCTGGGCCGTCTGTATCTTTACGGTCTGGGGGTGGAGCAAAGCCCTGCCTATGCGGCGCAATGGTTCCAGCGCGCGGCCGACCAGAATCATGCCGATGCACAGTACAACCTGGGCACCATCTATGCCGAAGGTCTGGGCACGCCCCAGAACTACGGCACGGCCCTGCAGTGGTATCAGAAGGCAGCCGAGCAAGGCCATGCCGCCGCCATCAACAACGTGGGCACCTTGTACGCCGAAGGCCGTGGTGTGCCGCAGAACTATGCGACGGCCATGCAGTGGTTCCGCCGCGCAGCCGACAAGGGCGATGCCTCGGCCCAGTTCAACCTGGCGCGTCTGTATGCCGATGGTCAGGGCAGTGCCGCCAGCCCCGCTCAGGCGATGAAGTGGTATGCCGCGGCAGCCGAGCAAGGTCATTCTGGTGCACAGAACCGCCTGGGCGTGATGTACGCCGAAGGCCAGGGCGCTGCGCGCGACTACGGCAAGGCCGTGCAGTGGTATCAGCGTGCGGCCGAGCAGGGCGATGCCGCTGCCCAGTACAACCTGGGCATGGTCTATGCACAGGGTCAGGGTGTGGCGCGTGACAATGCCAGGGCCTACTTCTGGTACAACCTGGCAGCCATGGAGCTGGGTGGCGACGCCGCCAAGCGCCGCGACGAAGCGGCCAACAAGCTCAGCATTGCCCAGGTGGCCGAGCAGCAGAACAAGGCGCTGGCCTGGCAGCCCAAGCGCTGATTGCCGCTTGGCACTCAGGCATCCAAGCGCTTCCATCGAGAAGCGCTTTTTTATGCCGGCCGGCTCCCGCCATGGCTCAAATCATGGCTCGAATGCTGCGATCCAGCGCAGGCTGGCTACCAGATCAGGCTGCCCGGACAGCGCTTCGTGCGGCCGATGATTTCTAAAACCAAGGAGACAACAATGAAGAAGACTTCAATGAACATACTGGCCGGCCTGATGGCTGGCGCAGGCCTGCTTTTGTCCGCGTGCGCACAGGCTCAGGACGCCTTTCCCACCAAGCCGATTCGCATCGTGCTGGGCTTTCCCGCCGGCGGACCGCTGGACCAGCATGCCCGTCTGCTGACCGACAAGCTGCAGGGCGTGCTCGGTCAGCCGCTGGTGGTGGATTACAAGCCCGGAGCGGGCGGCTCGGTGGGAGCACAGGACGTGATGCGCTCGCCCGCCGACGGCTACACGCTGATGCTGGCCAATACCGGCGTGATGGTCATCAACCCTGCGCTCTACAGCAAGCTGCCCTACAACACGCTCAAGGATTTCACGCCGATTGCCCGCACCGCCATGCAGCCGCTGGCGCTGCTGGTCAACAACAAGGTGCCGGCCAAGACGCTGACCGAGTTCACGACCTATGCCAAGGCCAACCCCGGCAAGATCAACTTCGGCTCGGCCGGCAACGGCGGTATCAGCCATCTGGTGCCCGAGATGTTCAAGAGCGCTGCAGGCGTGGACCTGGTGCACATTCCCTACAAGGGCAGCGCGCCTGCGTTCACCGATCTGATCGGTGGCCAGGTGCAGTTCATGGCCGAGAGCATTCCCCAGGCGGCCGCTTATCACAAGCAGGGCAAGGTGCGCGCCCTGGCCGTGACCAGCAAGGAACGCAATCCCGCGCTGCCCGAGGTGCCGACCGCCATAGAGTCCGGCCTCAAGGGCTTCGAGGTAGTGGGCTTCTATGGCTTCCTCGCGCCTGCCGGCCTGCCCAAGGAGGTGACGGCCAAGCTCAGCAATGCCTTCCAGCAGGTGATGAACCTGCCCGATGTGAAGAGCCGCATGGTGGAGCAGGGCGCCGATCCGGCCTTCCTCGGCTCCGAGGCCTTCGGCAAGTTCCTGGCCGGCGAGACTCCGCGCTGGGCGGCAGCCGTCAAGGCCTCGGGTACGAAGCTGGATTAACCCCCTGAGGCGCTGCGCGCCTTCCCCCTTTCTCTACGCGCTTTGCGCTAGGTAAGGGGGACGACAGCCTCGGTGCGGGGCGGCCCTTCCTCGCTGTCCCTTTGCTGGGGCACGCCAGTTTTTGATGCCTTTGAGCGCAAAAAAGCCCGGTCACTTTGCGTGGCCGGGCCTTTGTTTTGCTATGGGTATCGAAGCTGCTTGCGCTTGATTAGAGAGAAATTCAGCATTGATTGATACTGAAATTCAAGATGGATCTGCGTAAGCAGCTACTGATTTACAGCTGAGCGCCTGTCTGCGCAGGGCTGAACATGTCCACATGATCGGTGATGATGCCGTCTGTGCCCAGGTCTATCAGGCGCTGTGCGGCCCATTGGTCGTTGACGGTGTAGCTGCTGCAGTAGAGGCCGGCGCCATGCACCTTGGCCACCAGCTCGGGTGTCCACAGCGCATGGTTGAGCACCATGGCGCTGCAGTCCAGCTCCAGGGCCAGCTTCAGGTCGGAGTCGCCGCTGGCGTCGGCCAGCTTGTCCACCAGCAGGCCGCGCGGAATATGGGCTGCGGTCTCGCGGGCGCCCTTGAGCGACTCGGACTTGAACGAGGTGAACAGCGGCTGTACCTCGGTTTGCGGCCAGATGCGCTGCATCAGCTCGCCGCAGGCACGGCCGGTTTCCAGTTCCTGGCCCGGGGTCGGCTTGATCTCCACATTCAGGTGCAGATGGTTGGCCAGGCACCAGCGTGCCAGGGCTTCCAGCGTGGGCAGGGCCTCGCCCGCATAGGCGCGCGAGTGCCAGCTGCCGGCGTCGAGCTGGGCGATCTCGCCCATGCTCAGTTCGCCGCCAATGCCGTGGCCGTTGGTGGTGCGCTCCAGCGTGGCGTCATGCATCAGAAACAGCACGCCGTCCTGGCTGAGCTTGGCATCGCATTCAAAAAAGCGGTAGCCATGCTGCGCGCCCAGACGGAAGGCGCTCATGGTGTTCTCAGGTGCCAGCTTGCCGGCGCCGCGGTGGGCCACCCAGCGGGGATAGGGCCAGGGTTTCAAAGCAGTAGTCATAGTGGATTTGCGCCCATGTAGACGTGAAAAAAGCGCCGTCAGCGTGGGCTTGGGCGCTTGGAGAAGTTTATGGCAGAAGGAATTCTGCAGTCATGAGCGTATGCATGCGATGAGATTGAGTCGGTCATTGGCGTCCGTGGACTCGTTCTTGAGGGCTGCGCATTCACGGTGCCAGGGCACCGAGACAGGGCCGCCTCGCAGCGAAGTTGCCGTCCCCCTCGGGCGCCAGGCGCCCAGCAGGGGAAGCGGCGAAGCCGCTCAGGGGGTGTTTCGATTTATACGCGTTTGCCGGTTTCGGCGTTGAACCAGTGCAGGCGGTCTTCGCGCGCCGAGATGCGGGCCGTTTCACCGGGCTTGGGATAGGGCTTGCCTTCTTCCACGCGCACGGTGACGTCTTCGTCGCCCACCTTGCCATAGAGCAGGCGTTCGGCGCCCAGCAGTTCCACGGTCTGGACCTTGAACTCCACGCCGCCGGCTTCCACCAGGTCGATATGCTCGGGTCGGATGCCCAGGATCATGCCGGGCTTGCCGTTGGGCGAGTGCTTGAGCAGGTTCATGGGAGGAGAGCCGATGAAGCCAGCCACAAAGGTGGAGGCGGGCGTGTGATAGACCTCTTCGGGCGTGCCGAACTGCTCCACATTGCCGCCGTTCATCACCACCATGCGCTGGGCTAGGGTCATGGCCTCGACCTGGTCGTGGGTCACGAACAGGCTGGTGATGCCCAGCTCGGCGTGCAGCTTCTGGATTTCCAGGCGGGTCTGGCCGCGCAGCTTGGCGTCCAGATTGGACAGGGGCTCGTCGAACAGAAAGACCTGGGGCTGGCGCACGATGGCGCGGCCCATGGCCACGCGCTGGCGCTGGCCGCCGGAGAGCTGGCGCGGCTTGCGGTCCAGCAGATGGCTCAGCTCCAGAATCTTGGCAGCCTTGTCCACGCGGCGCTTGATCTCGTCCTCGGGCACCTTGGCGAGCTTCAGGCCGTAGGCCATGTTCTCGTAGTTGCTCATGTGGGGGTAGAGCGCGTAGTTCTGGAACACCATGGCGATATTGCGCTTGGCGGGCTCCAGGTCGTTGACCTTGTTGCTGCCGATCAGCAGGTCGCCGTCGGTGATTTCTTCGAGGCCGGCGATCATGCGCAGCAGGGTGGACTTGCCGCAGCCCGAAGGGCCGACCAGCACGATGAATTCGCCGTCGTTGATTTCGACGTTGATGCCGTGGATGACGGGTACGGCGGACTTGCCGGTGCCGTAGCGCTTGACGATGTTCTTCAGGGAGATGGATGCCATGAGAGGTATTCCAGGTATTCGTTCAATGGGTCAAAAGAAGGTGGCGGAGGCAGTGGGGGCGAGCTTTATTTCTCGGTATCCACCAGGCCTTTGACAAACCACTTTTGCATCAGCATCACCACGGCTGTCGGGGGCAGCATGGCCAGAATGGCGGTCGCCATCACAATGTTCCAGTCCACAGCGGCTTCACCACCGGCCAGCATGCGCTTGATGCCGATCACTACGGGGTACATGTCTTCCGAGGTGGTCATCAGCAGCGGCCACAGGTACTGGTTCCAGCCGTAGATGAACTGGATCACGAACAGCGCGGCAATCGAGGTCTTGGACAAGGGCACCAGGATGTCCTTGAAAAAGCGCATGGCGCCGGCGCCGTCGATGCGGGCGGCCTCCACCAGCTCGTCCGGCACGGTCAGGAAGAACTGACGGAACAGGAAGGTGGCGGTTGCCGAAGCAATCAGGGGCAGGGTCAGGCCGGCGTAGCTGTTGAGCATGCCCAGCTCGGCCACGACCTTGTAGGTGGGCAGGATACGCACTTCCACGGGCAGCATCAGCGTCAGGAAAATCGCCCAGAAGCAGACCATCTTGAACGGGAAGCGGAAGTAGACGATGGCAAAGGCCGACAGCAGCGAGATGGCGATCTTGCCCACGGTGATGACCATGGCCACGACAAAGCTCACCCACATCATCTGCACGACATTGGTGTTGGAGCCGAGCTTGCCCGAACCGAGCAGGGCGTCGCGGTAGTTTTCCCACATATGCGAGCCGGGCAGCAGCGGCATGGGGGACTGCACGATGGCGTCCGCCGTATGGGTGGATGCGACCAGCGCCAGATACAGCGGAAAGGCCACGATGGCCACGCCCAGCAGCAGCACGGCGTGGGAGATGAAGGCAAGCCAGGGATTACGATCGACCATGATCAGTACTGCACTTTCTTTTCAACATAGCGGAACTGGATCACAGTCAGCACGACAACAATCAGCATCAGGATCACGGACTGGGCTGCGGAGCCGCCCAGGTCCAGCGCCTTGAAACCGTCCTGGTAGACCTTGTAGACCAGAATCGATGTGGACTGGCCGGGGCCGCCCTGCGTGGCTGCATCAATGATGCCGAAGGTGTCGAAGAAGGCGTAGACGACGTTGATCACCAGCAGGAAGAAGGTGGTGGGCGAGAGCAGCGGCAGCTGGATGTTCCAGAAGCGGCGCCATGGGCCGGCACCGTCGATGGACGCGGCTTCGATCAGTGCCTTGGGAATGGACTGCAGTCCGGCGAGGAAGAACAGGAAGTTGTAGGAAATCTGTTTCCACACCGAGGTGATGACGATCAGGGCCATGGCCTGGTTTTCGTTCATCAGATGGTTCCATTCATAGCCCAGCTTGCCCATGTAATGGGTCACCACACCGATGGAGGGCGAGAACATGAAGACCCACAGCACGCCCGCGATCACGGGAGCCACTGCGTAGGGGATGATCAGCAAGGTCTTGTAGACCATGGCAAAGCGGATGATGCGATCCGCAAAGATGGCCAGAGCCAGCGAAACGGCAATGCCGACGCCGGCCACCAGCACCGAGAACAGTGCTGTGCGCTTGAAGGAATTCAGATAGGTGGGGTCGGCGAACAACTGGCGGAAGTTGTCCAGGCCAACCCATTCGGTACTCATGCCGAACGCGTCTTCCATCTGGAATGACTGGAGCACAGCCTGACCGGCGGGCCAGAAGAAGAAGATGCCGATGATCAGTAGCTGGGGGGTGATCAGCACCCAGGGAAGCCACTTGGATCGGAAAAGAACGCGTTTTTCCATGAGGAGTTACAAATAAAAAAACCGCCGGAGCCTGGGTGCAGTCAACGGGGTATTTGGGGGTGCAGAGCCTTGTTTGAAGGCCCCGCAGGCCTTGGCGGCACCCTTGCGGGTGCCTGGAGGGTTTACTGTTTGTAGGAGCGCTCGAAGCGAGCCAGCAGTTCGTTGCCACGGCTCACGATGGAGTCCAGCGCCTGCTTGCCGGTCTTCTTGCCAGCCCACACCTGTTCGAGTTCTTCGTCCTCGATGGTACGGATCTGCACGTAGTTGCCCAGACGGATGCCGCGCGAGTTGTCGGTCACCTTGCGGATCATCTGCGTCACGGCGGTGTCGGTGCCGGGGTGCTTGGCGTAGAAACCGGACTTTTCGGTCAGGTCATAGGCCGCCATGGTCACGGGCAGGTAGCCGGTGCGCTGGTGCGAAGCGGCCTGTACCTTGGTTTGCGACAGGAACTCGAAGAACTTGGCCACGCCCTTGTACTCTTCGGCCTTCTTGCCAGCCATGACCCATAGCGAAGCGCCGCCGATCACGGTGTTCTGGGGAGCGCCCTTGACATCGGGATAGTAGGGCAAGGGAGCCAGGGCGTAGTTGAACTTGGCGTTCTTGGCCACATCGCCGTAGAAGCCGGACGAAGTCTGGATCATGGCGCATTCACCGGCGGTGAACGAAGCCTGGGAAGTGGAGGCGCGACCCTTGTAGACAAACTCGCCAGCCTTGGCTGCTGCGGCCAGGTTGTCGATGTGCTTGACGTGCAGAGGCGAGTTGATCTTCATGCGCGCCTTGTAGCCGTTGGCGCTCAGACCGTTGTGCTCGGTGGCGAATTCCACGTTGTGCCAGGTGGAGAAGGACTCCAGCTGGGTCCAGCCTTGCCATGCCAGAGTCATGGGGCAGCTGTGGCCGCTTTCCTTGAGCTTCTTGGCGGCAGCAAAGACTTCGGGCCAGGTCTTGGGGGCGACGTCGGGGTTCAGGCCGGCCTTCTTGAAGGCGTCCTTGTTGTAGTAGAAGATGGTTGTCGAGCTGTTGAAGGGGAAGCTCAGCATCTGGCCGTTGGGGGCCGTGTAGTAACCGGCCACGGCGGGAATGTAGGTCTTGGGATCGAAAGCGACGCCGGCGTCCTGCATCACCTTGCCCACGGGCACCGTCGCACCCTTGGAAGCCATCATGGTGGCAGTACCCACTTCAAACACCTGCAGGATGTGAGGGGCGTTGCCCGAGCGGAAGGCTGCAATCGCGGCCGTCATGGATTCGTCGTACACACCCTTGAACGTGGGCACGACCTTGTAATCCTTCTGGCTTTCGTTGAACTGCTTGGCCAGGTCATTGACCCACTCGTTATTCACGGCAGTCATCGAGTGCCACCATTGGATTTCGGTGACGGCTTGTGCCGAGAAAGTAGTAGCGGCGACGGCGGCGGCCATGGCCAGTTGCTTGAATTGCATGAAGGCTCCTCTAACGATCGTTGACGAAATATGCGGTGATGCACACTAAGTCATCCGTATGACATATGGATGTCATTGTTTGCATGGGCAACGCGCCGCACCATGGGCAGAACCCGCAGTCACAAGCCTTTGTATGACGATCAGGTGACATCTGATGGTGCGCGAAGCTGCGCCATTCTAGGTCAACGGCATTTCGTTTGTTGTTGGTAGTCTTTCGTATTGAGTTGTTTTTGATTCGGAAATGTATGATTTTTGTCTAAATAGCCTATGAAAGATTCATCTACCCTTTGGCTGCGTGCAGCGGTGAACGGGTTCGCAGCGCCTTTGTGCATCGTCATGCAGCGGATCGCCTGCGAAATGCCGATGGGGCTTGCTGCTTTGGCGATAGCAGGGCTGGCCACTCAGAACCCATAGCAAAGCATGGCTGAGCCTCCGTCGCTTAAAATCGTCATCCCACTGGCTTAGGGGCGCCACACAGAGGGCGCCCGACACGGTCTACCCCCATGAATGTACCGATTGCGTTGGCTGCCGCCCTCCAGGCCCAGGCTGCCGAACCCGCACGACTGCGCGAGATTCCCTATAACTACACATCGTTCTCTGACCGTGAGATTGTGATTCGTCTGTTGGGCTCATCCATGTGGGATGTGCTCAATCAGCTGCGTCAGGAACGCCGTACCGGCCGATCCGCCCGCATGCTCTACGAAGTGCTGGGGGATATCTGGGTTGTGCAGCGCAATCCCTATCTTCAGGACGACCTGATCCACAACCCTGACCGCCGCAAGTCGCTGGTCGAGGCGCTGGAGCATCGCCTGGCCGAGATCGACAAGCGCCGCGAGCCCAACGAGGATGCGCTGCGCGATCAGCTGGTGGGTCAGCTGGTGGAAGCGGCCCACCGCGCCGTGCATGAATTCAACGCCACTTTTGTCGAGGCCGAGCAGCTGCGCCGCCGCGCGCAGAAGACGCTGCGTCGCTATACCGCCAAGGACAACATCAAGTTCGACGGTCTGTCGCGCGTGGCCCATGTGACCGATGCGACCGACTGGCGCGTCGAATACCCGTTTGTCGTGCTGACGCCCGATACCGAAGCCGAGATGGCCGGTCTGGTCAAGGGCTGCATCGAACTCGGTCTGACCATCATTCCGCGCGGAGGCGGTACTGGATACACGGGTGGCGCCATACCTTTGACCTGGCGCTCGGTGGTCATCAACACCGAGAAGCTGGAAGCGCTGACCGAAGTCGAGATGCGCATGATTCCCGGCGTGGATCACGAAGTGCCCACCATCTACTCCGAAGCCGGTGTGGTGACCCAGCGTGTGGCCGATGCGGCCGAGCGCGGCGGCTTTGTGTTCGCCGTGGACCCGACCTCCATCGAGGCCTCCTGCATAGGCGGCAATATCGCCATGAACGCGGGCGGCAAAAAGGCCGTGCTCTGGGGTACTGCCCTGGACAATCTGGTGTCCTGGCGCATGGTCACGCCCGATGCGCAATGGCTGGAGGTCACACGCCTGGATCACAACCTCGGCAAGATCCATGATGCCGAGATGGCCTGTTTCGAGCTGAAGTACTTCGAGGCGGACGGCAAGACCTATGTGCGCACCGAGCGCCTGGACATCCCCGGTCACACCTTCCGCAAGGAAGGCCTGGGCAAGGATGTGACCGACAAATTCCTCTCGGGTCTGCCCGGCATCCAGAAGGAGGGCACGGACGGCCTGATCACCAGCGCGCGCTGGGTGGTGCACCGCATGCCGGCGCATACGCGTACCGTTTGCATGGAATTCTTCGGCAATGCCAAGGATGCCGTGCCCTCCATCGTCGAGATCAAGGACTATATGTTCGCCGAGCAAAAGCGCTCGGGCGTGCTGCTGGCCGGCCTTGAACATCTGGACGACCGCTACCTCAAGGCCGTGGGCTACGCGACCAAGAGCAAGAAGGGCAACGGCCGTCTGCCCAAGATGGTGCTGCTGGGCGATATCGCCGGTGACGATGCCGACGAAGTGGCCCGCGTGGCTGCCGAGGTGGTGCGCATCGCCAATTCACGCAACGGCGAGGGCTTTACCGCCGTCAGCGCCGAGGCGCGCAAGAAGTTCTGGCTGGACCGCAAGCGCACGGCAGCGATCTCGCGCCATACCAACGCCTTCAAGATCAACGAAGACGTGGTGATTCCGCTGCCGCGCATGGCCGAGTACACCGATGGCATCGAGCGCATCAATATCGAGCTGTCGCTGCGCAACAAGCTCAAGCTCTGCGACGAGCTGAGCGGCTTCTTCAAGCACTCCGATCTGCCCCTGGGCAAGAGCGACGATGCCGGCGACATCCCCAGTGCCGAACTGCTGGAAGACCGCGTGCAGCAGGCCCTGGCGCTGGTGGCCGAGGTGCGCGAGCTCTGGCAGGGCTGGCTGGACGGCGTGGCCACGCTGTTCCCCGAGCTGCAGGATCACCGCCTGCGTGCGAGCTGGAAGACCCAGCTCAAGGAGCCGCTGTCCAAGATTTTCGCGGGCGCTGCCTTCCAGCCGCTGCGCGAGTCCGTCAACGAGATTCACCAGACCGTGCTCAAGGGGCGTGTCTGGGTGGCCCTGCACATGCATGCCGGCGACGGCAATGTGCACACCAACATCCCCGTCAACTCCGACGACTATGAAATGCTGCAGACCGCGCACGAAGCCGTGGCCCGCATCATGGAACTGGCGCGCAGTCTGGACGGCGTGATCTCGGGCGAGCACGGCATCGGCATCACCAAGCTGGAATTCCTCTCGGATGCCGAGCTGGCACCGTTTGCCGATTACAAGAAGCGTGTGGACCCCGAAGGCCGCTTCAACAAGGGCAAGCTGATCCGCAACGAAGAGTGGGATGCCCTGGCGCACCAGAGTCATGACGGTCGCTCGCCGCGCGAGTCGCTGATGTTTGCCGATCTGACCAATGCCTACACGCCCAGTTTCGGCCTGATGGGTTATGAATCCATCATCATGCAGCAGTCGGACATCGGCGCCATCGCCAACTCCGTCAAGGACTGCCTGCGCTGCGGCAAGTGCAAGCCCGTGTGCGCCACCCATGTGCCGCGCGCCAATCTGCTGTACTCGCCGCGCAACAAGATTCTGGCCACCTCGCTGCTGGTGGAGGCCTTCCTCTACGAAGAGCAGACACGCCGTGGCGTCTCCATCAAGCACTGGCAGGAATTCGAAGACGTGGCCGACCACTGCACGGTCTGCCACAAGTGCTTCAATCCCTGCCCGGTCAAGATCGACTTCGGCGACGTGACCATGAATATGCGCAATCTGCTGCGCAAGATGGACAAGAAGAGCTTCCGTCCCGGCAACAAGCTGGCCATGGCCATGCTCAATGCCACCAACCCCGACACCATCAAGTTCATGCGCACGGCCATGGTGGGTGTGGGCTTCAAGGCCCAGCGCCTGGCGGCCGACGTGCTGGGGGCTGTCGCCAAGAAGCAGACCGCACATCCGCCCGCATCCGTGGGCACGGCTCCCATCAAGGAGCAGGTGATTCACTTCATCAACAAGAAGCTGCCCGGTGGTCTGCCGACCAAGACGGCGCGCGCCTTGCTGGATATCGAAGACAAGGATTACGTGCCCATCATCCGCGACCCGCAGGCCACCAAGTCGGACACCGAGGCGGTGTTCTACTTCCCCGGCTGCGGCTCGGAGCGCCTGTTCAGTCAGGTGGGTCTGGCCACGCAGGCCATGCTCTGGCATGCCGGCGTGCAGACCGTGCTGCCGCCCGGTTATCTGTGCTGCGGCTATCCCCAGCGCGGTTCGGGCCAGTTCGACAAGGCCGAGAAGATGATCACGGACAACCGTGTGCTCTTCCACCGTGTGGCGACCACGCTCAACTATCTGGACATCAAGACCGTGGTGGTGAGCTGCGGTACCTGCTATGACCAGTTGCAGGGCTACCAGTTCGACAAGATCTTCCCCGGCTGCCGCATCATCGACATCCACGAATATCTGCTCGAAAAGGGCATCACGCTGCAGAACAAGGGTGCTTACCTGTACCACGACCCCTGCCATACGCCCATGAAGCAGCAGGACCCGATGAAGACCGTCAAGGCCTTGATGGGTGACAACGTGCTCAAGAGCGAGCGCTGCTGCGGCGAATCCGGCACGCTGGGGGTGACGCGTCCCGATATCTCCACGCAGATCCGTTTCCGCAAGACCGAGGAGATCCGCAAGGGCGAGGCCGCGCTGCGCGACAACGGTCAGTTGGGTGCCCAGGACAACGTCAAGATCCTGACCAGCTGCCCCAGCTGCCTGCAGGGCCTGAGCCGCTACGGCAACGATCTGAACAACGGTCTGCTCGAAGCAGACTACATCGTGGTCGAGATGGCGCGCGATATTCTGGGCGAGAACTGGATGGCCGAGTATGTCAATCGCGCCAACCAGGGCGGTATCGAGCGTGTGCTGGTGTGATGCCCCCTGAGTCGCTCCGCGCCTTCCCCAAGGGAGGCCGGGGCGGTCCTGCCTCGGTGTCTCTGGCCTGCGCTGGGGTCACATCGCAGTGATGTGGGTAAGAAGCATTGCAATGGAGATTTCAGATGCTGGTTGAAAATTGTCCTCTGTGTGCAACCGATGGCGGCGCATTGATCTGGAGCGGTGAGAAGCTGCGCGTGATCCGCGCAGCGGAAGCTGGCTTTCCGGCCTTCTATCGCGTGGTCTGGAATGAGCATGCGGCCGAGTTCTCGGATCTGAGCGCGGCGGATCGCATTGTCTGCATGGATGCCGTGGCCCTGGTGGAGCGCGTGCTGCGCGAGCAACTGGCTCCAACCAAGATCAACCTGGCGGCTCTCGGTAATATGGTGGCGCATCTGCACTGGCATGTGATTGCGCGCTATGACTGGGACAGCCACTTTCCCGCTTCCGTCTGGGCTGCGGCCCAGCGCGAGCGCAATGAAGAGCGCGAAGCTGAGATCGCACGCCAGCTGCCTCAGGTGGATGAAGTGCTGCAAAAGGCGTTGGCCCTCTGGGCCGCGTGATGTTTTTCATCTCCGTCGGGAGATTCAAAGGGCAGCTTGAGGCTGCCCTTTTATGCATTGATTAGGAGAGAACCATGGCAGGACTGCAAGCCAATACTCCCACCCCCCAGTCATTGACCGTGCATGGCGCATCGCGCGTGCTGGAGGTTTCTTATTCGGACGGCAAGACTTTCCGCATCCCGTTCGAGTTGCTACGCGTGTACTCGCCCTCGGCCGAAGTGCAAGGCCATGGCCCGGGCCAGGAAGTGCTGCAGACCGGCAAGCGCGATGTGGGCATCAACACCATAGAGCCGGTCGGCAACTACGCCATCAAGCCCTTCTTCAGCGATGGGCATGAAAGCGGTCTGTACACCTGGGAATACCTCTACCAGCTGGGCAGCCAGCAGGATGCTCTGTGGCAGCAATATCTGCAGCGCCTTGAAGAGGCCGGGGTGGAGCGCGACACGCCCATGCCCGAGAAGGGCGCCGGCGGTCATGGCTGCAGCGTGCATTGAGCTTTGACTCCCAGGGGCTTGCATGTCGGCTCAAAAGCCGGCAGCAACGTCCCGTACACGCCACATAGCCCATGCATACGGTACAGGGTTATTGAGGCTGGTGCTATATTTCCAATAGCTGGCAGCGCATGTGAAATAAGCGCTCAAGGCGAATTCCTTCCAAAAACCATAGTGCTTCAAAGCCTGTAGCCATACGGGGTTGTCGCTGTACGCGCAAGCACTGCCTGCTTAGCATTCTTTGTTATGAGCTCCACACACTTCGGATTCCAGACTGTTGATGAAAGCGAGAAGGCATCGCGCGTACGCGGTGTGTTCGACTCCGTGGCTTCCAAGTACGACGTCATGAACGACGTGATGTCGGGCGGTCTGCACCGCGCCTGGAAGGCTTACACGCTGATGGTGGCCAACCTCAAGGAAGGCGACAAGGCGCTGGATATCGCGGGCGGCACAGGAGATCTGTCCCTGGCTTTTTCCAAGAAGGTGGGCGCCAGCGGTCAGGTGGTGCACACCGACATCAATGAAGCCATGTTGCGCGTGGGGCGTGACCGTTTGACCGACAAGGGCGTGATCCTGCCCACGCTGGTCTGCGATGCTGAAAAGCTGCCCTTCCCCGACAACTATTTCGATCTGGTCAGCGTGGCCTTCGGTCTGCGCAATATGACGCACAAGGATGCAGCGCTCAAGGAAATGAACCGCGTGCTGCGTCCCGGCGGCAAGCTGCTGGTGCTGGAGTTTTCCAAGGTGGCCAAACCGCTGGAGAAAGTCTATGACTGGTACTCGTTCAAGATTTTGCCGACCATGGGCAAGATGATTGCCGGCGATGCCGAAAGCTATCGCTATCTGGCTGAGTCCATCCGCATGCACCCAGGCCAGAAGGAGCTCAAGGCCCTGATGCAGCAATGCGGCTTTGGCCATGTGGACTATCACAACATGACAGGAGGCGTCTGTGCCTTGCATGTGGGAATCAAATGTTAAGTGCGCCCTGTGCGCAGATTTGTAGCGACTTTCTATAAGAAGGGAGATGAGATGAAGAAACTTTGGTCAATCGCCTTGGTGGCAATGCTGGTGTTGGCACATGGTCAGGCCGATGCAAAACGCATGGGCGGTGGCTCATCGTTCGGCAAGCAGTCGGGCAACGTCACTCAACGCGAAGCGTCTCGTGCTCCCGCTCAGAATACCCAGCAGGCTCCGCAGCAGAGTGCGGCGCAGCAAAACCGTGCTGCTCCGCCTGCAGCGGCTCCGGCCGCTGCACCCAAGAAGCCATGGGGCGCCATGCTGGGCGGCCTGGCCGCAGGCCTGGGCCTGGCCTGGCTGGCCAACTCGCTGGGCATGGGCGAAGCCTTTGCCAATATGCTGATGTTCGGTCTGCTGGCCATGGTGATCATGGTGGTGGTCGGCATGATCATGCGCCGTCGCAAGGCAGCGCCTGCCGTGCAGAGCACCAGCAGTCCATTCGCCTTTCAGGGCGCAGGCAATCTGGGCGGTGATGTGAATGCACCTCAGGCACGCCAGTACAACCCCGAAAAAGTGGGCAATGACGCGTCGGCTCGTCCTTGGGAACAGAACCATATTCCCGAAGCCGCAGCTGCAGCTGGCGGCTCCATGATCGGCTCTGCCCTGTCGGGTTCGCAGAACTGGGGCGTGCCTGCAGACTTCGATGCCGAAGGTTTTCTCACGGCAGCCAAGCGCAACTTCGTGACGCTGCAGTCGGCCTGGGACAGATCCGACATCACCACTCTGCGCTCCATGATGACCGACGAGATGCTCGCGGAAATCCGCAGCCAGCTGTCCGAGCGCGAGAGCCAGCGTGCCGGTGAACCCAACCACACCGACGTGCTGATGATCGATGCGCAACTGCTGGGCATCGAAGATCTGGGCAATGGCTATATGGCCAGCGTCGAGTTCTCCGGCATGATCCGCGAAGAGGCATCGGCAGGCCCCAGCCCCTTCCGTGAAGTCTGGAACATGACCAAGCCCAAGAGTGGCACCAGCGGCTGGCTGGTGGCAGGCGTGCAGGCGCTGCAATAAGCGCCGCCCCGCAGCGATGGTGCCGTCCCCCTTGGGGGGAAGGCGCAAAGCGCCACAGGGGGGAATCAATTTCATGAATAATCGGGGACTATGGCAACACAGTCCCCTTTTTCTTTTCTGGGCGGTCTCGTCGAACGCGTGATGGCCGGTCCCCAAGCTCCCGAATGGCTGGTGAGTGAAATGCACCAGCGGCTGGTGCTTTTCCTCAATCATGTGCTGATGCAGGAAAAAGAGGCCATGGACCGCCTCGTGCGCCAGAAGGGACGTATTGCGCGCGTGCAATGGCGCCAGTATTCGGTCGCCTTGCTGGTCACTCCTGCTGGCCTGTTCGACGTGGCTCCTGCGGAGGCCGCACCCGATCTGATGCTGGAAGTCACCGAGACCTCTCCTCTGTCGCTGGCCCAGACGGCCTTGCGTGGCGACAAGCCCAGCATTCGCATCGAAGGCGATGTGCAGTTTGCCGCCGAGATCAATTGGCTGGTGGATAACGTCAAGTGGGATGTGGAGGAGGATCTGGCTCGCCTGATTGGCGATGTGCCGGCCCACACCATTGGCAAGGTGGCACGCACGGCCGCACAGGGGCTGCGTCAGTTCGTCGGCGCACGCATGGGCAGCAAGTCTGCCTCTGCTGCCGATGTCGCCAATCCTGCCGGCACGGCACCCGTGGCAGCCATGCCCGGGGCCGATTACACACAGCCATGAGCCGCTTTCTGCGGGGCTGGGCCATCCTCTGGGTGGTGTTTCGTTATGGACTCGATGAGCTGGTGCTCTCCGGGATTCCTCATCCGCGTCTGCGCAGCCTGCGCGGCGTGCTGACCTTTGGCCGCAAGCTGGACAAGCCACGTGGCGTGCGCCTGCGCGAAGCGCTGGAAGAGCTGGGACCCATCTTCGTGAAGTTCGGTCAGGTGCTGTCTACGCGCAGCGACCTGATGCCGCCCGATGTGGCCGAGGAACTGGCCAAGCTGCAGGACCGCGTGCCGCCGTTCGATTCCCAGATCGCGGTGGACACCATCGAGCGTTCCTTTCGCAAGCCGCTGGAGCAGATCTTCATCAGCTTCGAGCGTGAGCCCGTGGCCAGCGCGTCCATCGCCCAGGTGCACTTTGCCAGGGTTCGCGACAAGTCCGGCGTCGAGCACGATGTCGCCGTCAAGGTGCTGCGCCCGGGCATGAAGTCCGTGATCGACAAGGATCTGGCGCTGATGCACATGATGGCGAGCTGGCTGGAAAAGCTCTCCCATGATGGCAAGCGCCTCAAGCCAAAGGAAGTGGTTGCCGAGTTCGACAACTATCTGCATGACGAGCTGGACCTGATCCGCGAAGCCTCCAATGCCGCGCAACTGCGTCGCAATATGGAAGGGCTGGATCTGGTGCTGATCCCCGAGATCCACTGGGATTACTGCCACACCGACGTGATGGTGATGGAGCGCATGAAGGGCGTGCCCATCAGCCAGGTCGAGCGCCTGCGCGAAGCCGGCGTGGACATCCCCAAGCTGGCGCGCGATGGCGTGACCATCTTCTTTACCCAGGTGTTCCGCGACGGCTTCTTTCATGCCGACATGCACCCGGGCAACATCATGGTCAGCCTGGAGCCCGATACCTTCGGGCGCTATATCTCGCTGGACTTCGGCATAGTCGGTACGCTGACCGAGTTCGACAAGGAATATCTGGCGCAGAACTTCCTGGCCTTTTTCCGCCGCGACTACAAGCGTGTTGCCGCCTTGCATGTGGAAAGCGGCTGGGTGCCGGCCACGACGCGCGTCGAGGAGCTGGAGGCGGCCATCCGCGCCGTCTGCGAGCCTTATTTCGACCGGCCTCTGGCTGAAATCTCGCTGGGCATGGTGCTGATGCGCCTGTTCCAGACCTCGCGCCGTTTCCAGGTCGAGATTCAGCCCCAACTGGTGCTGCTGCAAAAGACGCTGCTCAATATCGAAGGCCTGGGCCGTCAGCTCGACCCCAACCTTGACCTCTGGAGCACGGCCAAGCCATTCCTCGAGAAATGGATGCTGGACCAGATGGGGCCGCAGCGCCTATGGCATGAGCTGCAGGCGCAGGCGCCGCGTTACGCCAAGATCCTGCCCGACATTCCGCGTGTGCTGCACCAGTATCTGTCCAGGCATGGCGCTGGCAATGACAGCGAAGCCCTGCTCAAGGAGCTGCTGCAGCAGCAGAAAACGACAAACCGTTTGCTGCAGGCCATCCTTTGCGGCGGCATCGGTTTCGTCATCGGTCTGGTGGTGCTGCAGGTTCTGCTGCGCATCCGCTTCTGAGCTTTCCCTTTCTTTAGAGTTCGAGGAGTGCCAGCGTGCTGCTCTCATTGGTGATCGTCTACCTGTTAGTGACCATCGGCATCGGCCTGTGGGCCGCCAGACGCGTGAAGAACACGGCGGACTTCGCCATTGCCGGCCGTCATCTGCCGCTCTACATGATCATCACCACCACATTCGCGACCTGGTTCGGGTCCGAGCTGGTGCTGGGCGTGCCGGCCAAGTTCATCGAAGGCGGTCTGCATGCGCTGGTGGAGGATCCGTTTGGCGCGGGCATGTGCCTGATCCTGGTGGGCGTCTTTTTTGCGGCCAAGCTCTACCGCATGAATCTGCTGACCATCAGCGACTACTACCGCTCGCGCTATGGCCGAGCTATCGAGGTGGTCTGCTCGCTGATCATCATGCTCAGCTATCTGGGCTGGGTCTCGGCCCAGGTCACGGCGCTGGGCCTGGTGTTCAACCTGCTCTCGGGCGGTGTCGTCAGCATTCCCATGGGCATGACGATAGGCGTGCTCTCGGTGCTGGTCTACACCCTGTTCGGTGGCATGTGGTCCGTGGCCGTGACGGATTTCGTGCAGATGATCATCCTGGTCGCCGGCCTGCTGATACTGGCCTTTTTTGCCGGTGACATGGCGGGCGGCGCGGGCAAGGTGGTCGATCTGGCCACCAGCCGCGATCTCTTCAAGTTTCTGCCCGAGCCCTCGCTGCATGAAATCGTTTTCTTCATCGGTGCTGCCGTGACCATGATGCTGGGCTCGATTCCGCAGCAGGACATCTTCCAGCGCGTGATGTCGGCAGACACCGAGAAGTCGGCCGTGCGCGGCACCATCATCGGCGGTGCCTGCTATGTGATCTTTGCCTTCGTACCCATGTTCCTGGTGGCCAGTGCGCTCATCATCATGCCCGCCGAAGCCACGGCCCTGCTGGCCGATGATCCGCAGAAGGTGCTGCCCACCCTGGTGATGGACAAGATGCCGTTTGCCATGCAGGTGCTGTTCTTCGGCGCGCTGCTCTCGGCCATCAAGTCCTGCGCGTCGGCCACCTTGCTGGCTCCCAGCGTGACCTTTACCGAGAACATCTGGCGCCAGTTCCGTCCCTACACCACGGACAAGGAAAACCTCAGGACCATGCGCATCAGCGTGCTGGTGTTTGCGGCCTGCGTGCTGGCCTATTCGATAGCCATGGAGGGCACGCCCATCTATGAGCTGGTCGCCAGCGCCTATCAGGTGCCGCTGGTGGGGGCCTTCGTGCCGCTGGTGTTCGGCCTGTACTGGAAGCGAGCCACCACCCAGGGTGCCATCAGTGCCGTGGCGCTGGGCATAGGTGTGTGGCTGGTCTTCATGGTCACGCCCGCGCTCAACCAGGCTTTTCCACAGCAGCTGGCTGGTCTTTTGGCTGCGGTTGCCGGCATGCTTGCAGGCTCGCTGCTGCCCCAGTGGATCAGCAACCATCACCGTGAAATCGAGTCCTTGGCCGAGATCAAGGCTTGAGAGAGCAAACCGGCTGCACCGGGGCTTGCTTGCGCAGCGCAGCAAAACCAGGGGCGGCGCCTATAATTGAGGGTTTTTGCACTTTCTCCGTTTTTAGCGCTATGCCTATCTATGCATACAAGTGTGGCTCCTGCGGTCACGCCAAGGATGTGCTGCAGAAAATCTCGGACGCGCCGCTGACCGTGTGCCCAGCTTGCGGGGCCGAGGCGTTTTCCAAGCAGCTCACCGCTCCGGGCTTTCAGCTCAAGGGTTCTGGCTGGTATGCCACGGACTTCAAGAACAGCGGCAGCAAGCCGGCTGCAAGCACCTCTTCATCCAGTGACAGTGCCGCTGCACCTGCAGCAGCTGCCCCTGCCCCTGCGCCCGCCAATTCCTGAGGCTTACCCACACTATGTCTGCATTGCGCAAGTGGCTGATTGCCGGTTTGCTGGTCATCGTTCCCCTGGTGATCACGCTGGGCGTGCTCAACTGGATCATCGGAACGCTTGATCAGACGCTGGCCATTCTTCCCGAGGCCTGGCAGCCCGACAGATTGCTGGGCATGCATATTCCGGGCTTTGGCGTTATTCTGACCTTGCTGATTCTGCTGCTCGTGGGCGGCATTGCCAGCAATTTCATCGGCCGCAAACTGGTGGGCTGGGGTGATGCGCTGGTGCGTCGCATTCCCGTGGTGCGCTCCATCTATTCCAGCGTCAAGCAGGTCTCGGACACCGTGTTCTCCGACAGCGGCAACGCTTTTCGCACGGCAGTGCTGGTGCAGTGGCCGCGCGAGGGCGTATGGACCGTGGCTTTCGTCACAGGCCAGCCCAGCGGTGAAGTGGCGGCTTTGCTGCGCGATGAATATGTGAGCGTCTTCGTGCCCACCACACCCAACCCCACCGGGGGTTACTTCGTGCTGGTGCGCAAGAGCGAGTGCATCGAGCTGGAGATGAGTGTGGATGCGGCGCTCAAATACATTGTTTCGATGGGCGTGGTGGCTCCGCCAGACCTCGCTCTGATCGAAGAATCCAAACAAACAACCTTGTCGCACCCCTAAGGTGCAGGAAGAATTTTCATGGCAATGCGTTCTCAATACTGCGGTCTGGTGACCGAAGCCCAAATGGGCGAAACCGTGACCCTGTGCGGCTGGGTGAATCGCCGCCGTGACCATGGTGGCGTGATCTTCATCGACCTGCGCGACCGTGAAGGCTATGTGCAGGTGGTCTGCGACCCCGACCGCGCCGAGATGTTCAAGGTGGCCGAAGACGTGCGCAACGAGTTCTGCGTGCAGGTCAAGGGTGTGGTGCGTGCGCGTCCCGCCGGCACTACCAACGACAAGCTCAAGAGCGGTCAGATCGAAGTGCTGTGCCATGAGCTGAACGTGCTCAACGCTTCCGTCACGCCTCCTTTCCAACTGGACGATGACAATCTGTCGGAAACCGTGCGCCTCACGAATCGCGTGATGGATCTGCGTCGTCCCGTGATGCAGCGCAATATGATGCTGCGTTACAAGACCGCCATCCAGGTGCGCAACTTCCTCGACAAGGAAGGCTTCATCGACATCGAGACCCCCATGCTGGGCAAGTCCACGCCTGAGGGCGCCCGTGACTACCTGGTGCCCTCGCGTGTGCATGACGGCGAATTCTTCGCGCTGCCCCAGTCGCCCCAGCTGTACAAGCAGATGCTGATGGTCTCGGGCTTCGACCGCTACTACCAGATCACCAAGTGCTTCCGCGACGAAGACCTGCGCGCTGATCGCCAGCCCGAATTCACGCAGATCGACTGCGAAACCTCTTTCCTGAACGAAGAGGAAATCCGCGCCATCTTCCAGCGCATGATCAAGGAAGTGTTCCAGACCCAGCTGAACGTGGATCTGGGCGAGTTCCCCATCATGACCTACCAGGACGCGGCCTTCCGCTTCGGTTCGGACAAGCCCGACCTGCGCGTCAAGCTGGAGTTCACCGAGCTGACCGACATCATGGGCGATGTGGACTTCAAGGTCTTCTCCACCCCCGCCACCACCAAGGGCGGCCGTGTCGTGGCCCTGCGCGTGCCCGGCGGCGCTGCCATCTCGCGTGGCGAGATCGACGGCTACACCGAGTTCGTCAAGATCTACGGTGCCAAGGGCCTGGCCTGGATCAAGGTCAACGAAGTGGCCAAGGGCCGTGAAGGCCTGCAGTCGCCCATCGTCAAGAACCTGCACGATGCTGCGCTGGCCGAAATCGTCAAGCGCACCGGTGCACAGGATGGCGACCTCATCTTCTTCGGCGCCGACAAGGAAAAAATCGTCAACGACTCCATCGGCGCCCTGCGTCTGAAGGTCGGCCACAGCGAATTCGGCAAGAAGAGCGGCCTGTTCGAAGACAAGTGGGCGCCTCTGTGGGTGGTGGACTTCCCCATGTTCGAACATGACGAGGACAGCGGCCGCTGGGTGGCCGTGCACCACCCCTTCACCTCGCCCAAGGATGGTCACGAAGACCTGATGGACACCGATCCAGGCAAGTGCATTGCCAAGGCCTACGACATGGTTCTGAACGGCTGGGAGCTGGGCGGCGGCTCGGTGCGTATCCACCGTGCCGACGTGCAGGCCAAGGTGTTCGAAGCCCTGAACATCACGCCCGAGCAGCAACGTGCCAAGTTCGGCTATCTGCTGGACGCGCTGCAGTACGGTGCGCCTCCCCACGGCGGTCTGGCCTTCGGCCTGGATCGTCTGATCACGCTGATGACCGGCTCCGACTCCATCCGCGACGTGATTGCCTTCCCCAAGACACAGCGCGCCCAGGATCTGCTGACCCAGGCTCCCTCGCCCGTGGACGAGAAGCAGCTGCGCGAGCTGCACATCAAGCTGCGCAACCCCATGGTGGTCACCACCGAGGCTTGATTGCCAAGCTCCCCGTGAACAGCGCCGGTCGCTGTTCACCGCCGGGCGCCAGTTCGCGAAAGCGGCTGGCGCTTTTTTGTTGCTTTGAAATCGGGAGCTGCTTGCGCCTGTCAATCTTGAAATTCAGATGGTTATCAGTCTGAATTCAATGAATGGAAAGCGGTTGAAGCTATGAATATTGATGGCTATCAAGCAGCAGGGCGACTCAGCCTGCTGTCATGCTGGCCGCGCTAATATGCTGCGATGGAAGCCAGGCCCTACAAGATTCCGCAGTCCGTGCTGGTCGTGATCTACCGTGAAGACGGGCAGGTGTTGCTGCTGCGTCGAAGCATTGCCGCGCCCGAGGGAGAGCCTTTCTGGCAATCCGTCACGGGCAGCAAGGACAGCCTGGACGAGGACTGGCATGAAACCGCCGTGCGCGAGGTGCTCGAGGAAACCGGCATCGATGCGCTGGCGCCGGAGTGTTGCCTGACCGATTGGGAACTCGAGAACGTCTACGCCATCTATCCGCAATGGCTGCATCGTTACGCGCCGGGCGTCAGCCATAACCAGGAGCGTGTCTTCGGCCTTCGTGTGCCACTTCACATGAGCGTGCACTTGAATCCCCGGGAGCACACCGCACATGATTGGCATGATTGGCGTGAGGCAGCCCAGCGCTGCTTTTCTTCTTCCAACGCAGAAGCTATTTTGCTGTTGCCGCGCTTCGAGCCGGCGCTGGTCGAGCGCCGCTGCAGGCAACAGCCTTGAAACCCACAGTGCCTATGTCTGAAGTTCAGTTGTTTACGCCGCCAGAGCCGCAGATCCTGCGCGTGGCCACCTACAACATTCACAAGGGTGTGCAGGGCCTGGGCCCTGCCAGGAGGCTGGAGATTCACAATCTGGGACTCGCGGTGGAGCAGCTCGATGCGGACATCGTCTGCCTTCAGGAGGTTCGCAAGATGAACCGCAAGGAGGAGCAGTATTTCGACCGCTGGCCCAATGTGCCTCAGGCCGAGTATCTGGCTCCCGAAGGCTACGAGTCCGTCTATCTGACCAATGCCTATACCCGGGACGGCGAGCACGGCAATGCGCTGCTCAGCCGCTGGCCGGTGATCGGCTACCAGCACGAGGACATCTCGGACCATCGCTTCGAGCAGCGCGGCCTGCTGCATGTGGAGCTGGACATCCACGGCAAGCGCGTGCACTCCATCGTCGTGCACCTGGGTCTGATTCCGGGCAGCCGCATTCGCCAGATTGCACTGCTGCAGCGTTTCATCGAGCGAGAGGTGCCGCCCAATGCGCCGCTGGTGGTGGCGGGCGACTTCAATGACTGGGGCAACCAGATCAAGCGCATGCTGGCGGGTTTCGGCCTGTTCGAGTACGAGGAAACGCAGGGCATTCTGACCTATCCTTCGCGGCTGCCGATTGCGCAGCTCGACCATATCTATGTGCGCGGCCTGACCCCGCTGGGGCTGCAGGTGCCCAAGGGGCGCATCTGGTGGCGCATGTCGGATCATCTGCCGCTGATCGCAGAGTTCAAGCTGTAGCGGCCCTGAGCCCGGCCCCGCGCCCGCTGCTCGGGCGGGCGCGACAGCCTCGCCGCGTGGCGGCGCTTGCTCGCTGTCTCTGGTCGGGTGCATGCTTATTTTGAGATTGCTCCTGAAACCATAGCTTCCAATGCCTTGTAAACATGCATATGGACGGCAAATCCTTTGTGGCTTCGGGAAGTTGATTCACTGGTACCATTCTTGGATGTTCAGAGATCTCGCCGACATGAAAAAAGACAACTCAGCCGAAGGAACACCCGTTTCGGTCAAGATCCGCGAGCGGCTGCAGGCAGCTAAAAAACGTTTCCACGCCAACGACAACATTGCCGAATTCATTGAGCCCGGCGAGCTGGAGAAGCTGCTGGACGAGGTGCAGGAGAAGATGCAGGGCGTGCTCGACTCCATGGTCATCGACACCGTGCACGACCACAACACGCGCGCCACGGCCCGCCGTGTGGCCAAGATGTATGTGAATGAGGTGTTCCGCGGCCGTTATGTGCATCAGCCGGCCATCACCGAATTCCCCAACGCCGAACACTTGAACGAGCTGATGATCGTCGGCCCGATCACCGTGCGCAGCGCCTGCAGCCACCACCTGTGCCCCGTGATCGGCAAGATCTGGATCGGCGTGCTGCCCAACAAGAACACCAATGTGATCGGTCTGTCCAAGTACGCGCGTCTGGTGGACTGGATCATGGGTCGCCCGCAGATTCAGGAAGAGGCCATCATCCAGCTGGCCGACCTGATCATGGACAAGACCCGACCCGACGGGCTGGCCGTGGTCATGGAAGCCTCGCATTTCTGCATGTCCTGGCGCGGCGTGCGCGAGATGGATTCCAAGATGTTGAATTCCGTCATGCGCGGCGCTTTCCTCACCAACTCCGAACTGCGCCGCGAATTCCTGTCGCTCATAGCAGCTAGAAAATAAATGCCCCCTGTGGCGCTTTGCGCCTTCCCCCGAGGGGGGAGGACACCTTCGCCGCGAGGCGGCTCTTGCTCGGTGTCTCTGGCCTGGGGCACGCTAGTTTGTGGGTTGTGTTCTGTGTTGAAAACTGATCTTTGGAAGGGCTGCGCATCGCGCGGCCTTTTGCATTTCCGGCTCTCATGTCCCTGCAAGCGTTCACTCTCATCATTCTGGCCGGCCTGATCCATTCGGGCTGGAATATCGTGGCCAAGAAGGCGGGCGGAGATGCCCGTTTTTCGCTCTACACCGCCATTTGCAATGCCGTCATCTGGCTGCCGCTGGGCTGGTGGCTGGGCAAGGATGTGGTGCCGGGCTGGGGCTGGATGGAGTGGGCCTTCGTCACCGCCAGCGCCGTGCTGCATGTGGCTTATTTCGTGGTGCTGCTGCGCGGCTACCGCGTGGCCGATCTCACCGTGGTCTATCCGCTGGCGCGCGGTAGCGGGCCACTGATCTCATCGCTGGTGGCGGTGATGTTTTTAGGGGAACAGATTTCAACGCTGGGGGCTGCCGGCATTGCGGGCGTGGTGCTGGGCGTGTTCCTGATCGCGGGCGGTCCGCGCATGATCGTGGCCATTCGCGACGGACAGGACCTGGAGGCGCGTCAGCGTGTGCTGGCGGGCCTCTACTACGGCCTGCTGACGGGCTTGTTCATTGCCAGCTACACCGTGGTGGACAGCTATGCCGTCAAGATGCTGCTGATGTCGCCGATTCTGGTGGACTATATGGGCAACCTGATCCGCCTGGTGATTCTGGCACCGCTGGCCGCCCGGGACTGGCCCGAGACCAAGCGCCTGTGGCGACTGCAATGGCGCTATGCAGCCGTGGTGGCTTTCTTCAGCCCCATTGCCTATGTGCTGGTGCTCTATGCCGTGCAAAGCGCGCCAATCTCTCACGTCGCACCGGCGCGCGAGGTGTCCATGTTGTTCGCAGCCCTGATCGGCGGCAGGTTGCTGGGCGAGGGCGACCGGGCCTTGCGCATTGCCGGGGCCGTGATGATTGCCCTGGGCGTGACGGCACTGGGGCTGGGTTGAAGTGAGTCGTTTGTCGAAAAGGCCTGTAGCCCTTGTCGATGAATCGCAAATAGCTATTTTTTTTGAAGAGAGCTGAAAATGCCGACCTGGGAAGTCCTGATCACATTCTTTGGCGTGGCCTTGCTGCTGGGCCTGAGCCCAGGCCCCGACAACCTGTTTGTGCTGGTGCAATCGGCACAGCGCGGCTGGCGCGTGGGGCTGTGCGTGGTGCTGGGCCTGTGTCTGGGCATTGTCGGACATACGGCCGCCGTGGCGCTGGGGCTGGCGGCCGTGGTGGCCACATCGCCCATGCTGTTCACGGCGCTCAAGCTCTGCGGCGCCGCCTATCTGGCCTATCTGGCCTGGGGCGCATGGCATGCGCCGGTCAGCGTCGAAGAAAGTGCCAAGGCGCAGGAGCAGCGCGATGTGCTGACTCTGCGCTCCGCCATGGGCTGGGTGGGCAGAGGCGTGGTCATGAACCTGACCAACCCCAAGGTGCTGATCTTCTTTCTGGCCTTTTTGCCTCAGTTTGCCGACCCCGCTCGCGGCAGCGTGCCAGTGCAGGTCATGGTGCTGGGCAGCGTCTTCATGGCAGCAGCTTGGCTGGTCTTTGGCTCTATCGCCTGTTTCTCGGGGCTCTTTGGCCAGATCCTGCAGCGCTCCGTGCGCGCCCAGCGCTGGCTGAACCGCATCGCTGCGACCGTTTTCGGTGCGCTCGCACTTCGTCTTGTGATGGTGCAACGCTAGAGGCAAACACTCTTAAAACTGGCGCGACTCAAAAGGCCAGGACAGCGAGGAAGGGCCTGTGCCGGCTGCAACGCCCCGCAGCGAGGCTGTCGCCCCCTCCCATGTAGAGAGAGGGGCGCCCGGCCAGGGGGAAGGCGCATGGCGCCTCAAGGGGAGCTTGTCGCTCTTATCCCCAGGACAGAGCAGACAAGTCATTCACAAACACCGGCATGTCCTTCCACAGCCCGCGCAGCTTCTTGTTTGCCACGGTCACCCACTGCGGGGTGTAGAGAAAGCCGTGCACCGAATCATGCGCCAGCAGGCGCTGGGCATCGCCAAGCAGGCGTGCGCGGTCGGCGGGGCGCGGTGTGTGCTTGATCTTGTCGAAAAGCTCGTTGAATTCCTGGGATTGGTAGCCCCAGTAGTAATCGGGCTTGGCAAAGTTGCCCAGATCAAACGGCTCCACATGCGAAATGATGGTCAGGTCGTAGTTCTTGTTGGTGTAGGTGCCCGACAGCCACTGTGCCCATTCCACATTCTGCAGCTTGAGCTGGATGCCGATCTTGGCCAACTGGGCTGCAATCAGCTCACCGCCTTGGCGCGCATAGGGCGCGGGCGGCAGCGTCATGGTCAGCGTCAGCGGGGTCTTGACGCCAGCTTCAGCCATCAAAGCCTTGGCTTTTTCCAGGTCAAAGGGGTTGACACCTGTGGTGTCCACATAGCCAAAGGCCGTGGGCACATAGTAGCTGCCGATGGGCACGCCATAGCCATCGGCGGCACCGGCAATCACGGCCTTGCGATCGATGGCGGCGGCAATGGCACGGCGCACGCGGATATCGCTGAGCGGCTTTCGCGCATTGTTGATGGCCAGAATGGTCTTGGCGCGCGAGTTGCTCACCACCACCTGAAAGCGGGCGTTGGCCTTGAACTGGGGCACGCTGCGCGGCGAGACGCGCGGGAAGGCATCGACATCGCCGGCCAGCAGGGCTGCAACCTGTGCTGCGGGATCGGGGATGAAGCGGAACACGGCGCGCTTGATGCGAATGCTCTGTGCCGAGCGATAGCCGGGCCAGGCGGTCAGCGTGACCGATGCACCCTTGGCCCAGGCCGCCAGCTTGTAGGGGCCGGTGCCCACGGGCTTGCTGGCGTTTGTGGTGGCGCTCTTGGGTTCGACAACGATGGAGGTTGCCTGACCCATCATGAACAGAAAGTCGGGATCGATTTCCTGGTTGGTCAGCACCACCGTATGCTCGTCGGCGACCTTGGTGCTCAGATTGGCAAAGGTGCGCTTGTCCTTGTTGGTGCTTTTGTCGGCGGCCGCGCGGTCGAACGAGAACTTGACGGCGGCAGCGTTGAAGGGCTCTCCGTTCTGGAACTTCACATCCTTGCGCAGGCGAAAGGTATAGGTCTTGAGATCGGACGAGACTTCCCAGCTTTCGGCCAGCAGAGGCGAGACGCTGCCGTCGGAGTTGATCTTGGTCAGCGTCTCAAACACGTTGTAGAGCACGACTTCGGCAATCGAGGAGGCAGCCCCGGCCGTGGGGTCCAGTCCTGGCGGCTCCAGCGTCATGGCCAGCGTGACACTGTCTTTCTTGGCCTGGGCCATGGCAGGCCAGGCAGCGAACAAGGGCAAGCTGGCAGCCGAGCTGGCCAGCAAGGAGCGGCGATTGAGCATCAACAAAGTCTCCGATGGGGGGGCTGGCCGCATGGGGCCATCAAAAGCGCTGCAAGTCATCGCGGGGAGCGGACTTGTTTCATATGCGTTTTTACACCAGTCGGAGCAGTCTTTGCAGTGGTCGCAGGCATATCGCTGCTGCGAGTGTGAACAACTGTTTGCCGGCCCGGTTCAGATGACTCGCGGTGCGGCCTTGACCAAGGCCTGGGTATAGGGGTGCTCGGGGGCGGAGAACAGCTTGCGCGGTGTGCCGCGCTCCACCACTTCACCCTGATGGAGCACGATGACCTGATCGCAGACATGCTGGACCACGGCCAGGTCATGGCTGATGAACAGATAGGACAGGCCCAGCTCGCGCTGCAGGTCCTGCATGAGATTGAGCACCTGGGCCTGCACCGAGACATCGAGCGCACTGACCGGCTCGTCGGCCACGATCAGGCGGGGGCGGGTTATCAGAGCGCGGGCAATGGCAATGCGCTGGCGTTGGCCGCCGGAGAACTCGTGCGGATATTTGTCGGCGTCCTGCGCGCGCAGACCGACCTGGTCAAGCACGCTCAGCACCTGCTGGCGCCTGGCAGGGCGACTGAGCTTCTCATGAGTCGTTCCCAAAGGCTCGCTGACGATGGCTTCCACTGTCATGCGCGGGTCCAGCGACCCATAGGGGTCCTGAAACACCATCTGGAAGTCGCGCCGCGCGGCGCGCAGTTCCTGTTCGGACAGCAGGTGCAGATTGCGGCCCAGCAGTTCCACCCTGCCTTCGCTGGGGCGGTCCAGAGCCATGACCAGACGCGCCAGCGTGGACTTGCCGGAGCCCGATTCGCCGACCACGCCCAGGCTTTGTCCGCCCTGCAGCTCGAAGCTCACGCCGCGCAGCGCCTGCAGCGGCTCGGGCTTGTGCCACAGTGATGTGCGGGGACGTGAATATGCGCGTTTCAGGCCGCTAACCCTGAGCAAGATTGCGCTGCTGGTTCCAGCTTCAGAGGTTTCGGCTGGCTCGTTCATGTCCTTGCTCCTGCCGTCAGCACCTGTTCATACAGGCAGCGTGCCACATGGGGCTGGCGCCAGGAAGCGAGAGAGGCCGGTGCCATCATGCTGGGCTGGTGTAGCGTGCGAGGCTGGGGGCGCTCCACATAGCACTCGTCCTGAGTATGGGCGCAGCGGCCCGCAAACGGGCAGCCTGCGGGCAGGTCCACGAGCTCTGGCACGGCTCCGGCAATGGTGGGCAGATGGGCTGTACCTTCTGTGGCGTGGAGTTGCGGGCGTGCAGCAAACAGGCCGCGCGTATAAGGGTGGGCGCGCCTGGCGAACACCGCTTCCGTCATGCCGGATTCGACCACGGTGCCGCCATACATGACCAGCAGCTGTTCCGCATTCTGGGCAATCACGCCCAGGTCATGGCTGATGAGTACCAGCGCCATGGAATGCTCGGCCACCAGCTCCTGCAGCAGATCCAGAATGCGCTGCTGAACCGTCACATCCAGGGCTGTGGTGGGCTCGTCGGCCACCAGCAGATCGGGACCGCAGGCCAGAGCCATGGCAATCATGATGCGCTGGCGCTGGCCGCCGGAGAACTGGTGCGGATATTCATCGAGCCGCTGCGCAGCCTGCGCGATGCCCACCCTCTCCAGCAGCTCGGTGGCGCGGGCGCGGGCCTGGGCGCGGCTCATTCCCAGATGAAGCCGCAGGGGTTCTGCCACCTGGCGGCCGATGCTGTGCACGGGGTTGAGGGCACTCATGGGTTCCTGAAACACCATGGCCATGCGGTTGCCACGCAGGGCGCAGAGCTGGCGCTCGCTCAGGCACAGCAGTTCCTGGCCGTCCAGCTGGATGCTGCCGTCCACTTGCGCGTGCTCGGGCAGCAGGCCCATCAGCGCCAATGCCGTCAGCGATTTTCCGCAGCCCGATTCGCCGATCAGGCCCAGCGTGGCACCGCGCTCCAGCGTAAAGCTCACATCGCGCACGGCCTGGGCCCGGCCGCGATGGGTCTGCAGATTGATGGTGAGGTTGGAGACTTCAAGCAAAGCCATGGTGATTCAACGCTCGCGTGTCAGTCGAGGGTCCAGCAGGTCGCGCAGACCGTCGCCCAGCAGGTTCAGACCCAGCACCGACAAGGCGATTGCCAGGCCGGGCCAGACGGCCAGCAGCGGCGCCTGGAACATCAGGGTCTGGGCTTCGCTGAGCATGCGTCCCCAGGATGGCTGGGGCGGCTGCGTGCCCAGGCCCAGATAGGATAGGGCGGCCTCGGCCAGAATGGCCAGTGCAAACTGAATGGTAGCCTGCACGACGAGTACGGCCGCAATATTGGGCAACACATGCTGCAAAGTGATGGCACTGCGGCTTTTGCCGCAGGCGCGCGCGGCCAGCACGTAGTCGCGCGCCCAGATGGCGTTGGCCGAGGCGCGGGTGATGCGCGCAAAGGTGGGGATGTTGAAGATGCCGATGGCAATGATGGCATTGACCATGCCGGCTCCAAACACGGCTGTGAGCATGATGGCCGAGAGCAGGGCTGGAAAGGCAAAGGTGAAGTCCGCTAGCCGCATGATGATTTCCTCCACCCAGCCACGGCGTGCAGCGGCGACCAGGCCCAGCACCACGCCCAGCGTCAGACCTATGCCCACGGCGATCAGGCCCACGGCAATCGATGCACGTGCACCGACCAGAATCTGCGAGGCAATATCGCGCCCGAAGGCATCGGTGCCCAGCCAGTGCCGGCTGCTGCTGGCCTGCAGGGCTGCGTCCATATCCACTTCATAGGCTGAGCCGGGGGTCCAGGCAAAAGACAGCAGCGCGGCGGCAACCAGCAAGGTCGTGAGCAGGGCGCCGAGCACAAAGCTGCGGTGCTGCAAGGCGCGCCGGCCAAAGCTTTGGGGCTGTGTGCGCGTGAAGGCGCGTGTCGGGTAGTCGCTCACGCTGGCGCGGGTATCGGTCTGCCTGCTCATATATCGCTGGCCTTGATGCGGGGGTCGATGGCGGCATAAAGCACGTCGACGACAAAATTCACCACCACCACCATGGCGGCCAGCAGCAGCACGCAGTTGCGCACCACGATCACATCTCGGTTGGAAATGGATTGAAAGATCAGTCGGCCCAGGCCCGGCAGATAGAACACGTTCTCCACCACGATGGTGCCTGCCAGCAGGTTGGCGAACTGCAGGCCCATGACGGTGACGACGGGAATCATGGCGTTGCGCAGCACATGACGCCAGAGCGCCGCGCCGCGTGAAAGCCCCTTGGCGCGGGCCGTGCGCACAAAGTCCTCGCGCAGCACCTCCAGCACCGCAGAGCGGGTGATGCGTGCCAGGATGGCTGCCTGCACCACGGCCAGCGCAACGGCAGGCAGCAGCAGTGCCTGCAGCGCAGGCCAGAAGCCGCCGCCGGCCTCCTCGCTCCAGCCCGGAAAGCCGCCGGCCGAGAACCATTGCAGCTTCACCGAGAACAGCAGGATCAAAAGAATCGCAAACCAGAAGTTGGGGATGGCAATGCCGATCTGGGCCAGGCCCATGAGGCCCACATCGCCCCAGCGTTTGTGGTTGGCGGCCGCAAACACTCCCGCAGCAATGGCCAGCACGGCGGTGATGCACATGGCCATGATGGCCAGCGGCACGGTGACCGCAAGGCGTTCCCAGACCAGCTCGGTCACGGGCGAGCCATAGACGTAGCTGTCGCCCATGTCGCCGTGCAGCAAGCCGGCTATCCACTGCCAGTAGCGTGTCAGCACGGGCTGGTCCAGGCCCAGTTGCTGAGCCATGGCCGTCACGGCCTCGGGCTCGGCATCGGGGCCCATGAGCATCTGGGCTGCATCGCCGGGCAGGACTTCCAGCACGGCAAAAACCACGATGGAGGCACCGATCAATGTGGCGACCAGCGTGAGCAGGCGTTTGAGCAGGAAGATGCTCATGGCGTGGGGCGTTGTTTCATCGTGAAGTGGGCTCAGACGCGGTGTTTGCGTGCTGCGCAGCATAGCGGCAATTGTGCCGTGTCCGAGAGGGGGCGGCTTTGTCCCAGGCGCTGCCATGTCTTGGGGAGCTTGGGATAATGTGGGCCGATACCGAGAACTGCACAGGAGCTGGCACATGGCATTGATGATTACCGATGAATGCATCAACTGCGATGTGTGCGAGCCCGAGTGCCCCAACGATGCCATCTATATGGGTGAGGAGTTCTACGAAATCGATCCGCACAAGTGCACCGAGTGCGTGGGCCACTTTGACGAGCCCCAGTGCGTGCAGATCTGCCCCGTGGCCTGCATACCGGTGAATCCGGAGTACATCGAAAGCCGTGAGGTTCTGTTCAAAAAATATGAGCTGCTTACGCAGGCCAAGAAAGAAAGTTAAGGCTTTTTTAGCCTGAATTACTTGTATATCAAGCGCAAATAGCTCCTTATTCAGGAGCTATTTTTCATTCTGTCTCGGGTTCAGGCCTCGCCAGCTGCGGGCTGGGCGGCATCGGGCGCAGGCTTGCGGGGCGGTTTGGGGCGGGGCGCCTTGGTGGTGTGAATCGCGAGAGTCGCCTTGTCCATCTGGCCGGCCACCATATCGGGCCAGGCCTTGAGCGAATGTGCGATGGCGTCTTCGATCAGCTTGAGCTGGTCGGGGGCCGGCTTTTTGAGCACCCAGTTGGCGACCTCGCCCTTGTGGCCGGGGTGACCGATCCCTACGCGCAGACGCCAGTAATTGGGCGAGCCGAGCTGGGCATGGATATCTCGCAAGCCGTTGTGGCCGCCATGGCTGCCGCCGAGCTTGAGCTTGACCACGCCGGGCTCGAAGTCCAGCTCGTCATGCACGACCAGGATTTCCTCGGGCTGAATCTTGAAGAAGCGGGCCAGTGTGCCGACCGACTTGCCCGAGAGATTCATGAAGGTCTGCGGCTCCAGCAGCCAGATGCTCTGGCCGTGGATGCTGGTGCGTGCCATCAATCCCCAGTAGCTGCGTTCTGGAACCAGGTTGACCTTGAGTTCGCGCGCCAGCGCATCAATCCACCAGAAGCCGGCATTGTGCCGGGTGTCTTCATATTCAGGGCCGGGATTGCCGAGGCCGACAAACAGTTTGATCATTGCTCGATTATCTTCTTGCCAGCAAGGCTGGGCGGGCAGGGGCTGTTGTGCATGGGCCAAAGAAAAAGCCCACCGAGGTGGGCCTTTTCTTGGAGTACAGCGGCAGGCGCCGTACCGAAGTCACAAGAATTACTTCTTGCCCTTCTTGGCGGGAGCAGCTGCGGGAGCAGGTGCGGCGCCTTCGGCAGGAGCCACTTCGGGCAGCTTGATGGAGATCAGCGAAGGGTTCTTGTTGGCGCCACGCACCACAGCCTTCACGCCATTGGGCAGCTTCAGAGCTTGCAGGCCCAGCACGGACTTGGAAGTCAGAGCGCTCAGGTCCACCTTGATGAACTCGGGCAGGTTTGCGGGTTCGCAGATCACTTGCAGCTCGTGCATCAGAGGAGTCACGGTGCAGTTCTCGACCTTCACGGCGGGGGATTCAGCAACGCCTTCGAAGTGCAGGGGCACGTTCATGTGCAGCTTGGTGTTGCCGTCCACGCGCTGGAAGTCGATGTGTTGCACCAGCTTCTTGTAGGGGTGGAACTGCACGTCGCGCAGCACGACCTTGGTCACTTGACCGTTGATTTCCATGTCCAGGATGCTGGAGTGGAAAGCTTCCTTGTGCACAGCGTGCCACAGGGCGTTGTGATCGATTTCGATCAGTTGGGCTTCACCAGCACCGTAGACGATACCGGGGGTCTTGCCCGACAGACGCAGACGGCGGCTCGCACCCGTACCTTGCTTGGCGCGCTCAGTAGCGACGAATTGCATAACTAACTCCTAGATGGGCGGACCGCGACCAGTCTCGCCCGATTGATAAAAGAATCTGCACCTTGCAGCAAGGCCGTGGATTCTTGCGGTGGCCTCGAAACGGTCAAACCTCCCGAAGGAGGTTTGCTTGGGCTCGAAGCCGAAAAACCAGAGATTTTAAGCGGTAAACAGACTGCTCACCGAATCACCTGTGGAAATGCGGTGAATTGTCTCGGCAAACAGGCCGGCCACAGACAGCTGGCGAATCTTGCCGCACTGCTGGGCTGCGGGGCTCAGAGGAATGGTGTTGGTCACAACCACTTCGTCCAGAGCGCTGCCGTTGCCGATGCGTTCCAGGGCCGGGCCCGAGAAGATGGGGTGCGAGCAGTAGGCGTACACGTTCTTGGCGCCGCGCTGCTTGAGCACTTCGGCGGCCTTCACCAGCGTGCCGGCGGTGTCGATCATGTCGTCCATGATCACGCAGTTGCGGCCGTCGATATCGCCGATCACGTGCATGACTTCGGACACGTTCGCCTTGGGGCGACGCTTGTCGATGATGGCCAGATCGCAACCCAGTTCCTTGGCCAGGGCGCGAGCACGCACCACACCGCCAACGTCGGGGGAGACGACGATCAGGTCTTCGTAGTTCTTCTGACGCAGGTCACCCAGCAGCACGGGGGTGGCGTAGATGTTGTCCACGGGGATGTCGAAAAAGCCCTGGATCTGGTCGGCGTGCAGGTCCATGGTCAGCACGCGCTCGACACCTACGGCCTGCAGCATGTTGGCCACCACCTTGGCGGTGATGGGCACGCGGCTGGAGCGGGGGCGGCGGTCCTGACGGGCGTAGCCGAAATAAGGGATCACGGCGCAGATGCGCTCGGCCGATGCGCGCTTGAGGGCATCGACCATGACCAGCAACTCCATCAGGTTGTCGTTGGTCGGAGCGCAGGTGGACTGAACCACGAAAACGTCGCGGGCGCGAACGTTCTGCTTGATCTCGACCGCGACTTCTCCATCGGAGAAACGGCCAACGTCAGCAGCACCAAGAGAGGTGCCGAGGTGCTTAACAATCTCTTCGGCCATGCCAGCATTGGCATTGCCTGTGAAGACCATGAAATCAGAGTGATGTGAATGCATTGTGCGTCCCAGTGCTGTGGGTTGCTATGACGCAAGAAGATGTTTGGCAGGGGAAGAAGGATTCGAACCTTCGCATGCCGGAATCAAAATCCGGTGCCTTAACCAACTTGGCGACTCCCCTACACAGGCCTTTTGTCGAAGACAAACAGCCTTATAACTTGTTCTCTGGAATCCAGCTATTAAGTGGGTGTTTTTCCAGATTTCTGCAAACCTTGATCTGCCATGTGCCAGGAGCACAGCTCAAATCAATGCTTTGCGCTATCGGTGCAAATACCGCACTTCCAGAGCCCGTCATTCTAGCATGCAATTTGAGTGATTCGAGCCAGCTTCTGACTTTCATCACCTCGGGCTGCAAGCCTTCAGCGACCGGCTGCAGGTCGTTTCGGCCAAAGCCGAAGTGATTTGCAGCGAAGTCCGCAACTATAGCAGGCTTTGTGTCTCGTTTCAGGAGATCACTGGAAAAAATCTTGCCAGTTTCCAGGCCCTGTTCGGGTTTGACCACCAGGAACTGCTGCTCCGGCAAGGCATTGCGGCCTGTCAGCGGGGTGATGAATTCGCCGATGCCGCTGACCCAGGCCGAGTGACCGCAGAGGAAAAAGGGAACATCGGCGCCGAGCTTCACGCCTATGCTTTGCAGTTCCTGGCGCGATAGGTTCAGATTCCAGAGGCGGTTCAATGCCATCAGTGTGCTGGCCGCATCGGATGAGCCGCCCCCCATGCCGGCCTGGGCGGGCAGGTGCTTTTCAACCCCTATGCGCACGCCTTGCGTGCAGCCTGTGGCTTGCTGCAGGGCGCGGGCCGCGCGTGTGATCAGATCATCGGCAGGCAGGTCAACGCCATTGAGGTCTTCACGGCTGATCTGGCTGCTGACCGTGCGCTCGAGATGCAGCACATCATGCCAGTCGATGAGCATGAAGACGGATTCCAGCAGGTGATAGCCGTCAGGCCTGCGGCCGGTAATGTGCAAAAAAAGGTTGAGCTTGGCCGGGGCCGGCACGTCATAAAGCGAGTGCATGGCGTGTATGTGTCAATAAGAGAAAAACGGTGCAACGATAGCACCGGGTTGCCGGCCAGTCAGCGAGCGTCCTGATCGAGAACGATGCGCAAGGAGGCCTCGGGTGGCGGGCTGATGCGGTCGGCACGCAGGCGGCCATCGCTGATGCGCGAAAGATCTGTCTGCCAGCCGGTCACAGCCGTGTTCTTGCCTTGCAGCCAGTCGAACAGCGCGGTGACGGGAATCTCGCTGCCTGTCATGCGGGTGATGAGTTCAGGCAGGGAGTCTGACTGGGTGATCTGATCGCCCTGCTGCAAGGTGGCTCCGGCACGCGTCCATTGCAGGCGGGCCATGATGGATCCCAGCGGGTTGAAGACCAGCAGTGTTCCGCTCTCGGGCTGGCCTTGCAGCTCAAAACCGGCGCTGAAGGATTGCTGCTGGGCATCCTGGACCTGTAGTGCCATGCGGCCGGACCAGTGGTGGCTGGCCGTCACATCGAGCTGCAGCTGCCGTGCCGGTTGGGCGCAGCCGCCGAGCATGGCCGCTCCCAGGGCCAGCCCGAGGGCTGGAAGAATTTTCAAGAAAGTCGGCCTGCGCTTCATGGCGTCACTTTGTGGCGTTTGAGGGTTTCCAGCAGAGTGTCATTGCTGCTGTCTGCCTTCATGCCCTGGCGCCAGATGAGTTGGGCGCGGTCTTGCTTGCCCTGGGCCCAGAGAACTTCCCCCAGGTGGGCGGCAATTTCCGCATCCTGACGCGTGGCATAGGCCTGCTCCAGCAGTTTTTCGGCTTCGTCCAGATTGCCGCGGCGGAAATGCACCCAGGCCAGACTGTCGGTGATGAATGGATCGCCGGGCTGCATGTCCAGAGCGGTCTGGATCAAGGTCTGCGCTTCTTCCAGCTTGATGCCGCGATCAGCGTAGGAATATCCCAGTGCGTTGTACGCATGCTTGAAATCGGGCTTGCGCTTGATGATGTCGCGCAGCAGGCGCTCCATCTCGCTGAAATTTCCGGCTCTTTCCGCGAGCAAGGCGGTGTCGTAGGCCAGCTCCACATCATCGGGTGCCTGGCTCAGCAACTGAGCTTGCAGCGCATAGGCTTCCTTGTTCAGGCCTGCATCGCGCAGCAGCTGCACCTCGGCAATCTGCTTGAGGCGCTTCTGGTTGGGGCCGTTTGCCGGAATGGCCTGGATCAGGGCACGAGCTTCCTTCACCTTGCCCTGGCGAGCCAGCAGATCGGCGCGCCGGGCCTGCACGCTGAGCAGGTTGGCGGCATCGGGAATGCGCTGCAGATAGATGTCGGCTTCGTCGTAGCGCTGACGCTTCTCTGCCAGGTCGGCCCTGAGCAGATAGAGCTGGGATTCGCCAGCAGCGCGACCCACACCCTCAGGCAGCTTGGGCAGCAGAGCGCTGAACTGTGTCAGGGAGACGTCGGCAGCATCCAGCTCACCATCCTGCAATTGCAAATTGGCGAGCATGACCCAGGCTTCCGGAAATTCGGGCGCCTCGCGCGTTATGAGCTGCAACTGGGTCTTGGCATCGGCGTTGCGTTTTTGTCCAAGCAGCACGCGGGCATAGGTCAGGCGCAGTTGTGGCGAATGATTCTTTTCAAGATAGCGCTTGACCAGCGGCTCCACTTCGGCGGATCCCGATTCCAGCAGTTCCATGGCCAGCAAGGCGACGGCACCCGATTCAGGACCCAGCTTGGCGCCGTTCTGCAGCGCCTGCAGGGCGGCAGGCTTCTGACCGGCGATCAGGCGCATATGGCCTATGGCGGCCCAGGCCATGGGGCCGTTCTTCGGGTCCTTTAAATCGATTTCCAGCGCTTGCTCGACCACATCGGCGGCCAGAGGCTTGTCCGAGGCATTGTTGTAGAGCTGGGTGATGGCCAGAAAAGTGGCGCTGCGATTGGCTTGAGGGGTCAGCTCGACCTCTCGACGCAGATAGCTGGCCGAGTCTGCAATGCGGTTCATCACCACCAGAATGCGCAGCACTGCGCGGTTGGCATCGCGTGATTCGGGGTAGGCCTCCAGCCAGGCGCGGGCATTGCGCAGTGCGCGGTCGCCCGAGCGGGACTGAATGGCAAGTTCGGTGGCGCGGCGATAGAGCTTTTCGTTGTTGCTGCTGCGCGCGGCCTCCATCATCAGGGCCTGGGCGTCCGTCAGGGCGCCTTCCTGAGCGGCCATCTCTCCCACCAGGATTTCGTAGAACAGCTCGGCAGAGAGGGCCGCTTGCTCATTCTCACGCTCCGCGGCCTGCTCTAGATCGGTGCTTTGCTCGATCTTGTCCTGCTGGGATGGCGGGTCAGCGGTCTGGGCGGATGCGATTGCCGATCCCATGGCCAGAACGGCGGCCACGGCGAGTCCCTGAAAACGTAGAGGATGAACCATCGGCTCATAATAATCCAAGCTTGTTGAACACTTGGCGAAGATGAGATTGCATGCCTGAGTTGCCCGAAGTCGAGGTTACGCGCCGCTCTTTTGCTGACCGCATTGCGGGTGCGCAGATTGAGAAAGCCACCTTGGGAAAGCCCCTGCGCTGGCCTCTGGGGCTGTTGCCGCAGGCATTGGTCGGCAGGGTCGTGCTGGGCGTGCGCAGACGCGGCAAGTATCTGCTGCTGGACCTGAGCGAGGGTCTGCTGCTCATGCACCTGGGCATGTCTGGCAGTCTGCGCTTTGTGGGCCGCGACGAGGAGCCGCTGGGAACTGGCGGAGTGCATGATCACTTCGACCTGCAGACATCGCGCGGCTTGCTGCGTCTGCATGATCCGCGCCGCTTCGGAGCCGTGATCTATGTTCCGGATGAAGGCGATGCCCTGGCGCGCAAGCTGCTTGACCATCTGGGTATGGAGCCGCTGAGCGACGGATTCACGCTGGACGCCTTTCAAGCCGGGCTGGCGGCCAGTCGCTCGCCCATCAAGCAACTGCTGCTCAGCGGCAGCGTGGTCGTCGGTGTCGGCAATATCTATGCTTCCGAGGTGTTGTTTCTCTCGCGGATTCACCCGACAACACCGGCGCGCGATGTGGGCAGGCGCAAGGTCAAGGTTTTGTATGAGGCCATTCGAACCGTGCTGGCCTTGGCGGTGGAGAAAGGCGGCACGACCTTGCGCGATTTTTCCGCGGCCAACGGCATGGAAGGGCACTTTCAGTTGGAGGCCCAGGTTTATGGCCGCGATGGCCTGCCTTGCTCGCATTGCGGCGCCGCCATCCAGCTCATGCGCCAGGGGCAGCGCAGCACCTATTACTGCGCCCGCTGCCAGAAGGCCGCAAAAACTCTCTGAATTTGATAGCTAATACCGCAGTTTGAGTATGCGTTCAGGCATGTTTTGACGTCACAATTTCATTTTGATGCTTGATATGCCTCAGAGGCGTCGCCAGTGCCCAGGCATTGGCGCTGTTCTGCGCCGTTGCGTGCAGATACTTTGCGGCTGGAGATATCAGGCCAGCCTCTGGAAGAGCCGTAGATGCTGTCAAGGGGCAATGCTATATATTGATCAGGCGGTCAGCCTTGGCTGACCCGGCGACTCAGACAAACAAGAGGGGTAGATGTGTCAGCTTCATTCAACGAGCAGTTTGGTCAGTATGGCGCATGGCGACGGGGCTTTGCCACCCAACTGCAGGAGCTGCGTGAATGGTTGATTGCCCAGGATCTGCTGGACGCTTCGGTGCAGGAGCGCTTGCAGAGACTGGAAGAGCAGATGCGCACCGACAAGGTCATGGTTGCCTTCGTGGCCGAGTTCTCGCGCGGCAAATCCGAGCTGATCAACGCTGTCTTCTTTGCCCATTACGGCCGCCGGCTGATGCCGGCCAGTGCAGGCCGCACCACCATGTGTCCGGCGGAGCTGGGCTGGGAGCCGGAGCTGCCGCCTTGTCTGCGTCTGCTGCCCATTGATACCAGAGAGTCGCCGGAGAGCCTCGGCCAGTGGCGCATGCGTCCCGACGCCTGGGTGCAGCAGCCGCTGGATATCGCCGATGCGCAGCAGATATCCGACACGCTGGCCAAGGTGGCTGAGGTGCGCAAGGTCTCCATCGATCAGGCCAGGGCCTGGGGCTTTTGGCATGACGACGAGGCTGCCGACAACCCCATGGTCGATGCCGACGGCTGGGTCGAAGTGCCGATGTGGCGCCATGCCTTGATCAATATGCCCCATCCTCTGCTCAAGCAGGGACTGGTGATTCTCGACACGCCTGGTCTGAATGCCGTGGGGGCCGAGCCGGAGCTGACCGTCAATCTGATACCCCAGGCACATGCCGTGGTCTTTGTGCTGGGCGCCGATACCGGCGTGACCAAGTCCGACCTTGCCATCTGGCGCGACCATGTGCTGCCGGCAGGAGCCGGCAAGGCGGGGGGCGATGACGCCCTGGCTGCATCGCGTCTGGTGGTACTCAACAAGGTGGATACGCTGTGGGACAGTCTGAGTTCTGGCGCGCAGGTGCAGGCCCAGTTGCGCCGTCAGCAGCAGGACTCGGCCCAGTTGCTGGGGGTGGCGCTGGAGCGCGTGCTGCCCATCTCCGCCCAGAAGGGGTTGGTCGCCAAGGTGGGGCGTAACGACAGCCTGCTTCAGGCCAGCGGCCTGCCCGCTTTTGAAGACCTTCTGGCCAATGGCATCATGGGGCAGCGCCAGAAAGTGCTGCAGGCCGCTGTGCGCACCAATGTGCAACAACTGCAGTCGCAGGTGGAGCGTGTCATCAATATGCGCCGCGGCGATCTCGACGACCAGCTGGCCGAGCTCTGCGGCCTGCGCGGCAAGAATGCGACGGTGATTGCCAGCATGCGTGCCCGTATCGAGGCCGAGCACAAGGAATTCGACCAGAGTGCCAGCCGCATCCAGGCCATGCGCAATATCCACATGCGCATGCTCAAGGAGCTTTTCCTGCTTCTGAGCTCGAGCACTTTGAAGGCCGAATTGGCCGAGCTGAAAGAAGCGCTGGATCAGCGTGGGCTCAAACTTGGCCTGCGCAAGGTCTATGAGCAGACTTTCGAGCGCCTGCATGCCGTGGCTGCAAAGGCGCAGGACCAGGCCGATGAGATCCAGGCAATGATGAGTTCCTCGTTCAAGGAGCTTAATGCGGAGTTTGGCTTTTCCCTGCAGACACCGCCGCAGCTGGTGCTGTCCGAGCTCAAGGACGACTTGCGCAGCATCGAAGGCAGTTACACCCAGTATCTGGGGCTAAGCAGTGTCATCAAGCTCGGCAGTGCCGACTTTTCGCAGCGCCTGATCAAAGCTCTGGCGCTGCGTCTGCGCACGGTGTTTGAAGCGGCATCGAACGACGTGGATATGTGGAGCAAATCACTGACTGCACCAGTCGATGCACAATTGCGCGAACGTAAACGCAGTTACACGCGCCGCCTGGAGGCTGTGGACCGGATCAGCGGTGCAGCCACTGAGCTGGAGGAGCGCATTGCAGACATGGAAAATGCGCAAGCCCGCCTGGGCATGCTGCAGACGCAGCTGATCAGCGCATCGGCGCAATTGCTGGATCCGATTGCGGCCGAGCGGCCGCAGGCCGCGTCCATGCCGTTGGACATCAACCTGGTAGCTTGAAATCTTGACTCTCCCTTCGATTGCCGCAGCCGTAGTGCAGTGGCAGGCCAGCCATGGCCGCAATCATCTGCCCTGGCAGCAAACCCGTGACCCTTACCGCGTCTGGCTGTCTGAAATCATGCTGCAGCAGACCCAGGTCAGCACCGTACTGGGCTACTACCAGCGCTTCCTGGACGCTTTCCCGGATGTGGCCAGCCTGGCGGCTGCACCGCAGGATGCCGTGCTGGCGCTGTGGAGCGGCCTGGGCTACTACAGCCGCGCGCGCAATCTGCATAAATGCGCGCAGACCGTGATGGAGCAATGGGGCGGGGCTTTTCCGCAAACGGCCGAAGAATTGGCGACCTTGCCAGGCATTGGCCGTTCCACGGCCGGCGCCATTTCATCGTTCTGCTTTTCCGAGCGGGTGCCGATTCTGGATGCCAATGTGCGACGTGTTCTCACAAGGGTGCTGGCGTTCGATGCGGATCTGGCTCAGTCCAGAAATGAAAAGCAGCTGTGGGAACACGCCCAGCAACTGTGTCCCACCGAGAATCTGCACGAAGCCATGCCGCGCTACACCCAGGGCATGATGGATCTGGGCGCCAGCGTCTGCACATCGCGCAAGCCCACCTGCCTGGTGTGCCCTCTGCACTCCGAATGCCGGGCGGCCCGTGCCGGCAACCCGGAGAACTATCCCGTGCGCACGCGCAAGATCAAGCGCAGCGCCGAGTCCTGGTGGCTGCTGCTGGCGGTGGATGCACAGCGCCGCGTATGGCTGCAAAAGCGCCCGCAAGCCGGTATCTGGGCCGGGCTTTACAGCCCGCCGGTCTTTGAAGACTATGCGGCACTGCAAAGCCATGCGCGGGCCGCATGGCCTCAGGACGGAACCCGGAGCTGGCAGGACCTTCCCGCTTTTCTGCATGTGCTGACCCACAAGGATCTGCACCTGCATCCGGTTCTGGTGCCCGTCGATCAGGCGCACGCCGCCTTGGTCTCAGAGGCCGATGAATCCTGCTGGGCGGATGCCGCGGCCTGGGCGGAGCTGGGTCTGCCGGCCCCGATCCGCAAGCTGCTCGATGCCGGGCTGGCCTGAACGCCTGCCGCATGAATGAAAAAAGGTGACGGCAGGCGTCACCTTTTTTCATGGCTGAAGATTTCAGAAGCGCAATCTGGGCATCAGCATGGAGCAGCGCAGCCCCATCAAGGCCAGCCACAGGGCCCTGGCCTGAGGGTTGCCGCGCTGTGTCTGCAATTGCCGGCCCGCGGCCACCACCTGCTGGCGCAGGACTTGCTGCGCCTTGCGGTCGCCTTGGCTTTGTGCGCTCAGCCAGAGTTGCTGGTACTGCTGCACGCTGAGCTGGCAAGGCTCGCCAAGCAGATGGCGCGACGAAGTGTTCAGCAAGGCCTGAGCCTGCGGGGTGTGTCGTGACTGGTTCATGCGGCCTCCTCTTGTTTCGAAGACTTGCTTGGCGCTTCGCTCTCGCTGCGTCCAAAGGCGTACCAGTCCACATGACGGGTACAGATCATGACCAGGGCCAGCACGCCGAACAGGGCGATGGAGCCGACGACCAGAGCGGTCTGCTCCAGCTGCAGCAGCACATACAGCAGGCCGTACAGGGCCGAGATGGCAATCGCGAACGGCAGGCCGCGTCTGATGCTGCCCAGAATGTGGCTGGCATAAAAGGCCAGCAGAGCCACGCAGGAGCTGGCCGCAATCGCATAGGCCGTGGCAAAGCCCAGGTGTTCGGACAGGCTGATCAGCAACAGGAAGAAGCTGCACAAGGCCGAGCCGACCAGCAGGTACTGCACGGGGTGAACGCGCAGCTTTTTCATGACTTCGAACAGGCCGACCGCGACAAAGGTCAGGATCACAAAAAGAATGCCGTATTTGGTGGCGCGCTCGCTCAGCGAGTAGACATTGACGGGGTTGACGAACTCCGTGTCCATGGTTTCGAGGCAGGGGCCGCTGTCGTCATGACTGCGGGCTGCAGAGGCGGCATAGGTTTCCGAGCTGCCCCAGTAGCCAGGGCTGCAAAGACGTTGCTGGCGGGTAAAGGCCGTGCTGGCAGAGGTGGCCAGCGAGGACAGCTCCCAGCTGGCGGTAAAGCCGCTGTCCGTCACTTCGCGTCGGCTGGGTAGAAAGCTGCCGCCAAACGAGGGATGAGGCCAGTCGGCCGTCAGCGTGACCTTGCTTTCCGTGGCGATGGGGCTGAAGGCGAGCTGTTCCGTGCCCAGCAACTGCAGCTTGAGTTCCAGATTCAGGGCTTCGCCTTTTTTCAGCAGGCTGGAGTCAATTTCCGCCTGGATGCCCTTGCCGTAGCGCTCCAGCGGAGTGCCGGATTCGACCGCCAGGTCCTGGCCGTTGGCCTGCAGCGTCGCGCTGCGGATGCCGCGGGGGTCGCTGAGCGCGAATGCCGCAAAGACTTTCTTGCAGCGCACCACGGCGTTGGGCTCGCTGGGTTTGGGCAGCTCCGCATACTGCGCGGCATTGGCAAAACCGGCCGAGATCTGGTCGTGCAGCACATAGGTGTTGATGTGGTGCAGGCCGCGTGAGCGCTCTTCCATTTTGGCGTTGGCATCGTGGTTGAGTGTGTCGGGCAGCAGCATGCGCTGGAATTCGCGGGTGCTGTACTCGATTTTCTTGCCATTGGTCGTGCTGGTGGTTTCGGTGCAGTTCTGCACCAGGGCCGGGCCGATCAGCGTCTGCGTGCCGGCCAGGCTGGAGACCACGCTTTGCACGGCGTAGTCGCGGTTGCGTATGCGGTCTTTCACCACATCCTGAATCATGGACAGGCCGGCCATGAGCAAGGCCAGAACGATCAGCAGTGAGACTGTCTTGAACAGCAGTCGGTTTTTCATGCGTGCTCCTGAATGAAGGGTTTCAGGACGCAGTGTCGGCAGCGACTGTGTGGGCGCAATGAAGTCTGTGAAGCGGGTGTGAAGTCCTGCTCGAAAGCCTTGGCTGCTCAGCTTTGGGGAGCAAAATCCAGTGTCACGGCGAGGCCGGGGTGGCGATTTCGGACCTGCATGCTGCCGCCATGAAGATGCATGATGCGGGTGACGATGGACAGGCCCAGCCCGGTGCCGCTGCGCTCTCCGTTAGGTCTGGGGGTCGTGAAGAAGCGCTCGCCCAGGCGGGCCAGCAAGGGCTCGGCCACGCCCGGACCCTGATCGCTGACGGTGATGCGGTGAGGGGCCAGCTCAAGCTCGATCACGCTGTTCTCTGCAGAGAAATCCAGGGCGTTCTGCAGCAGATTGCTGATGGCCAGGGTGACCAGGCCGGCCTCCCAGGGGCCGTTGCTGTCCACACCGCTCAGGTGCAGGGCCATGCCGCGTTGCTCGGCATGGCTTTGCAGCGCAGCCATGGCTTGCCGGGCACATTCCATCAGGCTGCAGCCATGGCTGGTGTCCAGTTGCTGGCGCTGCTCGAGGCGGCTGAGCTGGAGCAGCTGGTCGATCAGATTCTGCAGACGCAGGCTCTGGTCCACCACCTGTCCGGCAAACATGGCCCGGTCCTGGGGCGGCAGCTCTTCCTGCAGCAACTCGCCCGCGCCGCGTATGGCGGCAACCGGGCTTTTGAGTTCGTGGGTCAGGGCGCGCACATAGCCCTCGATATAGTCGCGCCCCTCCAGGCGCTTGCGCATATTGTCCATGGCCTGTGCCAGCTCGCCCAGCTCGCCGGGCATGTCGGGTATGGAAGCAGGGGCAGAGGTCTGAGCGGGGTGGGCAGACTCGTTGAGCGTGGGGGCCTGCACCTGTTGTGCATAGTTGCGCAGCCGGCGCACGTGAAGCACAAACCACCAGGTGACCGCACAGCCCACGGCGGCGGACAGCAGCACAAACAGCAGGCCGCCGCGCAGAATCTTCTGCTCCGCGCCGTCGACGATTTTCTGTACCGAGCTGGAGGGCTTGGAGGTGGTCAGCACCCCGGCAATCTGGCCGTCCACCATGATGGGCGCGGAGACATACATGACGCTGCTGGATTCGTCCTCCTTGACGGCTCGCGTGGTGCGTGCGCCATATTCACCGCGCAGCGTCAGATAGACATCGCGCCAGCGCGAGTAGTCGGCGCCCTGGTCCCTGCCCAGGGAGTCGAACAGCACCGTGCCCCGGGCGTCGGTGACGGTGATGCGCAGATCCAGCGTGGTCTTGCGCGTGTCCCAGATCCAGGCCTGTATCGGCTTTTGTGTGTAGCCCTGCAGCTGAGCGGCAAACGTGCTGTCCGCACCGGCTTGCAGCCGGCCTTTTTCCATGTCGGCACTGGCCAGCGTGGCAAGCGCATAGGCGGTCTCCACTAGCGTGTCCTCGGTCACCTTGCGCACGCTGGGCTTGATCTCCACCATGAAGACGCGCAGTACGAAAAAGGCGGCCAGACCGTTGATCAGGAAGAAGGCGAAGAAGAGACGCAGGCCCAGACGCATACCGGCTATCCGGGCTGGTTCAGGCTATAGCCCAGACCGCGGTGGGTGACAATGAGCTCCTGGTCGGGCAAACGCTCGCGCAGTTTGGCGCGCAGGGTCTTGATGTGGGTATCCACCGTGCGGTCCGTGCTCTCGCTGTCCAGCCCCCAGATTTGCTCCAGCAAGGCGTCGCGGCTCAGGATGCGGCCTGCCGCGTTGACCAGACTCTGCAGCAGCTGATATTCGCGCCTGGTCAGATCCAGCGCCTTGCTGTGGATCAGGGCACGCTGCCCTTGCTCATCTATTTGAAGTACTCTTGCAAGCTGGACGGGCGCTGCAGGCTGAAATTGCCTGGAGCGGCGCAGCAGGGCGCGGGTGCGCGCCAGCAGTTCGCGCGGGCTGAAGGGCTTGGTCAGGTAGTCGTCTGCGCCCAGCTCCAGGCCCAGAACCTTGTCCATCTCCTCGCCTCTGGCGCTGAGCACCAGCACCGGAACAATGGAGCCGGCAGAGCGCAGCTCGCGGCACCAGTCCAGGCCGTTGCCATCGGGCAGGCCTATGTCCATGAGCAGCACATCAAACGCTGTCCTGCTCCATTGCTGACGCGCATCGGCGATCAGCAGGCTGTGGGTGACGGCAATGCCCTCGCGCCCCAGAGCGTAGCAAATCGTTCTTGCAATGGCTGGGTCGTCTTCGAGCAGCAGCACCTGCATGGCTGACGTCTGAGGGCTGAGCATGCGGGTCAGCTGATCGGGTGGATGGCGTCCGGGGCCAGAAACTGCTGAGAGACCTGGATGAACTTGTCGCGAAAATCCAGTGAGCGGTGGCGGCGTACGGTGGGCCACTGCTTCTCGAAGTGCCTGGCGAGAGCTTCGACGAGAAAGACCGAGCGGTGCTGCCCGCCCGTGCAGCCTATGCCCACGGTGACATAGCTGCGGTGGTCTCTGGCCAGCAGCGGCAGCCAGCGTTCGAGGAACTGCTGTATATCCAGCTGCATCTGCTGCACCTCGGGCAAGGCGCCCAGATAGTCGGCAACCGGCTTGTCCAGGCCCGTCAAGGCACGCAGTTCCTTGTCGTAGAAGGGATTGGGCAGCATGCGCACATCAAACACATAGTCAGAGTCTGTAGGCATGCTGTGCTTGAACCCAAAGGACTGGAACATCAGCGTCATCTGCCCTGTGGGTGCTTCGATGATCTGCTTGATATAGCTTTGCAGCTGCGCCGACTTGAGGTCGCCGGTGTCGATGACGATGGAGCGGTCGCGTAGCAGGCCCAGCAGCTCGCGCTCCTTTTCGATATCGAGCTCCAGTGCCTGGCGCTCGTTCGTCAGGGAGCCGGGGGACAGAGGATGGCGCCGGCGGGTTTCCGAAAAGCGCCTGATCAGGGTGCTGCTGTCGGCATCGAGAAAAATCATGCGCGGCATCAGCCCCTGCTTTTTGAGGCGATGCAGCTGATCAGGCAGCTGAGGCAGGCCCTTGGCGCTGCGTGCATCCATGGCAATGGCCACTTTCTCGTCCTGATGATTGAGCTTGAGCTCCACAAAGGACTGCAGCAGTTCCGGGGGCAGGTTGTCGACGCAGTAGTAGCCAGCATCCTCCAGCGCATGCAGCGCAACGGATTTGCCCGATCCGGACATGCCGCTGATCAGAACAATCTCCATGGACATGATTTCAAACTCCTCTGACTTTGCTGCTTTTGCGTGCTGTAGTGCTGGCCTTGGCACTTCGGGCCTGGGTGCCCGATGGACGCTGGGCGCCGTTTGCGGCCTGCTTTGCAGGCAATCTTGCCATGGCCAGCATTTCTCTGGCATGGGCCATGGTTGCTTCGGACAGGTGCTCGCCGCCCAGCATGCGGGCCATTTCCATCTCGCGCTCCTCGCCAGTCAGCGGATCCACACTGCTGATGGTGGTGTTGGACTTGGGGCGCTTGGTCACTCGGTAGTGCTGGTCTGCGTAGGCAGCGACCTGGGGCAGGTGAGTGACGGCCAGCACCTGGCGTGAATCGCCGAGCGAGTGCATGAGGCGGCCCACGGTTTCGGCCACGGCTCCGCCCACGCCGGAGTCCACCTCGTCAAAAATCAGGGTCCCGGCTTGGCCCAGTTCGCTGGTGGTCACGGCAATGGCCAGTGAGATGCGCGACAACTCGCCGCCCGATGCCACCTTGGCAACGGGTTTGGGCGTGGCGCCGGTATGGCCTGCAACCAGAAAAGTGATGCTGTCCGTGCCCGCAGGACTGGCGGCATCGGCATGTTCCAGCTGCACTTCGAAACGGCCGCCCTTCATGCCCAGACTTTGCATGGACTGGGTGATGGCGCGTGACAGGCGTGGTGCTGCCAGGGTGCGCTGCTGCGAGATTTTGCGCGCCTCGGCCTGATACCTGAGGTGGGCGGCTTGCTCTTTGGCGCGCAGCCCCTCCACATCGACGGCAGCATCCAGCTGGTGCAGCTCCTGTTTCCAGCCTTCGAGCAGGGCGGGCAAGTCCTCGGGTGTGCGCTTGTAGCGGCGCGCCAGTTGCATCCACAGCGACAGGCGTTCATCGAGATCGGCCAGCAGCTCGGGATCCAGATCGGCGCGGCGCAGATAGGCCTGCAGCGAGTGACGGGCATCGTGCAACTGGGCCACACAGGAGCCCAGTACGTCGGCAATGCTCTGAAACTCAGGCTCAAGATGCTCCTGGTCCTGCAGCAGGTGGTGGGCCCTGCCCAATGGGGTGGCCGCTCCCGAATCGTCATCCTCCAGCAGTTGCAGGCAGGACTGGGCCGAGTCCATCAAGGTCTGCGCGTGTGACAGACGTGTGTGCTGGGCATTGAGCTCATCCCACTCTTCGGCGCGCGGCGACAGCTTGTCCAGCTCCGAAATCTGCCATTGCAGGCGTTCCCGTTCGCGTTGCAGATTGTCCTGGGCCGAGAGCGCCTGCTCCAGTGCCTGATGGTTCTGGCGCCAGTCCAGCCAAAGCGATTTGAGCTGGGCCGTTTCAATGCCGCCGTAGGTATCCAGCATGGCGCGTGCTGCATCCGGGCGGGTCAGGCTTTGCCAGGCATGCTGGCCGTGAATGTCGATCAGCTGATCGCCCAGATGGCGCAGCTGCGTGGCCGTGGCGGGAGAGCCGTTGATCCAGGCGCGGCTGCGGCCCAGACTGTCGATGACGCGGCGCAGCAGCAAATCCTGCTCCTGCGCAAAACCCGACTCTTCCAGCCATTCATGAAGATGGGATGGGCAATCGAACTCTGCGCAAATATCGGCCTGAGGGCAGCCTTCGCGCACCACCTGTGCATCGGCTCGTGCGCCCAGAACCAGTTGCAGAGCGTCGAGCATGATGGATTTGCCGGCCCCGGTTTCGCCGGTAAGCACCGTGAAGCCGGTCTGCCAGTCCAGATCGAGTGACTGGACAATCACAAAGTCCCGCAGGACGATGCGCTTCAAGGCCATGGTCAGACGCCTCCCTCGTTCCAGCCCAGTTTTTTGCGCAGGGTGTCGAAGTAATTCCAGCCCTTGGGGTGCAGAAAGTGCACGCTGTGATCGGCGCGCGTCACCAGGATGCGGTCACCATGCTGCAGCGATTTCAGTGACTGCATGTCAAAGTTCGCGCTGGCGTCGCCTCGGCCGCCCACCACCTCGATAGTCACTTCCTGAGCGTCGGAGAGCACGATGGGGCGGTTGGAGAGGTTGTGCGGCGCGATGGGCACCATCACCCAGGCCGGAATCGAAGGGTGCAGCATGGGGCCGCCGGCCGAGAGCGCATAGGCGGTGGAGCCCGTGGGGGTGGCCACGATCAAGCCGTCCGCGCGCTGGTTGGAGACAAAGCTGCCGCCGACCTCGATGCGCAGCTCCACCATGCCCGAGGTCGAGCCACGGTTGACCACCACATCATTCATGGCCTGGGCTTCAAACACGCACTGGCCGTCGCGCATGACGCGAGCATTCATCAGGGTGCGTTCGTCTTCCTCGTACTCGCCCTGCAATATGGGCGTGATGGAGGCTTCGAATTCATCCAGGGCGATATCGGTGACAAACCCCAGGCGTCCCTGGTTGATGCCGACCAGCGGCGTGCCATAGCGCGCCAGATGGCGGCACACGCCCAGCATGGTGCCGTCGCCGCCCACCACCAGGCCGAGGTCGCAATGCCTGCCCAGACCGTCCACGTCCATGCTCGGGTAATCGGGCAGGCCCGCATAGATGGCGGACTGGGTATCCAGAATCACCTCACAACCCAGGCTGCGCACGTAACCGGCAATCCGTTGCAGCGCTTCGCTGGCTGCATCGGACGGAACGCCTGCTGCGGGTGTGTGGTACTTGCCGATCAGGGCAATATGGTGGAACGTGGATGTCATCTGGGAAATTACATCATTAAAATGAAATCATGCTCGACGAACGTGCCAAGTTATTGCTCAAAGCGCTGATCGAGCGTTACATCGCTGACGGTCAACCAGTCGGCTCGCGCACTCTTTCACGTGCATCCGGGCTTGAATTGTCGCCTGCCACCATACGCAATGTGATGGCCGACCTGGAAGAGATGGGTCTGATCATCAGCCCTCACACATCGGCAGGCCGCGTGCCGACAGCCAGGGGATACCGCCTGTTTGTCGACACCATGCTGACTGTGGACCGCTGCGATCTTGTAACGCCCGGCCTGATGCCTGAACAGCCGCAGAAGGTAATTGCCAATGCGGCCAATCTGCTGTCCAACCTCTCCCAGTTCGTGGGTGTGGTCATGGTGCCGCGTCGCAGCTCCGTCTTCAAGCATATCGAGTTCGTGCGCCTGTCGGAGCGGCGCTTTCTGGTCATCATCGTCTCGCCCGAAGGCGATGTGCAAAACCGCGTGATCTTCACGGATGTGGATTACGAGTCCTCGCAACTGATAGAAGCCTCGAATTTCCTCAATCACCATTACGCCGGTTTGACAATGGAGGAGGTGCGCACGCGGCTGCAGACCGAGGTGGAGCAATTGCGGGGCCAGGTTGCCAGCCTCATGCAGGCAGCGGTGAATGTAGGCACTGAGGTCATGAGCAACCATGATCGCGAGGATGTGGTGATCGCCGGCGAGCGCAATCTGCTGTCCGTGAGCGATTTTTCCAGCGATATGGGCAATCTGCGCCGCGCTTTCGACCTGTTCGAGCAGAAAACGCAAATCCTTAGGTTGCTGGACTTCTCCAATCAGGCTGATGGCGTGCGCATTTACATCGGCGGCGAGAGCCAGACCGTGCCGTTTGAAGATTTGTCTGTAGTGAGTGCTCCCTATGAGCTCGACGGCAAGGTGGTTGGCACCTTGGGGGTGATCGGCCCCACGCGTATGCACTACGACAAGATGATCCAGATTGTCGATATCACATCCAAACTGGTGAGCAATGCTCTGAGTCACAAGCGTTAGGCCCTACAATGGCGAAGTTTTTCTGGTGGCAGCCACGGCTGTTGTCAGTGTTGGGGCGTTAGCTCAGTTGGTTAGAGCAGAGGACTCATAATCCTTTGGTCGTCGGTTCAAGTCCGCCACGCCCTACCAAGCTGCATGAAAGCCTGCCGTCTTCATTGATGGCAGGCTTTTTCTTTGCATGAACGTGAAAAAGTTGTCGATTTGGTCCGAGAGCCGTTTTTGCACTGCTAGAATACAACCCTGTTGCGGCTGTAGCTCAGCTGGATAGAGTACTTGGCTACGAACCAAGGGGTCGTGGGTTCGATTCCTGCCAGCCGCACCACAAAACGTCAAGCCTCAGAACTGAAAAGTTCTGAGGCTTTTTCGTTTCTGGGCTCAGGCTTTGGGTATCAGCAAGGTGAAGCTGCTGCCTTGGCCCAGCTGGCTGCTTATCTGCAGGCTGCCGCCATGACGCTGTGCCACGGTGCGCGTGAAGGCCAGGCCCAGGCCCACGCCATCCATGCGCTGGTGTTGCTGCAGGCGCTCGAAGGGCTGGCTGAGTCTGGCCAGCGATGCCTCGTCCATGCCTGAGCCGTGATCGCGCACGGCGATGCCCCATTGGCTGTCTTGCTCGACAACGGCGATTTCCACTTGGGCACCGCCATCCCCAGTCTGTGGCTTGCCGTATTTGATGGCATTGCTCAACAGGTTGATGACGGCGCGGTGCAGCAGGCCGGGGTCGCCATGCACGCAGGCTTCGGCATCCGGCAGCTCGAACACCAGTTGCATGTTCTGCTGCTGGGCAAGGGTCCAGCAATCCGAGACGGCCTGGTCCGCCAGCAGGCCCAGGTCCAGGACTTCGCTGCGGTATTGCTGCTGCTGGGCTCTGGCCAGATGCACAAAATCGTCTGCCAGCTGAAGAGACGACTGGGCATAGCCCTCAATGCGGTCAAACAGTGCATCTTGCGAATCGATGCGCTTGCCTGTGCGCTGCATCTCCAGCAAGGTGATGATGGAGCCTATCGGTGCACGGATATCGTGGGAGATGAACTGCATGGCCTGGTCGCGCTGGGCCTGTGCGCTGCGCAGGTCGCTGATATCGACCAGGGTGATGAGCCAGCCCGAGGTGGGCGGTGCCTCGAAGCTCTGGCTCAGCAGCATCAGATGGCGGCCCTGGGTGTCGCGCCCTTCGCTCTGGCGTGACAGCGTGGCTTGCTGCAATGCGCTGTGCGTGAGCAGTGGCGTGCTGCTGGCAGCGCGGCCGCCGTCGCTGCTGGCGCTGTTCAGGCCGTGGAGCAGGGCGACCAGATCGTCACCTTGCTGGAGTTTGTGCTCCAGGCTTTCGATATAGCGGTGCGCGGCCGTGTTGGCAAGCAGCAGCAGCCCCTCGCGGTCGCAGACAAAAGTGGCCGAGGGCAGCTGGCGCAGGCTTTCGCTGACGAAGTGATGCAATGCGCGCAGCTGGCGCGAGGCTTGCTCCACAGCGTCGATCCGCTGATCGAGTGCGTCGCTCTTGAGCGAGGGGGCGGGCAGGCCCTGGCCTTGCAGATCGCGCAGCTCCAGCGCCAGAAAGCGTGTGGCGGCGCGCAGGCGCAGCCAGCTCCAGAGCGGGTAGGCAAGCGACAGGCCCAGCAGTGCCGCCGCGGGGGCGGTCTGCACATGACCCCAACGCGGCGCCAAACCGGCTATCGACAGACTGAGCAAGGCCAGCAGGATGCTGGAAATCAGCCCGCCAGAAGGGCCGAGCCAGGCCAGAGCCAGCAGGCCCAGCAGCACGGGCAGCACATTGAGGCTGCGGTTGAGCGTGGCAGTGGCTGGCTCCAGATGTGTGTCCTCAAGGATGCCATTGAGCACATGGCCCAGCATCTCCACATTCGAGATCAGGCGCGCATCAAAGCCGATAGGGGCCGTGAATTTTTCGCCAAGACCTGCGGCAGTGGCTCCAATCAGCACGTATTTGCCGCGAAAAGCGACCGCTGGGATATTGCCGCGCAGGATGTCGATATAAGAGTAGGTGGTGAACGGCGAGCCCGGGCTGTTCTGGCGGTCCCGCGAAGCCCGGGCAAAAGCGATGAACTGGGGCTGCAGCTTTTGCCAGGAGTTGGCTGCAACCGAGTCTGCTGGAGGTGGGGCAGATGGTTGGCAGGGTCGGGTGGTCTGGCCCACGCAGTGCAGGCTCAGCGCCATATGCCACCAGAGCTGGCCGGCCTTGCCTTCCTGTGCATAAAAGCGTCGCACCACACCATCGGCATCCACAGGCATCTGGGTGTGCCCCAGAGCAGCAGCCTCGCTGGCAAGGCTCTGTAAAGGGGCGGTGGCGGCGCTTTGCGCGGCGCGCGTGACGGGCAGCACTACGTTGCCGCTTTTTTGCAGTGCTCGTTGCAGCAGCAGATCGTCGCCGGGGTAGTCCCAGTCTTCCTCGCTGAAGACCACATCCATGCCGATGGCGCGGGGCTGTCCTTGAGTGATGCGCTCCAGCACGGCGGCGTGCAGTGCACGCCGCCAGGGCCAGCGGCCTATGCTGTCGATGCTGTCATCGTCGATGGCCACGATGACAACATCGGGCGAGGCTGGACGCTGGTGAAGCCAGGCCGAGGTGTCCTGAATAATGCCGTTGAAACGTGCCAGCTGCCCCGGGCCGCTGAGCCACCAGGTCATGCCGAGCAGGAAAGCGCTGAGCAGCAGCCAGCTCAGGCGCAGGTCCTGCAAGCGGTTTTTACGCAGGTTGGGCGCTTCAACCATGTGGGTGACTCGGTGAGAAGCTCATAAAACAATAGCTTCCAGCGCTTGTCATATAAGTGATCAAGATATGAATCCTATGAAGCTTCATGGAATTCAAGCGCTGGCAGCTATGGTTTTTACTGGCGCATCAGGCGTGAACCGTCGCCGGAAGTCAGCGCCTGCCCCTCGGACGAGGTTACCCAGTTGCCGGTCTGGAATTGGCGCGCGACAGAGAGATTGCTGCGCAGGCCGTTGGCATCCTCGACCTGCATCTGCAGATAGTAGGTGCCAGGAGGCAGATCCTGCGTGCTCCACTGAGGCTGGGTTATCCAGGTGTCAATCAGGGGCGCAGTGAAACCGGCGTCGCTGGCCACCACGATACGGTAGCGTTGACCCTCTTCACCTGCCCAGTGAATATGGCTGCTGCCTTCGCCGGGCGCGCCGCCGATCTCCAGCTCGGGCGATTTGGGTGCCAGGGCCAGTTTCATCTTTTGCGGGGCTGCGAAAGGACCCGCATCCGGCTGGCCGTTGCCGAGCTTACGGATGCTGCCTACGCGCCACATATATTCGCCGACAGGCAGCTTGGCCAGCGCACTGGCAGGCAGGGCGCAGTCCTTGAGGTCGTTGGCGTCGATCAGCGGCTGGGCAAAGCTGCCGTCGGCGGTGGCTACCTGGATGCGGTAGGCCGAGGCTTCCGCTACCTGGGTGCATTGCAGGCCGTGCTGGCCCTGTCCGATGGTGGCTTCAGGTGCTGGAGACTCATAGAGCGGCGGCACCGGATGAGCTTTGACGCGCAACACTTGCAGGCTGCGTTTGCCAGGAATGCCGTTGGCGTCAATGGCGCGAATGGCCGCAATGTAGCTGCCGTCTTCGACACCCGTCAGGCGTGCTGGTGACCTTGTGAACATGCCGCCGCGCACGATCTGGGTCAGCTCCTTGTCCTGAGCGAGCAGCACTTGGTAGCGCACGGCACCAGCCATGGCTGGCAGGGGCAGGCTGACCCAGTTGGCGTCTTCGACAAGAGCGGGCCAGGCCGCAATATCGGGAGCACCCAGCATGGTTGTGGGCTTGCCGATCTGGCCGTTTGCGGAGACGGACAGACCTTGACCTGGCCTGAGCAAGGCTGAGGGCTGGCCCGTCTGCACGGCGACCGAGCCTTCGTCGACGGCAGCAGCCGTGCGGCCCTCGTCATCACTCATCACCAGAAACTGGGTGCCGCGCACGCTGGTCGAGGCCGCCGGGGTGCGCACCTCGAAGCGGCGCTCGCCATTGGCTTGCCTGGACACTTTTGCTTCAATTGCGCCCTCGCGCAGATCGATGATGGACTGCAGACTGCCGGCTCGGCCTTTGCGGCGCATCTGGCGCAGCTCGACATCGGATTCGGACTGCACGCGCACCAGTGAGCCATCTGCCAGGCGCACGGAGACAAAGGCGTTGGCCGGAACCTGGAGCGAATCGCCTTCCTGCAGCAACTGGCCTTTTTGCACGGGCTGAGGCGGCGCGTTGACGGAGTCTGCGAGATGGCTCGCAGAGCGTGTGCTTTGCACATCGCCTTGCACAAACACCACCGAAGCCATCGCTGCGCGCAACAGACGCGTGGGAATTTCCAGCACCGAACCGGGGCGCAGGCGCAGGGGGTTTTCCACCTTGTTGTGACTTTGCAGCGCTGTCCGGCGCTTGTGGTCGCCCAGATAGCGTGCTGCCAGCATCTCCAGCGTATCTCCAGTCACCACGCGGTGGGCAATGACATCGTTGCCGCGGGGAGTGATCTGGGCATGGGCCAGACCTGTTGCCGTCATCCCTCCAAACGCCACCCACAGCATGCCTGCACTCAGAATGGGCATCGGGGAGTGGACGGAAAAGAGGTTTTGACGTAAATCAGGCATTTTTTAAAGCTAGGTTATGGGGGGCTGCCGAACTCAGGCAGCTGGGGCTGCGGGCTGCGCAGCTTCGGGGACATCCAGGCGGTAACCATAGCCATAAACGGCTGAAATGGCATAGGGCTGACCGGCGCGCAGGTTCAGCAGATTGCGCAGGCGCGAGACATGGGTGTCCAGCGAGCGCGACTGCACCTCGGCGTTGTGGCCCCAGACGACTTCGCGCAGATGATCGCGCGAGAGCAAACGGCCCTGATTCTGGAACAGCGTCAGTGCCAGAGTGTATTCACGGTGCGTAACCTCCACGGGCTGGCCGTCCATCTCTATCCCATTGGTGGTGGTGAGAAAGCGGTAGGGGCCGAAGTCCAGCACGCTTTGTGCGGTCAGCGGATAGGCGCGGCGCAGCAGGGCGGAGATGCGAGCACGCAGCTCGCCCGCACGTATGGGCTTGATCATGAAGTCATCGGCGCCGCTGGCCAGGCCTTCGACAATGTCGGCCTCTTCGCTGCGGTGGGTCACGAAGATGACCGGCACTTCCTTGCTGATCTGCTCGCGCACCCAGCGCACGATATCCGGACCGCTGCTATCGGGCAGCTCCCAGTCAATCAGCAGCAAATCGAAGCTTTCGCGGCGCAGGGCTTGCTGCAGGGCGGCCCCCTTGAGGTAAGAGTGACAGCTATGTCCGGCTTCCGTCGCGACTTGTTGCAACAGTTCCAGTTGTAGCGGATCGTCATCCAGAGCAGCAATACGCATCGGTAGTTCCTTTAGTGCGAAGGATTACATCCACGCTGTCCTTTGAATTCGGAGGCAGCGTCCATCGGGCAGCGAGGAGCTATTGCTCGGCCGCCTCACGCAGTTGTTCCAGAGCCTGGATCACCAGGTCATCGCTGACACCATCCAGTGTCTGCAGGCACGGCTTGATGGCGGCCAGAGCCGTCGCGCCTTCGCGCTGCAACCGGGCGATGTTCTGCCCCGCTTCCTTGGGGGCGGTAAAGCCCAGGCTTTGCAGCAGCAGCTGACCGTCAGCGGCCACCAGCTTGAAGTAGAACTGGCCATCGGATTCGCGATACTGCTTGAACTGGGGCAGTGCAGTCTTGGCAGCCTTGGTCTTGGCCTTGCTGGCTTGCGCCAGGTTGCGGATGCCGACGGCGCCGCGCAGTTGCTGCAGCAAAGGAGTCGCCAGCTTGCGTGCCTTGATGGCACCGGCCTGAAGAATCTCTTCCAGCTCTGCCGGGTGGGCAATCAGGTATTCATAACGCTCGCGCATGGGGGCGATTTCACGGTCGATGCGCTCGAACAGGATCTGCTTGGCATCGCCCCAGGCAATGCCTTCGGCATATTGCTGGCGCAGGGCGGCACTTTCCTCTTCGCTGGCAAAGCCTTGATAGATCTGGAACAGGGCGGAGCCTTCGACTTCCTTGGCCTCGCCGGGGGCGCGCGAGTCGGTGGTGATGCTGTTGATGAGCTTCCTGAGTTGTTCACGTGGCGCAAACAGCGGAATCGTGTTGTTGTAGCTCTTGCTCATCTTGCGGCCGTCAAGGCCGGGCAGGGTGGCGACGGACTCCTCCACCACGGCCTCAGGCAGCGTGAAGTACTCGCCGCCGTAGATGTGGTTGAAGCTCGACGCCATGTCGCGCGCCATCTCCAGGTGTTGCACCTGATCGCGGCCCACAGGAACCTTGTTGGCGTTGAAGATCAGAATGTCGGCACCCATGAGCACGGGGTACATGAAGAGACCGGCGGTCACGCCGTCGTCAGGTTCGCTGCCGGATGCATTGTTCTTGTCCACCGCCGCCTTGTAGGCGTGGGCGCGGTTGAGCAGGCCCTTGCCAGTCACGCAGGTCAGGAACCAGGTCAGCTCCGGAATCTCGGGGATGTCCGACTGGCGGTAGAAGGTCACATGCTCGGGGTCGAGACCAGCGGCCAGCCAACTGGCGGCGATTTCGATGGTCGAGCGCTGAACGCGCTCGGGGTCCTGGCACTTGATGAGCGCGTGGTAGTCGGCCAGAAAGTAGAAGTTCTCCACATTCTTGTCGCGACTGGCTTCGATGGCGGGGCGCATCATGCCTGCGTAGTTGCCAAGGTGTGGGGTACCGCTGGGGGTGATGCCGGTCAGAAAACGGGTGGTGCTCATAGGGATCAACAACAGATATCAGTAGCAGACCAGGCGCTGGGTTCAGCGCAGCAAGGCCATGAAGGGGTAGAGGATCAGATCGATGGCCGAGTAGCCCAGGCTCATCAACGGGCGCAGCCAGTAGCTGCCGACCACGCCGGCAATCACCAGTGCCATGACGATGAAAAAGCCATAGGGCTCGACACGCGCCACCAGTTGCGCCTGTTTCCAGGGCAGCAGACCGACCAGAATGCGGCCGCCGTCCAGAGGCGGCAGCGGAAAGAGATTGAAAGCCCACATCACCAGGTTGACCAGAATGCCGGCGCGGCACATCTCTAGGAAAAAGCGCTCGTGCAGACCTGTGCCTACCAAGACGATCAGCAGCAGGCCCCAGAACACGGCCTGCACGAAATTGGAGGCAGGGCCGGCCAGCGCTACCCAGATCATGTCGCGCTTGGGGTGGCGCAGATGGTCAAAGCGCACGGGCACGGGCTTGGCATAGCCGAAAAGAAACGCGCCCGAGGTAGCGAAATACAGCAGCAGCGGCATCAAGATGGTGCCGATGGGGTCGATATGCTTGATGGGGTTGAGCGTGATGCGACCCATCATGGCTGCGGTGTTGTCGCCAAAGTGACGCGCAGCATAGCCGTGCGCCGCCTCATGAATGGTGATGGCGAACAGCACGGGCAGTGCGTAAATCAGTACGGTTTGTATGAGTTCGGTGAGTTCCACGCACTGATTGTCTCAGACGCCGCGCCAAGCTGCTGTCTTGTACCGGGACAAGCCGTTTGCTGTTGCAGAAATACGGGTTGCACATAGTTGTGTGGTAAACCAGATGTTGCAAAATGCAACTCGCGCAAATCCGTGGTTGCTGCCTGCACAGCGGAACAGGTTTTGTGCGGGTTGACGAAATCAATACATAACACGGCGTTCGGCAGGACAGGGCAAGGGGATCAATATGACGGTAAGCAAGCGACTGGTGATTGCATTTGTCAGCATCAGTGTTTTTGTCCTGGCTTTGATGGGAATTGCCTGGTCAGCGATGTCTGATGTGCTGGAGGTGTTGAAGGCGGGATCGCTCACGGCGCAGCAGTCGCAGAACTTGATGGCGGAGGTCGAGCGTTCGCGCTGGTGGCTGCTGGCACTGGGCGCCTGGGTCTGCATTTCCTGCACGTGGTCCTGGATCAGCCTGCGCCGCCGCATCGTGGCGCCATTGCAGGAAGCCATCCTGATTGCCGAGACCGTGGCAGCAGGTGATTTGAGCAAGGAGTTCTCTTCGAATGCCGAAGGCGAGTTCGGTCGTCTTCTGACTGCGCTGAGCACCATGGAAGACACGCTGACCGAGTTGGTGGGTCGCATCAAGCAGTCCACCGATTCACTGGCCGTTTCGGCCTATGAAATCGATGCGGGCAACATCAACCTCTCCAGCCGCACCGAGCAGCAGGTCAGCGCGCTGACCGAAACCGCAGCCAGCATGGAGCAGCTCACCGTCACAGTGCGCCAGAACGCAGAGCGCGCTCATTCGGCCAGCTCTCTGGCAGTCACTGCATCGGCCACGGCCGGACGTGGCGGTGATGTGGTGGACCAGGTCGTTCACACCATGGATGCCATCAGCGGCAGCTCGCGCAAGATTGTGGACATCATTCAGGTCATTGAAGGCATCGCCTTCCAGACCAATATCCTGGCCCTCAATGCGGCCGTGGAAGCGGCCCGCGCCGGAGAGCAGGGGCGTGGCTTTGCCGTGGTGGCCAGCGAGGTGCGCTCGCTGGCGCAGCGCAGTGCCGAAGCGGCCAAACAGATCAAGGAGCTGATCACGGCCAGCGTGACTCAGGTGGAAAGCGGCTCTGGCCTGGTGGGCCAGGCCGGCAGCACCATGAAGGAAATCATGCAGTCCGTAGGTCAGGTCACAGGTCTGCTGAGCGAAATCTCCGGTGCGCTGCAGCAGCAAAGCGAGGGCATCGCCCATGTGAATACGGCCGTGGCTCACATGGACAGCACCAATCAGGAAAATGCCGCCTTGGTCATGCAGGCCACGCAAGCCGCTGCTGCGCTCAATGCGCGTACGCAGGATCTGCAGCAGGCGGTGGGGGCCTTCAAACTCGATGACGATGAGTCACCTTGTCTGGCTCCTTCTGCCATGCCGGCTCCGCGCGGAGCCGGGGCCGCGCAGGCGCGTCCAGCTCGTGCCCGCGAGCTGGCCTATGAAGAGCTTTGATTCAGCGAATTTCGTGCAGATAGCCGTAAATGGCCACGCCGGTAAAGCCGAAATGGAGGCAGATAGCAGTTCCCAGCAGGACCCTGCGGCGCAGTATGGAGTCATCGGCCTGTGCCGACAGCCCTGGCGAGACATGGAATGACTTGTCTCCCGCATAAGCCCGAATCGTCCATGCCGTCCAGAGGGTCGCGAGGGCATAGACCGTCCATAGCTGGGATGTCTGCCGAAACACCAGCGCCACGACCAAGGAGTAAGCGCACAAAGAGACGATGAGCCAGGGCCAGTGGCGCTGAACAAAGTCTTGCGGCAGCTGCTTTTCCTGCATGAGGCCGTGCCTATTCGGGCTGAAGGCCTATGTCTTTCAGGCCGCCCATGCCCTGGCGCACCACGACGGGGGGATTGTTCAAGGCCATGGGTGTGAGGTCCAGCACCGTGGTGGGTTGCTGCGGGCAGGCACCGGAGTCGACCACGGCGTCCAGCTCATGGGGGAAACGCTCCAGAATCGACTCGGCATCATTGAGCGGCTCGGTCTCGCCGGGCGCGATCAAGGTGGTGGCCAGCAAGGGCTCGCCCAGTTCTTCCAGCAGCAGTTGCAGACCTTTGCGATCCGGCACGCGCAGGCCGATGGTCTTGCGCGAAGGGTGGCTCAGGCGCTTGGGCACTTCCTTGCTGGCTTCAAGAATAAAGGTGTAGGGGCCTGGCGTGGCCAGCTTGAGCAAGCGGTACTGGCGGTTGTCCACGCGGGCATAGTTGGCCAGCTCGGACAGGTCGCGGCACAGCAGCGTGAGGTGGTGCTTGTCGTTGATCTGCCGGATGCGGCGCATGCGGTCCACGGCGTTCTTGTCGTCCAGGTGGCAGACCAGGGCATAGCTGGAATCGGTGGGTACGGCAAGAATGGCACCCTTGCGCAGCATGTCCGCCGCCTGCTTGATGATGCGGGGTTGCGGGTTCTCTGGATAGACTTCAAAAACGATGGTCATGCAATCTCTCTCTGTGATTTATGCACGCTGTATGCGGTCCTGCAGCAGCTCCCAGACGGGAGTGAGCTGACTGGGCAGATAGGGCAGCTGCCCCAGGTCTATCTGCGATTCATCGGGGCTGTGAAAGTCGCTGCCGCGCGATGCGGCCAGGCCGAATTCCAGGGCCAGATCGGCATAGATCGCATATTCGTGCGGACGGTGGCTGCCGGTCACGACCTCCACGCCCTGGCCGCCGAGTTCCTTGAACTTGGAAAACAGCGCATATTCCTCGTTATGGCTCAAGTCGTAACGTGCCGGGTGGGCAATCACGGCCACGCCGCCTGCATCCACGATCCAGCGCACGGCGTCCTCCAGATTCGCCCAGACATGGGCGACATAACCGGGCTTGCCTTCTGTCAGATAGCGTTTGAAGACTTCATAGGTGTCGCTGCAGACTCCGCTCTCCACGAGAAAGCGCGCGAAGTGGGTGCGCGAGATCAGCTCGGGGTTGCCTGCATGGCGCAGTGCTCCTTCATAGGCGCCGGGAATGCCGGCCAGTTCCAGCTGCCTGGCCATTTCGCGGGCGCGTGGGCCGCGACCGTTGCGAGTGTCGTACAGGCCTTGGGTCAGAGCTGCGTTATCGGCGTCAAAGCCCAGGCCCACGATATGTACGCCGCTGCCCGAGAAGCTGACGGAAATTTCAGTGCCTGTCAGATAGTCCAGCCCTGCTGACCTGGCTGCGGCTGCTGCCCGATGCTGGCCGCCGACCTCGTCGTGATCGGTCAGCGCCCAGAGCTCAACCCCTCGCTCGGCAGCACGCAGAGCCAGTTGCTCGGGCGTCAGAGTGCCGTCGGAGACGACGGAGTGGCAGTGCAGATCGGCGTTCAGATAGGTTTTGGGCACGGCTTGATTGTAGGCGGCTGTACGCAATCATGATTTGTGTCATAACACGAGCGCTATTGCGGTCGTAGCTTGTAACAAAGCTCAAATCTCCCGCCAGTATGCCGATTAAGGATTGGCTACAGCGCTTGTGAGTTTCTGAATTCGTTAAGGCTGCCACGGTGTTGCTTGATCTATTGAGATGGATAAAAAATGAAATTGAATCAGTTCTCTGTGTCACAAAAGCTGTGGGCTTTGGTGATTGGCTTGCTGGCGGGCTTGCTGCTGGTGTCTGCAGGCAGCCTGATCTATCTGGACCGCGTGTACGTGAGCATCTCCAAGGAGGCCACGCGTACCCGAATGGCAGCCAACATTGCCAGCGAGTGGCGTCATCTGACCGAGCAAAGTGTGGATCGCTCCATCGTCGCGGCCATTTCCTCCGAGGAAAACCTGGTGGAGCAGCAGCGCAAGCTGATGAGTGACGGGATTGCGCATATCACCGAGCTGCAGAAAAAGCTCAACGAACTGGTCACTGACGAGGAATCACGCAAGGTGCTGGACGAGGTCGCCGAGCGCAGGCGCGCGACGCTGGAGAGCAATGCAGCCGTGCAGGCCGCGCGCAAGGACAATGATTTTGCGGCGGCCTTCGATCTGGTTGAAAAACAGCTGCGTCCCAACGCCAAGGTCTACGTGGATGCGCAGCGCAAGTTTGTGCAGTTGCAGGAGCAACGCAGCCAACGTGCGGTTGCCGATGGCGAAGCAAGCCAATCTCAGGCCTATGTGGCTATCGGTCTGGTCTGCGGCCTGATCGTTCTGCTGGGGCTGGCGATGGCGGCTCTGATCCTGCGCTCGATCATCGCTCCGTTGAATGAGGCGGTAACTCTGGCCGACTCCATCGCTGCCGGCGATTTGACGGCAACGGTGCGCAATGACCGTCATGACGAACTGGGCCGTCTGCTCAAGTCCCTGAACGCCATGGCCGAGCGCTTGCGCTCCGTCGTCGGCCAGGTGCGCTCGGGCGTGGAATCCGTCTCTTCGGCCTCGGGCCAGATTGCCACGGGCAACCAGGATCTGTCGGCCCGCACCGAGCAGACGGCGGCCAACCTTGAGGAAACAGCAGCCAGCATGGAAGAGCTGACGGCCACCGTTACTCAGTCTGCCGACACTGCGCGTCAGGCCAATCAGCTGGCATCGACAGCCGCCCAGGCGGCCGAGCAAGGCGGTCGCGTGGTGCAGCAAGTGGTGCAGAGCATGGGCCAGATCACCGACAGCAGCCGCAAGATTGCCGACATCATCGGCGTGATCGACTCCATTGCCTTCCAGACCAATATCCTGGCCCTGAATGCAGCCGTCGAGGCGGCACGCGCCGGCGAGCAGGGACGTGGTTTTGCCGTGGTGGCGGGCGAGGTGCGCAGCCTGGCGCAGCGCAGCGCCGAGGCGGCCAAGGAGATCAAGCAGCTCATCACCACCAGCGTGGACAATGTGCAGTCGGGCTCGCAGCAGGTGGAGCTGGCGGGCCAGAGCATGAGCGAGATCGTGGCCAGCGTGCGCCGTGTCAGCGATCTGATCGGCGAGATCACGGCCTCGTCCACCGAGCAGCGCGACGGCATCAATCAGGTCAATCAGGCGGTGAGCAATCTGGACCAGATGACGCAGCAGAACGCGGCGCTGGTGGAGGAGTCCAGTGCGGCAGCGCTGTCCATGCAGGAGCAGGCGCGTCGCCTGGCGGAAGTGGTCTCAGTCTTCAAGCTCGGCCATGAATCCGGCTATGCCAAGGTTGCCGCACCTCAACGCTCGGCCAGCCGCGCCATGCCGGCCATGGCGCCAGTGAAGCAGACTGCTGCTGCAGCCAGACCCGCGATCAAGAAAGCGCCTGCTGGCCCGGCTCCCACGGCACTGAGTGCCAGCAAGGCCAAGCCTGCTGCGGACTCCGACGATGGGGACTGGGAAACTTTCTAAACCGCAGGCTGACACCCGCCTGCAGGCCCGCCGCTTCTGACAGGAGGCGGCGGGCTTTTTCATTCTGACTTGCCAACTCCAGCCGTGTCGAAAAGCGGGAAAGTACTGAGAACATCAGTTGTGCGTAATGCGCAAAGCAGTTGTAACAATTATTAATATATTGATGCAACCTCGGGAGAGCATCCCGAAGAGGTGGAGGGAGGACGTCAGGGGCCAGGAATTGACCGCCAGAGTCATGCACAAGCCAGCCCGGAGTTCACGATGCGGACGTGCCTGTGTGTGTGGGTTCTTTTGTCTGGATTGGTTGGTTCATGAAGTTGTTTCAATTCACCGTGGCTCGGAAGCTGTGGGCATTGGTGATCGGTCTTTTGGCTGGGATGTTGCTGCTGGTGGCAGGCAGCCTGGCTTATTCCAAACGTGTCAACGAGGGCGTTCTTGCGGCGGTGGTGGAGGCGCAGACTGCTGCTGCGCAGGCCAAGGAGTGGCGCATCCTGACCCAGATGAGCATGGATCGCTTCACGGCGGCTGCCATGTCCACGGAAGAGAATCTGGTCGAGCACCAGTACAAGGCCATGGCTGGCCTGATCGCCAGCATCAACGAGTTGCGAGACAAGGTGCTGGCACAGGTTCATACCCAAGAGGCCAGGAGCCTGATGGCCGATGTGAACACGCATAGAGATGCCTTGTTTGCGGTGAACAAGGAGGTGGATCAGGCTCGTCAATCCAAGGATTTCGAGCGTTCGCAAAAGCTGATCGAAGAGCGGCTCAACCCCATGGCGCAAAGGTACTACGCGGCCCTGGATGCCTATGTGCAACTGCAGGACCGCTACCGGGTTCAGGCGCTGGAGCTGGGTGAGTCCAGCCGCTCCAAAGCCTATGTGGTGATAGCCGTCGCTTGTGGCGTCATCATGTTTTTGGGATTGGTGACTGGCCTGCTCATCATGCGCTCCATCACCCGGCCTCTTGTCAAGGCCGTGGAGCTGGCAGATGCGATCGCCGAGGGCGATCTGAGTTTCAGAAGCGGGCATGGCAGCGAAGACGAACTGGGGCATCTGCACCAGTCCCTGAACGCCATGGCCGAGCGCCTGCGCTCCGTCGTCGGCCAGGTGCGCTCGGGCGTGGAATCCGTCTCTTCGGCCTCGGGCCAGATTGCCACGGGCAACCAGGACCTGTCGTCCCGCACCGAGCAGACGGCGGCCAACCTCGAGGAAACCGCGGCCAGCATGGAAGAGCTGACGGCCACCGTCACCCAGTCTGCCGACACGGCGCGTCAGGCCAATCAGCTGGCATCGACAGCCGCCCAGGCGGCCGAGCAAGGTGGCCGTGTGGTGCAACAGGTGGTGCAGAGCATGGGCCAGATCACCGACAGCAGCCGCAAGATTGCCGACATCATCGGCGTGATCGACTCCATTGCCTTCCAGACCAATATCCTGGCCCTGAATGCGGCCGTGGAAGCAGCACGCGCCGGCGAGCAGGGCCGTGGCTTTGCCGTGGTGGCGGGCGAGGTGCGCAGCCTGGCGCAGCGCAGCGCCGAGGCTGCCAAGGAGATCAAGCAGCTCATCACCACCAGCGTGGACAATGTGCAGTCGGGCTCGCAGCAGGTGGAGCTGGCGGGCCAGAGCATGAGCGAGATCGTGGCCAGCGTGCGCCGTGTCAGCGATCTGATCGGCGAGATCACGGCCTCGTCCACCGAGCAGCGCGACGGCATCAATCAGGTCAATCAGGCAGTGAGCAATCTGGACCAGATGACGCAGCAGAACGCAGCGTTGGTGGAGGAGTCCAGTGCGGCGGCGCTGTCCATGCAGGAGCAGGCGCGCCGCCTGGCCGAAGTGGTCTCAGCCTTCAAGCTGGGACGCAATGCCGAGGCTTTCACGACCGTGTCCGCAGTGCTCCCCAAGCCGCTAGCGACGATCAAGGCGCTCAACCCGGCCGCTCATCCTGCCGTTGCAGTTCCCAGGCCGGTAGCGTCCAGGTCCAAGGAGCAGTCCCTTGCAAGCACTGCGGAGGACGATAGCTGGGAGCAGTTCTAAGTGTCGGGCACAGCGTGAAATGGACAGCCGCCACGTTTGCTGTGGCGGCGGTCCTGGCTGGGGCGAGGATCAGAAGCCCATGTTGCCGGCACCGCCCTCGAAGTCCTGCGCGGCTTCCACGAGAAACTGCACCTTGCGTTCGCCGCGCCATTCGTTGATGTCCAGGCGATAGGCCAGGGTGGTGCGCGCGGGCAGCGGGTCGGTGTGGTTGAACCAGATGCCGTCGATCTTGGAGCCATGGTGCAGCAGCTCCAGCTTCAGGTGCTTTTCGCCGACCAGGCGCTGCGAGGTGATTTCCAGCTCTTCGCTGAAAGTCGGCGCGGCAAAGCCCTGGCCCCAGACGGCCAGCTGCATTTGTTCGATCAGGCCGGTGTCCAGCCATTGGGGCGACAGCGGGCCATCGGTCTCCAGCCTGCGCGTCAGCGTGGCGGCATCCAGCCATTCCCTGGCGACCTGGGCAAAAGCCTTTTCGAACTCGTCAAAGTGCGCTTCCGCGATGGTGCAGCCTGCTGCCATGGCGTGGCCGCCAAAACGCAGTATCAGACCGGGGTGGCGCTTGCTGACCAGATCCAGCGCATCGCGCAGGTGAAAGCCTGGAATGGAGCGGCCCGAGCCCTTGAGCTCGTGTTCCTTGCCCGGGGCGCCGCTGGCTGCAAACACAAACGTGGGCCGGTGCAGCTTGTCCTTGATGCGCGAGGCCACCACACCGACCACGCCCTCGTGAAAGTCGGGGTCGAACACGCTGATGGCAGGCGGCGGCGTCATGCCGTCCTCGCAAAGGCCTTCGGCCATGAGCAGGGCATGCTCGCGCATGCTGACTTCGATCTCGCGGCGCTCGCGGTTGATGCTGTCCAGCATGCGTGCCAGATTGTCGGCGCGGCTGACATCTTCCGTGGTTAGGCACTCGATGCCTATGGTCATGTCTGCCAGACGACCGGCGGCATTGATGCGCGGGCCCAGGGCAAAGCCGAAGTCGATGGTGGTGGCCATGTCGAAGCGGCGGCCCGATGCCTCGAACAGCGCGCGTATGCCGGGCTGCATGACGCCTTTGCGAATCTGCTTGAGACCCAGTGCCACCAGGCGGCGGTTGTTGGCATCGAGCTTGACCACGTCGGCCACCGTGCCCAGTGCTACCAGAGGCAGCAATTGCTCGAGACGGGGCTGGTTGTGGCGGTCAAAGCGGCCGCGATTGCGCAGCTCGGTGCGCAGGGCCAGCAGCACATAGAACATGACTCCCACGCCGGCCATGGATTTGCTCGCGAACTCGCAGCCGGGCTGGTTGGGGTTGACGATGGCATCGGCCAGCGGCAGGTGGTCGCCGGGCAGATGGTGGTCGGTCACCACGACCGACATGCCCAGCTCCTTGGCCACGGCCACGCCTTCGACGCTGGCAATACCGTTGTCCACGGTGATCAGCATGTCGGCACCGGTCTCCTTGACTCGGCGCGAGATGGGGGCCGTCAGGCCATAGCCGTCGACCACGCGGTCGGGCACCAGATAGTCGGCATGAGCCGCGCCCAGCATGCGCAGGCCGCGCAGGCCCACGGCGCAGGCCGTGGCGCCATCGCAGTCATAGTCGGCGACGATGCACAGGCGCTTTTGCGCGGTGATGGCATCGGCCAGGAGCTGTACGGCAGTATCGATGCCGCGCAGGCCCGAGGGCGGCAGCAGGCGGGCCGGGGCATCGTCCAATTCGTCGGCTGAGCAGACGCCTCGCGCTGCATAGAGCTGGGCCAGCAAGGGATGAATCTTGGCCTGCAGCAGTGCAGAGACACTGCTGTCGGGAATGGACCTGGGGATTATTTTCATAGCATCTCTCGCAGGTCAGGTAAGCGTTTCGTGCCAAAAACACTCTTGATCTTGTCCATCAGGCCACGTGGCTGGCTTTGCCATTGCACGGCATTGCGCTCGCCGCAGAGCGTGAGCTTGACGGGCTCGCCCCGGGCGGCCCGCTGCTGCAGCTCGGCGATCAGGCCGCTGTCCAGCGCCTGCCAGGCTTTTTGCCAGCCTTGCACATCGCTCTGCAGCGCAGTGTGGCGCAGATCATCGACACAGACTGCGGCAGGGTTCGCTGCGGGCAGGCTGCTCAGGCTTCCCGTGCCATGTACCCAGAAGGAGTTGATGGGCGGTAGACCGCGTGCGGCACGCTGGTCGTTGAAGACATGGGTGTAGAGCAGCATCTGCAACTCGGTCTGCAGACGCTGGATGATGGCACCCTGGATGGGCTCGGGCATCCAGGGGCGCACGTCGCGACCCAGTGCCCGGTCCATCGAGGCGGTAGCCAGGTCCTTGAAGGCCGCCCCGCGTGCCAGCCAGAGGTCGGCGCGCAGATATTCCAGCGTGATGCCGTCGTCGCTGAACCAGGGCGCGATCAGCGCCAGCAACTGGCGGGATTCGTCTTCGTCCAGTGGCGCGCTGGCCGGGTCGGTCTGGTGGACCTGGTCCGGCGTGATATGCCAGTGGCAGGGCGTGATGAAGGCACAGGCCTGGCTGCTGTCTCCGGCCGCCAGCGCTGCCCAGGGAATCAGCCCGGGTGTATCGGGCAGCTGCATGCTGCGGGCCAGGGCGCGTTCATGCGGGGGAGAGAAATCCATCTCGTCGCCCTGCACCAGCGTGGTCGGGGCCAGCGTTGCCAGCAAGGCCTGCAGGTGAGGGAGTTGCAAACCGTCCCATGCCTGGGGAATGTCGGCAGGGCCGCTGGCATAGGCAACAATGATTTCAGAGGCGCCTGTGCCCAGGGCTTGGGCGGCAGGCAGCAAAGGCGCGGTCAAAGACATGGGCGCTATTGTCGGGCATGGCCGCCGCCCGGGCATGGTGCGGGGTGCTTTGTCACCTCGCCGGCATATTTTTCAGGGTGTAGACCAGGCTGTAACTCGCATCATCGGCAATGGCGGGCATGCCGGCATTCCAGTCGTCCCAGCGCTGTCGCATGGCCTGCAGGCGCTCGGGGTGCTGGCCGGCCAGATTGGCACGCTCGCGTTCGTCCTGCGCCAGATTGAACAGGTATTCGTTGTCTTCCACGCGCAGGTATTTCCATTCGCCTTCGCGCAGCGCACGCTGGTTGCGGTAGAGCATGCGCCAGTACAGAGGCCGGGCAAACTCCGCACCGTCGGTGCGCAGCACGGGCAGGATGGAGACGCCGTCCAGCGGGTAGTCCGGATCGGCGCTCACACCGGCTGCATCCAGCACCGTGGCCGACCAATCCATGCTCATGCATTGTTGGGCGCTGCTGCGACGGGCCGCGATCACGGCAGGCCAGTGGGCGATCCAGGGCACGCGGATGCCGCCTTCGGTCAGGTCCATCTTGCCGCCCACGAGAGGCCAGCTGTCCGAGAAGCGCTCGCCGCCGTTATCGCTGGTGAAGATGATCAGCGTGTTGTCCAGTTGGCCGTTCTTGCGCAGTGCTTCGACGATCCAGCCTATGCCCTCATCCATGTGATGAATCATGCGGCGGTACTGGTGAATATTGCCGCCCGCCAGATGCGTGATGCCCGCCCCCAACTGCTCGGCAGTCTCACGGTCATCACGGGTTTCCCAGGGCCAGTGCGGGGCCGTGTAGTGAAGGCTCAGGAAGAAGGGGGCGTTGCCCTCGCTCATGCGGTTGACGAAGTCCACGCTGCGCTGGGACAGCAGGTCGGTCAGATAGCCTTCGTCGTGATGCTCCTCTTCGCCCACCCACAGATCGTGCTGGCCCGAGCTGCTCAGATGGGTGAAGTAATCCACGCCGCCCGACATGGGACCGAAGTATTCCTCGTAGCCCGAGCGCAGCGGGCCGAAGTGGGGAGGGTAGCCCAGATGCCATTTGCCTATCAGTGCCGTGCGATAGCCCGCGCCCTTGAGCAGCGAGGCAACGGTGGGGATTTCGGGCGGCAGGCCTAGCTTGGCGCCCAGCGGCGTGCCGCGCGTCTTGCTGTTGATGGGCTCCTCGGCCGCGCCGCGCAAGCGGTATTGATAGCGGGCCGTGGCCAGGGCAAAACGCGTGGGCGAGCACACGGGTGAATTGGCATAGCCCTGGGTGAGCCTGAGGCCGTTGGCCGCCAGGCGGTCGAGCACGGGGGATATCGGGCCGAACTCGGCATCGCGGCCGCCGTAGCAGCCCAGATCGGCATAACCGAGATCGTCGGCGACGATAAAGATGATGTTGGGGCGAGTCATGAAATGCGGGTCGTTGTCATGGGGCTGATGGCTGGCGCAAGCGCTCATTCCATCTTCATGCCGGTGGCCTGGGCCAGAACCCGGTAGCGGTCGGCCAGGGCCTGAATGCGCTTGACGGCCGCATCGCCTGTCAGCCCTTCGTAGACCATGTCGTTGACACGCATGCGTTCACGCAAAGTGCCGTCCTTCATGGCCTTCTCGAACTGTGCCTGGATTTTCTGCACCAGTGGCTCGGGTGTGCTGCTGGGCACCCAGGCGGCGAAAAGCACTTCCTGCTGCAGCTCCTTGTGCCCCAGTTCGGCCACCGAGGGGACTTCCGGCAGCAAGGGGTTGCGCTGGGCCGTGGTCACGGCCAGCGCCGTGATCTTTCCAGTGGCCACATGGGGCAGCATGGCGGTGGAGCTGATGACGCCGCCGTCCACCTCGCCAGAGAGCATGGCCAGCGTGGCAGGTGCATTGCCTTTGTAGGGCACATGGTTGACCTTGGCTCCGGTGGCGTAAGTCAGGATGCTGGAGGCCAGATGGCCGGGGGTTCCATAGCCGGCGGACCCCAGGGTCAGGCCCTTGTCCTTGCCGCGGGCGATGAACTGCTCCAGTGTCTTGATATTTGTCTTGGGACTGACGGCCATCAGCATGCCTTGCGAGGCGAACACCATGACAGGACGCAGGTCGCCATTTTTGAACGGCATGCTTTTGTAGATCAGCGGGTTGACTGTGAAGCTCGTGTCCAGGCCGATCAGCATGGTGTATCCGTCGGCGGCAGCCTTGGCGACGTAATCGGCTCCTATATTGCCGCCAGCGCCGGTGCGGTTTTCAACAACGAATGGCTGCTTGGTCTCACGTTGAAGCACTTCTCCGACGCCGCGCGCCAGTATGTCCACAGCCCCACCGGGAGCGAAGGCTGCTATCAGCCGAACTGGCTTGTGAGGCCAGGCGGCGACGGCTGCGCCATCGGCAGGCTGGGCCTGGGAGGCGAAGGCGGAGCAGCCCAGCAGCAGAGCCAGGCTGGTTTGAAGAAGGCGGTGGGGTGCAGTCAGGCGAGCCATGGAATCACTCTCTTGTCTGAGGGAAGAGCCGGCATTTGCGAAAATCCCCAGCACTTCCCTTTGTCTCTGTATTGGGAATGCACACTGTAGAAGTGACATCCACAATTGATCTAATCAACTCATCCCCGTGAATACCCGACAACCCACCTCCATTCAGCAGATGCTGCTGTTTCGCATCAGCCGCTTTTTTGGCGTGGCGGGCGGCATGGCCATGCGCATGTGCGAGGCCCGCTTCGGCCTGACGCGCCGCGAATGGGGCGTGATGGCGACGCTGGCGACCGAGGAGGGTTTGCTGTCCTCCGAGCTGGCGCAGAAGGTGCAGCTGGACAGGGCGCGCACTTCGCGGGCGCTCAGCGGCCTGGAGGAAAAAGGCTGGGTGCTGCGCCAGCCTCTGGATGGAGACCGTCGGCGCGTGGCCATTTATCTGACCGAGGAGGGGCGGCGCATGTACGGCCTGATCCTGCCCGAGATGGTCAAGATTCATGCCGACATCGTGTCCGTCCTCAGCGATGAAGAGCTGGCCTTGTTTGACGGCCTGCTGGCCAAGCTTCAGGCCCATGCGGTGACGCTGGAGCAGCAGGAGCAATACGCGGACCTGCCGCGCATAGGGCGCAGCAAGCCGCCCCGATAGAGGGGCGGCGGGCAGTCAGATCGCATAAGGCTGGCGCCGCCGGCAGGGCATTGCCGGCAATGCCACAATGCTGACAACATGCAATTTCCCTACGAACTGGCCGTGGGCTGGCGCTATACCCGTGCAGGACGCGCCACACGCCGCAATGGCTTCATCTCCTTTATCTCGGGTGTCTCCATGCTTGGCATTGCGCTGGGCGTGGCGGCGCTGATCATTGTGCTGAGCGTGATGAACGGCTTCCAGAAGGAAGTGCGGGATCGCATGCTCAGCGTCGTCTCCCATGTAGAAATCTACGCCCCGCAGGGCGCGCCTCTGCCTGATGTGGAGCGCACCATGCGCGAGGCCAGGGCCAACCCCGATGTGGTGGGGGCCGCGCCTTTTGTGGCAGCTCAGGCCTTGCTGGCGCGTGGCGAGGATATGAAAGGCGCCTTGGTGCGCGGTATCGATCCAGCGCGTGAGGGCGAGGTGACCGATCTGGCGGCCACCAGCGGCGAGGTGCTCAAGCGTCTGGTGCCTGGCGAGTTCAAGGTGGTTCTTGGCATCGAGCTGGCGCGCAATCTCGGTGTGAGCGAAGGCGATGTGATCACGCTGATCGCTCCCAGCGGACAGGTCACTCCGGCTGGCGTGCTGCCGCGCATGAAGCAGATGACGGTGGCCGGCACCTTCGATTCCGGTCACTATGAATATGACTCGGCGCTGGTGATGATGCATTACGAGGATGCACAGCGCATCTTCCGCCTGGAAGGGCCGACCGGCATTCGCCTCAAGCTCAAGGATTTGCACGAGGCCCCGCGCGTGGCGCATGAACTCGCTGACACCTTGACGGACCGCTTGTTCATCCGTGACTGGACGCAGCAGAACAAGACCTGGTTTGCCGCCGTGCAGCTCGAAAAACGCATGATGTTCATCATCCTGACCCTGATCGTGGCCGTGGCGGCTTTCAATCTGGTGTCCACCCTGGTGATGAGCGTGCAGGACAAGCGTGCCGATATTGCCATCCTGCGTACCCTGGGGGCCTCGCCCTCGTCCATCATGGGCATCTTCATGGTGCAGGGTGCCATGGTCGGCGTCATCGGTACCTTGGCCGGTCTGGCGCTGGGGCTGGCGATTGCCTTCAATATCGACGTCATCGTGCCGGCCATAGAGCAGGCGCTGCATGCCAATTTCCTGCCCAAGGACATCTACCTGATCAGCAAGATGCCCAGCGAGCCGCAGTCCACGGACATCGTGCCGATCGCCGTGATTTCCCTGATTCTTTCTTTTGTGGCCACGATTTACCCCAGCTGGCGTGCCAGCCGCGTGAACCCTGCGGAGGCACTGCGTTATGAATGATGTTGTGATGGGCCAGAGCGTGCTGGAGGCACGCGGCCTGACCAGGCGCTTTGCCGAAGGCAAGCTGGATGTGACCGTGCTACAGGGCGTGGATCTGCAGGTTCAGGCGGGCGAGACACTGGCGATTGTCGGCGCCTCGGGTTCGGGCAAGTCCACCTTGCTGCACTTGCTGGGCGGGCTGGATGCGCCCTCCACCGGCAGCGTCAGCCTCATGGGCCAGCCCTTGCACCAGCTCAGCCCGCAAAAGCAGGGCGCGCTGCGCAACCAGCATCTGGGCTTTATCTACCAGTTCCATCATCTGCTGGCCGAGTTCTCGGCCCAGGAGAATGTGGCCATGCCGCTGCGCATTCGCCGCGATGCCAAGGAGGACTGCATGGATCGCGCGGCTGAGATGCTGCGCGCCGTGGGCCTGGGCCAGCGCATGGCGCATCGCCCGGCCGAGCTGTCGGGAGGCGAGCGTCAGCGCGTGGCCATTGCACGTGCCCTGGTTACGCGTCCGGCCTGCGTGCTGGCCGACGAGCCCACGGGCAATCTGGATCGCGGCACGGCCGATACGGTGTTTGCGCTGATGCTGGAGCTGGCGCGCAGCCATGGCACGGCGTTTGTGATGGTCACTCATGACGAAGGACTGGCAGCGCGTTGCGATCGCATGGTCAGGCTGGGGCAGGGACAGTTGGCCTGACTTCCTGCCTGCCGACGGGCAAAGGCCCGGTCGCTGCCTTTGCAGCGCCGGGCCTTTTTCATGAAGTGCCTGGGGCGCTTTTCCTGTTTCAATAAGCGCCGACCGCCGCGTTCCGGATGGCGATCGTGGCCTGCTCGCGGGCCGAAGCCTGCAGCGGCACGGCAGGGCGCGGCTTGACCGAGCCTGGATTGGCCGAAACATCCTGCGCCGTCAGATCGTCGGTGACCTCGCGCAGCCTGGCGGACTGGGCCAGCGAGGTCTGCACCACCTCGCCCATGATCTGCGTGACCTGGCGCGAGGAGTTCACGATCTCGGCCATGGTGGTGCCGGCCTCGCGCACCTGGTTCACCCCCTGGGTGACCTGGGTGACGGAGGTCTGGATCAGCTGCTTGATCTCCTTGGCGGCTTCGGCGCTGTGCTGGGCCAGCTGGCGCACCTCATTGGCCACCACGGCAAAGCCGCGCCCCTGGTCGCCGGCGCGGGCCGCTTCCACGGCGGCGTTGAGCGCCAGCAGATTGGTCTGGAAGGCGATGGAGTCCATCATGCCGATGATGTCGCTGATCTTGCGCGAGCTGGCGCTGATGGATTCCATGGTGGTCACCACATCCTGCACGGTGCGGCCGCCGGCCTCGGCCACGCTGCAGGCGTCCTGGGCCAGCTCGTTGGCCTGGCGCGCATGGTTGGCGCTTTCGGTCAGACCTTCCACCGTGGCACGCAGGGTTTGGGCTGCGGTCACGCGGCGCGTGATGTTGGTGGCGAACTTGACGACCTTGAAGGGGCGCCCTTCGGCGTCGAGTATGGGGTTGTAGCTGGCTTCGATCCAGACCTGGCGACCGGCCTTGCCTATGCGCAGGTACTGGCCGGCATCATGATGGCCCAGGGCCAGCTTGTGCCAGAAATGCTGATAGGCCGGGGACTGGCGCTCGTGCGGCTGGACGAACATGCTGTGGTGCCTGCCCACGACTTCGGCGAGGGAGTAGCCCATGGTCTGCAGGAACAGATCGTTGGCCGTGAGGATGTTGCCGTTCAGATCGAACTCGATGATGGCCTGTACCTTGGCAATGGCCTGGAGCTGGCCGCGGGCATCGTCTTCGTGCTGCTGCTGCTCGGTGATGTCGGTGGCGTACTTGATGACTTTGCGCGGCTGGCCCTGGCTGTCGAAGATCGGGTTGTAGCTGGCCTGCAGCCACACGTCCTCGCCCCGGCTGTTGATGCGGCGGTAGCGTCCGCTGTCGTGCAGACCCGCTGCCAGGCGCTGCCAGAACTGGGCGTACTCGACAGAGCCGCGGGTTTCCTCATCGACGAACATGCGGTGATGCTGGCCGATGATCTGTTCGGGGCTATAGCCCATGGTACGCAGAAAGTTGTCATTGGCCGTCAGCACATGACCTTGCAGATCGAATTCGATCACGGCCTGCACCTGATCCAGCGCGGCCAGCTTGCCCTGCATGTCGGCGCGCTGATGACTTTGGCTCAGGCGTTGCCAGAGCGTGCTTTGCAGAAGTCCCGTCATAACTTGCTCCTTTGGCCGGTCGCGCAGGGTAGGGGGTAAAGTTGCTTAATGTTTTATTTGTTTCAATATGTGAATCGTAGGACAAGGCAGGAAACTGTCTGTAGTCACTTGACGTGTCATCGGCCGAGGCCGGGCTGCGCAAGCAGCCCAGCCGATGCATGATGTGTGGATGCCAACCTGGATAGATACTCATTGCCATCTGGATGCGCCCGAGTTCGCACCTGACAGAGATGCCGTGCGCGCCGCTGCGCAGGCCGCAGGCGTCACGCATCTGGTCATTCCTGCCGTACAGCGCAGCCATTGGCAGGATGTGATTGCGCTTGCCCATCGCCATGGCGACAGCTATGCGCTGGGCATTCATCCGCTCTACACGCCCGGCGCGCAGGAGTCCGATATCGCGGCGCTGCGCGAGCTGCTGCATCAGCAGCGCGGCGACCCGCAACTGGTGGCGGTGGGCGAAATCGGTCTCGACTTTTTTGTCCCCGGACTGGACGAGCAGTGCCAGATCTGGTTCTACGAGCAGCAGATCCGGCTGGCACGTGAATTCGAGCTGCCCGTCATCCTGCATGTGCGCAAGAGCAGCGATCGTCTGCTCAAGACCTTACGTCAGCACAGGGTTGTGGGTGGCATTGCCCATGCGTTCAACGGCAGCGCCCAGCAGGCGCAGGCCTTCATCGATATGGGCTTCAAGCTGGGCTTTGGCGGCGCCATCACCTATGAGCGCGCGCTCAAGCTGCGTGAGCTGGCGGCCAGCCTGCCGCTGGAGGCGCTGGTTCTGGAAACCGATGCTCCCGATATTCCGCCGCACTGGCTCTACACCACGGCTGAACAGCGTGCGGCCGGCCAGCCCCAGGGGCGCAACAGCTCCGCCGAGCTGCCGCGCATTGCGGCGGAGATCGCGCGGCTGCGCGGCATGGGCATTGAGCAGCTGGCGCAGGCCTGCACGGCCAATGCACGTAAGGCGCTCAAAGGGCTGCCGGCACTGCCGTAGATGGGGCAGCAGCTATCCTTTGCAGGCAAAGAGGCTCATGCTCATCTTTTTGAATGTCAGCCCAAGATCCAGGATGATGATGGCTGGGCGACAATAGGGCATGACTGAGGATTCTTCTGCCACCGTGACAGAGACAGGCCCGCGCTGGCAGGGGCTGGCCGCGGTGGCCGATGGCCGCACGCGGGCCCTGGTGCTGGGCAGCTTTCCGGGCCTGAAGTCGCTGCAGCAGGCGCAGTACTACGCCCATCCGCAAAACCAGTTCTGGCCGCTGCTGCAGGCCTTGTGGCCCCTGCATCTGCAGCCGCCACGTAGTGATTACGCGGGCCGCTGCGAATGGCTGCTGGCACGCGGGCTGGGTCTGTGGGATGTGTATGCGAGCTGCGAGCGCGAGGGTAGTCTGGATAGCGCCATTCGCGCGGCCCAGGTCAACGACTTTGCCGGACTGCGTCAGCGCTGCCCTGATCTGCAACTGGCGTTGCACAACGGCGGCGAGAGCTACAAGCATGCCCGTCAGACAGAGGCGCTGGGGCTGATCGCCCTCAAGCTGCCATCCACCAGCCCGGCCAATGCCGGCTGGTCGTTCGATAGAAAACTGCAGGCCTGGCGCCATGCGCTGGCGGCCCATGGCCTGCTTTGAAGATTGGTGTGAAACGTGATCCGTAAAACCCGTGGCGGTGCCAAATCCGCGCAAGACAAGAATGTGGCCAGCGTGCAGGAGCTGCCAGAAGTCAGCGTCTCCGACGACGGCGATATCCGCTATCTGCATCTGGGCACGCCCTGGGTCCAGGGCTCCATGCGTATTCGCGATCCTTTTGATATCGACCTGGAGTATGTGCAGCGCATGATGGGTTGGCTGCTGTTTGCCGAGCCTGCTGAAGTGCCCCGGATGCACGCCATGCAACTGGGTCTGGGAGCGGCCGCCATCACCAAGTTCTGCCACAAGAAGCTGCGCATGAAGACCACGGCGGTCGAGCTGAACCCTCAGGTCCTGGCCGTGTGCCGCAGCTGGTTCAAGCTGCCGCCTGACAGCAGCACGCTGCAGGTGGTGCTGGCCGATGCAGCCCAGGAAATCAAAAAGCCCGAATGGCAGGGCACGGTCGATGCACTGGCAGTCGATCTGTATGACCATGAGGCTGCGGCTCCCGTGCTCGACAGCGCCGAGTTCTATGCCGATTGCCGCAATCTGCTGACCGAGGACGGCATCATGACCGTCAACCTCTTTGGCCGCTCCTCCAGCTTTGACAAAAGCCTGGATCAGATGGCCCAGGCTTTTGGCGAGGACGCGCTCTGGGCCTTCCGCCCCACACGCGAAGGCAATACCGTGGTGCTGGCACAGCGCACACCGCGTGTGCTGCAGGGCGCCGAGCTGGATCTGGCCTGCGATCAGGTGCAGGCCCGTTGGGACCTGAACACCACCCGCTGGGCCAAGGTGTTTGTGCCTGCACGCGATGCAGAGGCAGGCAGCAAGACGGCCAAAGCCAAAGTCAGCCGCATCGGCCGGGGCGCTACCGTGTAATTGCAAAGCCTGAGTAAAGTGCTTGTGTCGGCCTTGATGGTGGCGGTTTTCTGCCGATGATGTGGACATGACGATCAGTGCCATTTCCTCCAGTTCTGCCGGTTCGGCCCCTTCGGGGGCTGGCGTGGCATCGCGTATCCAGCAGCTGCAAAGGCAGATCAAGGATGCCACCAACGAACTCAAGGAAGTTGCCAACAGCGACGCTGATGCCAAAACCAAGGAGCAGCAGGCGCAACTGCTGCAGACCAAGATCCAGATGTTGCAGGCCCAGATAGAGGCATTGCAGAACCAGCAGGCACAGCAAGCCCAGCAGGCTGCCCAGCGCGGGACCGAGGCAGTCCAGCAAAAGCAGGATGAGCAGATGCAGAGCAGAAGTCGCGGCAATCCGGGCCAGGGCGGCCTGGGCGGACTGCTGGACGAATATGCCTGAGCTACATCAGAGATGAATGCCATCGTTCGCCTGCTTTGTATCGTCCTAGTCAGAAGCGCGGGCCGATGGCGGTACAGTCAAGGCAGTTTTGTTGCCACTGCCGCCCATGTCATTGACTGAATCCCTTCTGCCACAGTCCATCAAGCCTGCTCAATACCAGGGACCGCTGGACTGGCGCAAGCTGGTGCAATGGTTGCAGGAAGACGCTGTGATCACGGCGCAGGAGGCCGAGCGCACGATTGCGCGCTGCTCGGCCGCAGAGAGTGCGCAACTGCCGCTGGTGCGGCTTGCCAATGTAGGTGTTGTCGGCGCCCAGACGCGTCAGCCGCTGGATCTGGAGACCCTGACCCAGTATCTGGCACAGCGCAGCGGTCTGGCCTATCTGCGCATCGATCCGCTGCGTGTGGATGTGGGCCGCGTGGGTGAGGTCATGAGCGCCAGCTATGCCGAGCGCCACAAGGTACTGCCCGTGCAGGTGACCGCCAAGGAGGTGGTGATTGCCACGGCCGAGCCCTTCATCAGCGACTGGGTGAGCGAGGTGGAGCGGCAGGCACGCCGCAGCGTGCGCTGCGTGGTGGCCAATCCGCAGGATATCAAGCGCTATACGGCAGAGTTCTTCGCCCTGGCCAAGTCCGTGCGTGCGGCAGAGAAAGCCGGTGGAGCGACCGGCGGCGCCAGTTTTGAACAGCTGGTGGAGCTGGGCAAAAGCAACAAGCAGCTCGATGCCAACGACCAGGGCGTGGTGCGCGTGGTGGACTGGCTGTGGCAGTATGCCTTCGACCAGCGGGCCAGCGACATTCATCTGGAGCCCAGGCGCGAGCAGGGCGTGATCCGCTTTCGCATCGATGGCGTGCTGCATCCGGTCTACCAGATGCCCATGGGCGTGCTGAATGCCATGGTGGCGCGCGTCAAGTTGCTGGGGCGCATGGATGTGGTGGAAAAGCGGCGGCCGCTGGATGGCCGTATCAAGACGCGCAACCCGCGCGGCGAGGAAGTGGAAATGCGCTTGTCCACCTTGCCCACGGCTTTTGGCGAGAAGATGGTGATGCGCATCTTCGACCCGGAGAACACGGTCAAGAACCTGGATGCGCTGGGCTTCAGTGCCCATGACGCGCAGCGCTGGGAAGATCTGGTCAAGCGCCCGCACGGCATCATCCTGGTCACCGGCCCCACGGGATCGGGCAAGACCACCACGCTGTACTCCACGCTCAAGCGTGTAGCGACCGAGGAGGTCAATGTCAGCACGGTGGAAGACCCCATCGAAATGATCGAGCCCAGCTTCAATCAGACCCAGGTTCAACCCCAGCTCGACTTCGGCTTCACCGAAGGCCTGCGTGCGCTGATGCGTCAGGACCCGGACATCATCATGGTGGGCGAGATTCGCGATCTGGCCACTGCCGAGATGGCGGTGCAGGCTGCACTGACCGGCCACCTGGTCTTCTCCACGCTGCATACCAATGATGCGCCCAGCGCCGTCAGCCGCCTGATGGAGCTGGGCGTGCCCTCCTATCTCATCAACGCCACCTTGCTGGGCGTGCTGGCCCAGCGTCTGGTGCGTACGCTGTGCTCCAGCTGCAAGGTGCGCGATGAAGACGCAAAGCCCGAGGATCTGGCCGAATCGGTCAAGCCCTGGAAACTGACCGGCAGTTACCAGCCCTACAAGCCCGTGGGCTGTGAGGACTGCCGCATGACAGGCTACCGCGGCCGCATGGGTCTGTACGAGTTGCTGATGGTGACCGAGGCCCTCAAGAAGCAGATTCACGATGCCCCGTCCATGGACGTTCTGCGCCGTCAGGCCGTGCAGGACGGCATGCGCCCTCTGCGCCTGGCCGGGGCTTTGCGCGTTGCCGAGGGCGTGACCACCTTGCCCGAGGTGCTGGCCTGCACGCCGCTGATGAGCGAAATCTGAAAGTCCGGGTGCTAGTGCTTGCTTCTTGGCTGGTGTAGCAAGTGCAGGCCGGCATTGGCCTGGTTGAATGCGGTAAATGTGTACAAAGCGTCGGCATTAGGGTATGCCCTCTGTAGGTGGAATCCACATCAATTTGGCATTTCTATGAAACGAGAATCGCCAAGTCGTGATTTCCGTAAGGAGACGTTTTGTGAAAATCAAGAGCCAAAAAGACTTTTTCTCCGGTCTGATGTTCTTGGCCGTCGGTCTCGCATTTGCGATCGGCGCGTCCAACTACACCATTGGCACCGGCGCCCGTATGGGTCCAGGTTACTTCCCTCTGATCCTGGGTGTGCTCATGGCCATCCTGGGTGCAGCCATCTGCGTCGGCGGCCTGACCAAGGGCCCCGAAGGTGGTGACAAGATCGGTAAGTGGGCCTGGAGGCAGGTGTTCTTCATCCTGGCAGCCAACTTTGCCTTCGGCATCTTGTTGGTGGGCGTGCCTGCTGTGGGTATCCCTCAGTTCGGTCTGATCATCGCTATCTATGCGCTGGTCTTCATCGCCAGCCTGGGCGGTCATAGTTTCAACTTCAAGGAAACAGCAATCCTGGCCACCGTGCTGGCAGTGGGTAGCTATTTCGCTTTCGTGTGGGCGCTGAATCTGCAGTTCCCCGTGTGGCCTAGCTTCATTGCAGGCTAATCAGGAGCATCGTCCATGGATCTGATTCAGAACTTGTCGACGGGTTTTGGCGTGGCTTTCACGTTCCAGAACCTGATCTACTGCTTTGTGGGCTGTTTGCTCGGTACGCTGATCGGCGTGCTGCCCGGCATTGGCCCCGTGGCGACCATCGCCATGCTGCTGCCCGCCACTTACGCTCTGCCTCCCGTGGCGGCGCTGATCATGCTGGCCGGTATCTACTACGGCGCCCAGTACGGTGGCTCCACCACTGCCATTTTGGTGAACCTGCCAGGTGAATCCTCGTCGGTGGTGACCGTGATCGACGGCTACCAGATGGCGCGAAAAGGTCGAGCAGGCCCTGCGCTGGCAGCGGCCGGTATCGGCTCCTTCTTCGCAGGCTGCGTGGGCACCGTCATCCTGGCTGCCTTCGCTCCACCCCTGACCGAAGTGGCTTTCAAGTTCGGCCCCGCCGAATACTTCTCGCTGATGACCCTGGGTCTGATCGGTGCCGTGGTGCTGGCTTCCGGTTCGCTGCTCAAGGCGATCGCCATGATCGTGCTGGGTCTGCTGCTGGGCATGGTCGGAACCGACGTGAACTCCGGTGTGGCTCGTTACAGCTTCGACATTCCTGAACTGACCGACGGCATCGACTTCGTCGTGATCGCCATGGGTGTGTTCGGCTACGGCGAAATCATTGCCAACCTGTCCAAGCCCGACGACGAGCGCGAAGTGTTCGCTGCCAAGGTGACGGGTCTGCTGCCCACAAGCGAAGACTTCAAGCGCATGCTGCCAGCCATGCTGCGCGGTACGGCTCTGGGTTCGGCCCTGGGTATCTTGCCCGGTGGCGGTGCCATGCTGTCGGCCTTTGCTGCCTACACCATCGAAAAGAAGACCAAGCTGAAGCCCGGCGAAGTTCCTTTCGGTCAAGGCAATATCCGTGGTGTGTGCGCTCCTGAATCCGCCAACAACGCTGGCTCTCAGACATCGTTCATTCCTCTGCTGACCCTGGGTATTCCTCCCAACGCCGTGATGGCGCTGATGGTGGGTGCCATGACTATCCACAACATCCAGCCCGGTCCTCAGGTGATGACCAGCAACCCCGAACTGTTCTGGGGTCTGATCGCCTCCATGTGGATTGGCAACCTGATGCTGATCATCTTGAACCTGCCGCTGATCGGCGTCTGGATCAAGCTGTTGACCGTGCCTTATCGCTGGCTGTTCCCGTCCATCGTGCTGTTCTGCGCGATCGGCGTGTACGGTACCAACAACAACGTCTGGGACGTGTGGATGGTAGGTATCTTCGGCTTCATCGGCTATGTGTTCCACAAGCTGGGTACCGAACCTGCTCCTCTGCTGCTGGGCTTCATCCTGGGCCCGATGATGGAAGAAAACCTGCGTCGAGCCCTGCTGCTGTCGCGTGGTGACTGGTCCGTGTTCGTGACGCGTCCCATCTCCGCCTGCCTGCTGGCTGCCGCCGTGGTGCTGCTGGTGATCGTGCTGATGCCTGCAGTGAAGAACAAGCGTGAAGAAGCTTTCGTGGAAGACTGATCGTCAACCTGATCGCTGATCATCGTTAAAGCGGCCCTTCTGGGGCCGCTTTTTTTATATGAGGACCTTTGTTTCGGGGACTATGGATTAGGGCGGCAAAATAGCTGCAGTTATTCGAAAGATTGCATGGCCTTGTCTTTATTGCCCGCGCAGCACCCTCAGCGGGTCTTGCTGCACAACGAAATTCATGCCCGTCCTGCGGAAATCATGCAGGCCCCTCTGGCCATCACGCATATCGTGATGCTCACCGATGCGGCACAGCGTGAAGCCAGCCGCGAGCATGTGGCGGCCCTGCTGCGCAACCACCATCGCCCTCTGCCCGATGCGGCAACCACCCATGTGCTGATCGACCTGGGCGCGTTTCGCCTGCGTTGGGAACAGCACACCGAGTTCGTGGCCTGGACCTTCACCACGCCCATGGCGCAAGCCGGCGTGGCCGATGTGCGCGAGCCCGAGACAGCCATCGACGCCGTTCCGCGCGACTGGCTGGCAACCCTGCCAGGGCAGTGCCTGAGCAGCCTGCACCTGTGGGCGCTCAACGAGCAGGATGTGGACCCGCAGTATCTGATGCGTCACATGTTGCAGGCCGATACTCTGGTCGGCTCGCGCGTCTCCGGCGGTGCGGGGGCCATCTATACCGACTTTGCGATTCACCCCGATGGTTTCTCGCGAATGTTGCTGCTTGCGGGCGCCGATCTGTCTCCGCGCCGCCTGGGCCGTCTGGTGCAGCGTGTGCTGGAGATTGAAACCTATCGCATGGCGGCGTTGCTGGGTTTGCCAGCCGCACGCAAGGCAGCAGCCGTGCTGGCCACGGCCGAGCGTGAACTGGCCGAGCTGGCCAATGCCATCCGCGCTGCCGACCGCGACACCGAACCGGCGCTGCTGGACCGACTGACCCGCTTGGCCGGGCAGGTGGAGAGCGAATATGCGGCCACGCATTCGCGCTTCTCGGCCAGTTCCGCCTATTTCGAGCTGGTGGACAGGCGTATTCAGGAAATTCAGGAGACGCGGGTGGATGGCATTCAGACCATCCGTGAATTCATGGACCGGCGACTTACACCTGCGCGTGCCACCTGCGAATGGGCGACACGCCGCCAGAATGCGCTGTCCGAGCGAGTCTCCCGCGTCAGCAGTCTGTTGCGCACGCGTGTCGAGATCGAGCAGCAGCAAAGCAGCCAGCAGCTGCTGGGCACGATGAACGACCGCCAGGGCACCCAACTCAAGTTGCAGTCCACGGTGGAAGGCCTGTCGGTCGCGGCCATCACCTACTACATCACCGGCCTGATCAGCTATCTGGCCAAGGGCGGGCAGAAGCTGGGCTGGCCCTGGTCGCCCGAGTCGACGGCGGCCGTGGCCATTCCGGTTGTGGCACTGGGCGTCTGGTGGTCGCTGCGCAGGCTGCACCACAAGCTGTTTCATGGTCGCAGTCATTGAGCATGACATTGGATGCCAGCGCTTTCTGATAAAGCTCTAGCAGTTATTGATTTTGATAGCGTCGGGCAGTTTGTCCGGCTTGGAAACTGTGTGAAAGGACACTGACATGGACTTTGGTATCGCCGGGCGCTGGGCTCTGGTCTGCGGCGCCAGCAAGGGGCTGGGTTTTGGCTGCGCCAAGGCTCTGGCCGAAGAGGGAGTGAATCTGGTCATCAACGCCAGAAACGCCGAGGCATTGCAGCTGGCCGTGCAGAAGCTGCAAGCCATTGCTCCTCAGATCAAGGTCATCGGTGTCGCTGCAGACATCACCACGCCAGAAGGCCGCACGGCAGTGTTCGAAGCCGCCGGCGGCCCGGGCAAGGACTACGACATCGTCGTGACCAACGCCGGTGGCCCGCCTCCTGGCGACTTCCGTACCTGGGATCGTGAGGCCTGGATCAAGGCGGTGGACGCCAATATGCTGACCCCCATCGAGCTGATCAAGGCTACGGTGGACGGCATGGCCGAGCGCGGCTTCGGTCGCATCGTCAACATCACCTCGAGCGCGGTGAAGGCGCCCATCGACATCCTGGGCCTGTCCAACGGCGCGCGCAGCGGTCTGACGGGCTTTGTGGCTGGTCTGGCGCGTTCGGGCATTGCCGCCAAGGGCGTGACCATCAACAGCATACTGCCCGGCAAGTTCGACACCGACCGCCTGGTGGCAACCCATCAGGCGGCGGCCAACAAGACCGGTCAGGACCTGGATGCCGTGCGCCAGGCCCAGGCTGCCCAGATCCCCGCCAAGCGCTTTGGCACGGCCGAAGAGTTCGGCGCCATCTGTGCCTTCCTGTGCAGCCGCCAGGCCGGCTATATGACGGGCCAGAACATCCTGCCCGACGGCGGTCTGTATCCCGGCACTTACTGATCCGTGATCGAGTGCTGAAACGACAAAGCCCCGCAATGCGGGGCTTTTGTCTGGGTGGCAGCCGTTTATTTGCGGGATGACACGACGATGCCGGTCACGATCAGCGCAAACGCAAGCGCGTGGTAGAGGTGCGGGGTTTCGCCGAGCACGGGAATCGACAGCAGGGCCGTGAACAGCGGAATCAGATTGCCGAAAAAGCCCGCAATGGCGGGCGTGGAGCGCTGCACGCCCATGCCCCAGAAGCGGTAGGCCAGAATGGCCGGGCCCACGGCGATGAACAGCAGGCTGCCCAGCAGCGGCCAGCCCGGCACTAGGCGGAACTCGCCCAGCAAGGCTTCGCCGCCCGTGAAAAGGCCGGACCAGAGCAGGCCGAAAACGATCTGTGCGAGCAGAAAGCTGGCCCAGTGCGACTTCACTTCCTGGGGGCCGGTGCTGCGCGACAGCAGCCAGGTGTAGAAGGCCCAGGCAATCGTCGCCAGCACCATGAACAGGTCGCCGGGCACAAAGCGCAGAGCAAGCAGCGTCTGCCAGTCGCCGCGCGACATTACCACCGCCACGCCCAGCACGGACAGCAGGGCGCCGCCCATCTGCCGGCGGCTGACACGAATACCCCAGCACAGCCGGCCTATGGCCAGCATCCACACCGGCATGCTGGAGCTCACCAGCGTCACATTCAGCGGGGTCGAGGTCTTGAGTGCCAAGTACAGCAAGGCGTTGTAGCAGCCTATGCCCAGCAGCCCCAGCAGCATGTACTGCCGCCACAGCGGCCAGATCGGACTGTCCTTGCGCAGCACCCGCCATGCCAGCGGCAGCAGCAGCACAAAGGCGATGCACCAGCGCAGGAAGTTGAGTGCAAAGGGCGAGATCAGATCGTGAGCGAGGCGGCCCACGATGGCATTGCCGGCCCACAGTGCCGGAGCCAGGCTGAGCATGGCGACCGTGGTGGGTTTCAGGGGGGAATTCATGGGTTGTCACTGTAACGCGCGGCAACTGGCCTCCGGATCTTCAGCGCGGTGTGGCAGCGGCTGTTGCCGGCAAACTGGCGACCATCAATAGTGAGGCAAGCCTTCCCGTTTTGCGAAGCTGAGCACAATGCAGGCCAGGGAGATTTTTCATGAAGCAGCAAACCACGTCGCTCCAGCAGCAATGGCTGCAGTCACAGCAGGCCATGGCCAGCAGGCAGCCTCTGCGCCCGCGCCAGCCGCTGTGCATCGATGATCAACAGGTCGGCAGTATCGAGGAAGACTTTGCGCGCAAGCTGGGGCCCGACCTGCTGGCAGCGCACGGAATAGCGCTGAGGCTGCTGGCCGGGCAATGGCGCCTGGAAGGCCGGGGCGGGGCGACGGACAATCTGAACCGGCTGGCACAGGCCATGCGCAGCGCCGGTCTTGCCGGTGCCTGGCGCAACGAACAACTGGCGGTCTGCAATGCCGATGGTCGGCAACTGGCCACCGTCGAGCGCGGTGCTGTGCGGCCGCTGGGCATTGCCACCAGAGCCGTGCATCTGGTGGGCATTTGCGCGGATGGCTCGATCTGGGTGCAGCAGCGCTCGGAGGACAAGGCCAACAACCCCGGCATGTGGGATACCTTGATGGGCGGCATGGTCTCGGCGGCAGATGGTCTGGCCGAGGCGCTGGCGCGTGAAACCTGGGAGGAGGCCGGTCTGCATGTGGCAGAACTCGGCGAGCTTCGGCACGGCGGAAATGTGATGTTCGCCAGACCCAGCGACGAAGCAGAGGGACAGGGTTATATGGTCGAGCGCATAGACTGGTTTTCGGCCCTGGTGCCCGATGCGCTGCAGCCTGTGAATCAGGATGGCGAGGTACAGCGTTTCGAGCGGCTGGAGCGGACCGAGGTCCAAGGCTGGATGCTGCAGGGGCGTTTCACCCGCGAGGCCTCCCTGGTGCTTGCCGCCTACATGGGCTGGTAGGGCGGCAGAGCAGCTAGCGCTGGTTCTCCAGTGCGGTGGACTTGAGCCGGCTGGGTGCCAGGGCTCCGGCCTGCTCGAGAATCGGGTAGGCCACCGAGCACAGCAGCGAGTTGATGCGCTTGAGGTCGCTGATCATGTCGATATGCAGGGAGCTGGTCTCTATGCTCGATACCGTGTGCTGGGACAGGCGCTCCAGGTGGGTGGCCGAGTAGGCCAGCTCCAGATCGCGAAAGCGCGCTTTTTCCTCGAGCAGCTTTTGCGCCTCGCGCACATTGCCGTTGAGGAAGACGCTCATGGCCAGGCGCAGATTGTCCAGCAGATGCTGGGTCAGCTCGTGAATTTCCTGTTTTCCGGCAGCCGAGAACTGGCGGCCCTTCTTGATCTTCTTGTCTTCCAGATCCAGCAGCACGCGCTCGATGATGTCGCCGATCTGCTCCATATTGATGGTGAAGCTGATGATTTCCGTCCAGCGCTGACCTTCGCGTTCGTCGAGTTCGGCGCGCGAGATCTTGGTCATGTAGTACTTGATGGCCGAGTACAGATCGTCCACCGTGCCTTCCAGGTGGCGCACTTCCTCGGAGAGCTTGGCATCGTCGGTTTCAGCCACTTTTTGCAGGCCGATCAGCATGGACTCAATCACGTCGGCCTGATGCAGTGACTCGCGCACGGCACAGGTTATGGCCAGCGAAGGGGTGGACAGGGCCGAGGGGTCCAGGTGGCGTGGGCGCAGCAGCTTGGCCGCACTTTCTTCCTCGGGCTTGGGCAGCAAGGCGGTCACCCAGTGGGCCACGAGCTGGGTCAGGCCGATGAAGCACAGGCTGTTGAAGACATTGAACGCCAGATGGAACATCACCACGTTCTGGCCGGCGCTGGGCAGATAGGGCTGGGCGTACTGCGACCACAGCCCGATAAAGGGCGCGACGATGGCCACGCCCATGATCTTGAACAGCAGATTGCCTATGGTGACCTGACGCTCCTCCACCGCCGATTTGGCGGTGGTGAGCGCCGCGACCAGACCGCTGCCCAGATTGGCGCCCAGGGTCAGGCCCAGAGCCACATCCAGCGGAATGGCGCCGGAGCTGGCCATGGCCGCAATCAGCAGCACCACGGCCAGGCTGGAGTAGGCCAGCACGGCCAGTACCGCGCCCAGCAGCAATTCCATGAACAGATCGCTGCTGACCGAGGCCAGCAGGGTACGCACGGCAGGGGCCTGCAGCAGGGGCTCGGTGGCTTCCACCACCAGGCGCAGGGCCAGCAGCATCAGGCCCAGGCCGATGAGCACGCGGCCGATACGACCGGGCTTGGAGTCCTTGCGCGAGATATAGAGCACCACGCCGACAAAGATGAACAGCGGCGACAGCCAGGAAAGGTCGGTGGAGAACAGCACGGCCATCAGAGCCGTTCCGACATCGGCACCGCGCATCACGGCCAGGGCCGAGGGCAGGGTGATCAGACCCTGGCCTACAAAGGACGAGGTCATCAGCGAGGTGGCCGTACTTGATTGCACCAGGGCCGTGACGCCCATGCCGGAAAGCGCTGCCGAGAAACGGTTGCTCATGCTGCGGGCGAGAATATTGCGCAGGTTTGCGCCGAAGACCTGCAGAACGCCGGTGCGAACCATCTGAGAGCCCCAGATCAACAGGGCAATGGCTGCTAAAAGATTCAATAAATGCTTCATGTTCTGCCCGCGAAGGAGCGACCTAATATACCCCTGAGTGAGGTCGGTCTGCCCGGATGCCTCACTCTTCACGCACAAATAAGTGCGGAATAAGGAACACAATAGAACAAAAACGAATTATTCGAAACATCGTTTCTACGGATGAGATTTCAGAGGTGACCGAGTTTCCCGTATATCTGTATTGCGTTCGACGCTATTAAAAAGGTGGGTTCATGATTCCTGCCATGTCCGGTGCTGCTGCAGTGAGCTTTCTTTTGATGTTGCTGGCAGCCATGGCGGCTGTGGGCTGTGGCATTTGCGGCGCGGCAAGCCCAGGCGGCCGCTGCGCATCTGGCAATGGGTGGCGGCGGTATTGCTGTCCATCTCCACGCTGCTCGGGCCGGCGCAGATTGCATGGATCGATCAGCGGCAGGCGCAGCAGATGGCCGAGCAAGAACAGCTGACGCACATCACGCTGGGTCAGTCCGTGGTCCGGGGCTGCATCACCTTGTCTGCGGGCAGCCATATTCAGCGCGATATGCCTGAAGGTGCTGCCGAGCCCGCCTATGAGCCGGCCGAATCCGGCCGGAGCGGGGCGGAATGAGCAAGGCCCGCTGTCTGCTGGAGAGACAGCGGGCCTTGGGCCTTGCCGATGGAAAGCGACTGGCGCTTACACGCTCTGGTTCTTGGCGCGTTTTGCGCGCAAGAACTCATCCAGGATCAGCAGTATGGCGCCTAGCGTGATGCCCATATCGGCCACGTTGAAGGCCGGGAAATGGCTGCTGCCCCAGTAGAAGTCCAGAAAGTCCACCACATAGCCGTGCTGCAGGCGGTCCACCACATTGCCAATGGCTCCGCCCAGGATGCTGGACAGCGACAGGCAGAACATCTTCTCGCCGGGGTGTTTGCGCAGCTGCCAGACGATGAGCACGGTGGCAATCGCGCCGATGGCCACGAACAGCCAGCGTTGCCAGCCGCTGCCGCCCGCGAGGAAGGAGAAGGCTGCGCCCGTGTTGTGTGCGCGCACGATGTTGAAGAAGCTGGTGATGGGAGTCCAGTCCCCATACTGGTAGTGGCTCAGAATCATCTGCTTGGTGATCTGATCCACGCCGATGATGACAAGCGCCCACAGCAGCCAGGGCCAGATACGGCCAAGGCCTGCGGAGGAGGTCTGGGTGTTGCTCATGGCAGCTCTTTGCTAAGGTTTTTTGATAGCGGTTAGCGCTTGATTCGAAAGGATTTCAGCAAAAATAAATGCTGAAAATAGCTGCCAGCAGGTGCTGGCAGCTCACTTTTTGAAGACTCAAGCCTTGGTGCGGACTTCGCCCGTGCCGTGCAGATTGCTGTCGCAGCGGCCGCAGATCGAGGGGTGCTCGGGGTTCACGCCCACGTCTTCACGGTAATGCCAGCAGCGCTCGCACTTGGCGTGCTCACTGGCCTTCACGGTGGTGCTCAGCGCATCGCCGGCCACGGCAGTCGCTGCCGAGGTGATGAAGACAAACTTCAGATCGTCCTTGAGGCTTTGCAGCAGGGCCAGGTCCTCGGGCTCGGCCGTGAGCGTGACTTCGGCCTGCAGGGAGGAACCCACGGCGCCGGTGGTGCGCACCACTTCGATGTCCTTGTTGACCTGGTTGCGGATCTCGCACAGGCGCGTCCACTTGGCCAGCAGGCCTTCGTCGCCGGCGGGCAGCTCGGTGAACTTCTCCAGGAAGATGGATTCGCTGTGGCCCACGATCTTCCAGGCTTCCTCGGCCGTGAAGGACAGGAAGGGCGACATCCAGCGCAGCAGCGCCTGGGTGATCTGGTAGAGCGCGGTCTGGGCCGAGCGGCGTGCCAGGCTCTTGGGGGCGCTGGTGTAGAGGCGATCCTTGAGCACGTCCAGGTAGAAGCCGCCCAGGTCTTCGGAGCAGAACAGCTGCAGCTTGGCGACCACGGGGTGGAACTCGTAGACCTTGTAGTGGGCCAGGATCTCCTGCTGCAGCTGGGCCGAGCGCGCCAGCGCGAACTGGTCGATCTCCAGCATCTCGCCATAGGCCACGGCATCCTTGCTGGCGTCGAAGTCGCTGGTGTTGGCCAGCAAAAAGCGCAGCGTGTTGCGGATGCGGCGATAGGCGTCCACCACGCGGGCCAGGATCTTGTCGTCGATGCCCAGGTCGCCCGAGTAGTCGGTCGAGGCCACCCACAGACGGATGATTTCCGCGCCCATCTTGCTCGACACGTCCTGCGGGGCCACGGTGTTGCCTAGCGACTTGGACATCTTCTTTCCCTGGCCGTCCACGGTGAAGCCGTGGGTCAGCAGGCCGCGATAGGGCGCGCGGCCGAAGATGGCCGACGCCAGCAGCAGCGAGCTGTGGAACCAGCCGCGGTGCTGGTCGTGGCCTTCCAGGTACAGGTCGGCCTCGGGGCCGTGGTCGTGGTGGTGCTCGGGGTGGGTGCCGCGCAGCACATGCCAGAAGGTGGAGCCGGAGTCGAACCACACCTCCAGAATATCGGTGCTCTTGGTATAGCTCCTGGCCTCTTCGGCGCCCAGGATATCTTCGGTGCTGACGCGGCTCCAGGCCTCGATGCCGCCTTGCTCGATCATGGCGGCCGCCTGGTCGATGATCTCCATGGTGCGGGGGTGCAGAGCGCCCGTGTCCACATGCAGGAAGAAGGGGATGGGCACGCCCCACGAGCGCTGGCGCGAGATGCACCAGTCGGGACGGCCGGCGATCATCGCGCGCAGGCGGTCCTGGCCGTTTTGCGGGTAGAAGTTGGTTTGCTCGATGGCGTCCAGCGCGATCTGGCGCAGGGTCTTCTCGGGCTTTTGCGCGGGATCGGTGAACACGCCTTCGCCTTCGTCCATGCGGATGAACCACTGGGCGGCAGCGCGGTAGATGACGGGCGTCTTGTGGCGCCAGCAGTGCGGATAGCTGTGGCTGATGGTGGTGGTGTCCATCAGGCGGCCCGCGACCTTCAGTGCGTCGAGGATGACGGGCACGGCCTTCCAGATATGCTGGCCGCCGAACATGGGCAGGTCGGCCGCGTACACGCCGTTGCCCTGCACGGGGTTCAGGATCTGCTTGTAGTCCATGCCGTTGGACATGCAGCTGTTGAAGTCGTCCACGCCATAGGCAGGGGCCGAGTGCACGATGCCGGTGCCGTCGTCGGCGGTGGCGTATTCGGCCAGGTAGACGGGCGAGATGCGGTCAAAGCCCTTGTCCACATGGGCCAGCGGGTGCTTGAAGGGCATGTGGTCGAGCTTTTCGCCCTTGGCGGTGGCGAGCACGCGGCCTTCCAGCTTCCAGCGGGCCAGGCATTTCTCGACCAGGGCGGAGGCCACGATCAGCAGGCCGCGCTCGGTCTCCACCAGGCTGTATTCCAGGTCGGGGTTGACGTTGAGCGCCTGGTTGGCGGGGATGGTCCAGGCCGTCGTCGTCCAGATGACGATAAAGGCTTCCTTGTCGAGCTTGTCCAGGCCGAATGCTGCGGCCAGTTTGGCCGGCTCGGCAGCGGGGAACATCACGTCCAGGGTCTGGCTTTGCTTGTCGGCGTATTCGATCTCGAACTCGGCCAGCGAGGAGGCGCAGTCAAAGCACCAGTACACGGGCTTGAGGCCGCGGTAGACAAAGCCACGCTCCATCACCTTCTTCAAGGCACGCAGCTCGGCGGCCTCGTTGGCGTAGTTCATGGTCTTGTAGGGGTGATCCCAGTCGCCGAGCACGCCCAGGCGCTTGAAGTCCACCATCTGCTGCTCGATCTGCTCGGCGGCAAAGGCGCGGCTCTTGGCCTGCATCTCGTCGCGCGGCAGATTGCGGCCATGCAGCTTCTCGATGGCATTCTCGATGGGCAGACCGTGGCAGTCCCAGCCCGGTGCATAGAGCGCGTCGAAGCCTTCGAGCTGGCGGCTCTTGACGATCATGTCCTTGAGGATCTTGTTCACCGCATGGCCGATGTGCAGCTTGCCGTTGGCGTAAGGAGGGCCATCGTGCAGGATGAACTTGGGTGCGTCGCTGCGGGCGTCGCGCAGCTTCTTGTAGATGCCCTTGTCGTCCCATTCCTTGGCCCAGGCGGGCTCGCGCTTGGGCAGGTCGCCGCGCATGGGGAAAGGGGTGTCGGGCATGTTCAGCGTGGCGCGGTAAGCGGACGCTTCGGGCTTGTTGGACTTCGAATCAGACATGGGAAACCTTGAAGGCAATGCAATGCCCGGGCAGTTCTGCCTGGGCGTGAATGGTGAGGTGAGCGCCAGTGCGCTGCTGCGCCTGGGACGTGCGAGCAGCGAGCTTCAAATTCGGTCGCGCGTGGTCTGGCGACGGGTCTCTGTGTGCGACGAGGTGTGAGACGGTATGTGGGCCGAGGCGAAAAACGCGCGCGCGTCATCGCAGTCCTTGGCGATGCCGACCGTCAGGGCATCGAGACTGTCATACTTCAGCTCGTCGTGCAGTTTGTGCAGAAGTTCCACGCGGATGATTTTACCGTAGGCACCTTCTCCACCCAGTTGGGCGGGCCAATCGAAACAGTGGGTCTCCAGCAGCACCCGCCCGCCGTTGATGTCGTTGGGGTCCAGCGAGGGGCGCACGCCGAGGTTGGCCACGCCCTGCAGCGGTTGGTCCGTCAGCCCATGCACCAGCACGGCAAAAATGCCGCTGGCGGCAGGTTTCCAGTGGTCGAAACGCAGATTCAGCGTGCGAAAGCCGTCCTCGGCTCCGCTCATTGATTCGGCCAGCTTGCGGCCCAGCTTGCGGCCATGCACCACATGGCCCGAGATGCGGTAGGGGTGGCCCAGCAGCTTGGCGGCCTGCTGCATGTCGCCGGCGGCCAGGGCCTCGCGCACGGCCGTGCTGGAGACGCGCAGCCCATGGACTTCATAGCTGTTCATGCGGGCCACATCAAAGCCCAGGGCCTGGCCGGCGTTGTCCAGCATGGCGTAATCGCCGGCGCGCTTGGAGCCAAAGCGGAAGTCGTCGCCCACCAGCACGTATTTGGCGCCCAGGCCCGAGATCAGCACGTCCTGAATGAAATCCTCGGGACTTTGGCTGGCCAAGGCCTGGTTGAAGGGTAGGATCACGACCTGATCGACGCCGCAGACCTCGAGCTGGCTGAGCTTGTCACGCAGCGTGCCCACGCGGGCCGGCGCCAGCTCAGGCTTGCCCAGCTTCTTGGCAAAGTAGTCGCGCGGGTGCGGCTCGAAGGTCATGGCGCAGCTGGGAATGCCGCGCTGTGCCGCCTCGGCCTTGAGCAGGCCCAGCATGGCTTGATGTCCCCGGTGTACACCATCAAAATTGCCAATGGTCACAGCGCAGGCCGGAGCCAGGCCGGGATGATTGATACCGCGAAAAATCTTCATGGGCTGCTTTGTTATTTGTAGCAACTGGCGCCGATGCATGCGACACAAGCCGTCAATTTGACATAGTTTCAGAGTATATTGCTTCAAATCAGGCAGCTGTGCAGGCTGCACGATTGTGCGCAAAAGCGCCAAGACGCTTGTCCGTTTTCCGTGGTCGATGTTTGACTGTATGGAGGCTGGTTGTGAAAGTCTTGAAGCTGACAGCCCAGGGGCTGCCGCAGTCCTGGGTAACGCTGGAGCAGGCGGCGCTGCATTACGCAGCAGAAGATGTGCGCTGGGAAGCCGGTGTCGAAATCGCCTGCTTTCGCGGTGGCCACAATGCGGTGACCGGCAAGCAGTCAGTCATTCACATCAACTCCATCATCGGCACCAAGGGCATGCCGAACATCAACCCGCATGAGCTGCTGCCGGGTCTGACCAATGGCAAGCTCTTTGCTCGTGACCGCTGCGTCTGCGCCTATTGCGGGCGGCGCTTCCATGAGAGCGATCTCACGCGCGAGCACATTGTTCCCGTGAGCACCGGCGGGCAGCACAGCTGGATGAATCTGGTCACGGCCTGCCGCGCCTGCAACCACCGCAAGGGGGCCAGAACGCCGGAGCAGGCCCGCATGCCCTTGCTCTACACCCCCTACACGCCCACGCTGTGGGAGGACTTCATCCTGAGAAACCGCCGCATTCTGGCCGACCAGATGGAGTTTCTCGTGGCCCATGTGCCGCGTGGATCGCGCTGGCGCAGCTAGGGCGTAAAAAAAGCCCCGGGCTGGCGCCGCGGGGCAGGAGCAAGAGGACAGAAACGCGTTCAGACTGTGGTGGAGACGGCTTTTTGCCAGGCTTCGTAGAGGTCTTCGCCCTCGTCGCGCACGCGCTGGCCGATCAGTGCCATCTCGCGCTGCTCCTCCGGCTTGGCCAGTTCCACATAGCCGCGCGAGGCCGACAGATCGTAGGGCTCGCCGTCTTCGTTGGAATAGGCGAAGTACACCTTTTTCACGCCGGCCAGCAACATGGCCGTGTAGCACATGGAGCAAGGATAGCCGCTGGCATACATGACGGCCCCCGACAGATCGGTGCTGCCCTGAGCCTTGGCGCCTATGCGCAGGGCCTGCATCTCGGCGTGGGCCGAGGGGTCGCAGAGCTCATCGACCTGATTGACGGCGCGCGCCAGGACCTTGCCCTCACGCACCAGCACGGCGCCGAAGGGCCAAGTGGGCTGCTGGCGGCCTTTGACATTGCCCATGGCCAGGCGTATGGACTCAAGCAGGTATTTGCCGCTGTCGTTTTCGTTGTTCATCGAGTCGTTCTCCTTGGTAAAAAATCAGCTGCCGCGGTAGGTGTTGAAGAACCACGGCGAACACAGCATGGGCACGTGGTAGTGCTGGGCCGCGTCGAAGATGGAAAAGCGCACCAGCACTTCTTCCGACAGCGCCGTGGGCTCCTTGAAATGCTCGCCTGTGTAAAAGCGCAGCTCGAAGTCCCCGGTGCGGGCCGCGGCGGCGGGCAGCATGGGGGCGTCGGTGCGGCCGTCGGCATTGGTACGGGTGCTGTTCAGACGCTGCGCCGGGGTCTGCGCCACGTCGTAGAGTTCCACCCGCATGCCGGCGATGGGGCGACCGGTGGTGAGGTTGAGTACATGGGTGCTGATGCCTGCCATGGTGGTCTTTCGATGGGTTGCGATAGAGCGCGGATATGCCGGCTCAGCTGCCGCGCGAATAGGTGTAGCTCCAGGGGCCGAACTGGATGGGCAGATGGATGCGCTCTGCCGTGTTCACGATCTGGAAGCGCACCGGCACCTTGGACAGAAAGGCCGGGCGCGGCAGCTTGGCGCTCTTGGCAGCAAAGTACTCGTCCACGTGCAGCAGCATTTCGTAGCGCCCGCTGCGGTAGCTGTCGCCGATCAGCAGCGGCTCGTCGGCCCGGCCGTTGGCGTTCACGACAAAGCTGCGTATCGGCACATAGGTTTCGCCGTCGAAGCGCGAAAAGTCGATGCGCAAGCCCGTGGCTGCAGAGCCATGGAAGGTGTCCACGGCATGCATGGTCAGGCGCGGGCTGACACCATGCAGCACGATGGGGCCGGTGGCCTGGGCCGGCGCTGCCGGGTGTGTGTCGGCGGCCAGCGCGCCGTGTGCGCCCGTCAGGGCCGAGGCGCCGAGCACGAGGCCCGAGAGTGCGAACTGTCGGCGCGACGGGGTCGGTGTGGGTGTGGGATGCATGCGGGATGACTCCTTCAGGCGTTCTTGCGGCGCTGGATGCGGGCGACGAAGGCGATGGCGAGAACGGCTGCCAGCGCTTCCACGATGGCCACCAGGTACAGGCCCGGAGCGACCTTGCCGGTGGAGGCCTTGATCACGCCCATCAGATAGGGGGCACCGAAGCCGGCCAGATTGGCCACCGAGTTGATCAGCGCCACGCCCACTGCAGCAGCGCCGCCGCTGAGCAGCATATTGGGCATCTGCCAGAACACGGGGATCGCGCTCATGGTGCCCACCAGTGCCAGGACCATGGCCGACAGCGCCACGATCACGGGGATGCTGTCCATGCCCATGGTGAAGGCCAGGGCCAGCATGCCCACGGCGCCCAGCAGGGTCGAGCCCGCGAAGTGCCAGCGTACCTCGCCACGGTGGTCGGAATGGCGACCGTTGATGATCATGCCGGCCGCGCCGAGCAGATAGGCGGCACCGGCGATCCAGCCCACCTGCATGGGCGAGGTGAAGCCCGCTTCGCGAATCACGGTGGGAATCCAGAAGGTCAGCGTGGAGTTGGCGCACAGCAGGCAGAAGAACACGGCGATCAGCAGCCACACCATGGGGTTGCCGAACAGGGTACGCCAGTCGCTGTGGCGCTCGCCCTGAGCCTTCTGGTCGATTTCGAGCTGCTGGCGCACGACGGCGCGGTCCGTGTCGGTGAGCCATTTGGCTTCCTCGGGGCGGTCGGTCATGTAGAAGTAGGCAAAGATGCCGGCCAGCACCGAGGGGATGCCTTCGATGATGAACAGCCACTGCCAGCCGTGCATGCCGTGCGCGCCTGCGGCCCAGGTCATGATGCCGCCAGCCAGCGGGCCGCCGATGACGCCGGCGATGGCCGAGGCCGACATGAAGGTGCCGAAGGCCTTGGCGCGGCGCTTGGACGGATACCAATAGGTCAGGTAGAGGATGATGCCGGGGTAGAAGCCTGCCTCGAACACGCCCATCAGAAAGCGCAGGATGTAGAACTGAGTCGGTGTCGTCACCCAGGCCTGCAAGATGCAGATCAGGCCCCAGCCTATGGTGATGCGCATCACCGTCTTCTTGGCGCCTATCTTCTGCAACAGCATGTTGGAGGGCACTTCGAACAGGAAGTAGCCGATGAAGAAGATGCCGGCGCCCAGGCCGTAGACGGCTTCGCTGAATTTCAGGTCGTCGAGCATCTGCAGCTTGGCGAAGCCGATGTTGACGCGGTCCAGCCAGGCCAGCACCCACAGCACGCCCAGAAAGGGCAGCAGGCGCCAGGAAATCTTGGAGTAGGTGGCGTCGACCTGATCGACGGAAGCAGCAGTGCCGCTGATCGGCACATGGTGAGCACTCATGGCAAGTCCTTGTCTCGGAAATTTGTTGTTGGGTTTGCGGACACTTGCATGGTCGCGACTTGTGGCGATATGCGAAACTAAGCGCCTGCTATGAGCCGCATAGCAAAATGCATATCTCTAGGGAAAACACGTGTCTCGCAGCGAAGAACCATTCGATACCTATTTGCTGCGCGTGCTGTGCACCTTGATCAGCGAAAAAAGCGTGTCGCGCGCGGCAATACGTCTCAATCAGTCACAACCGGCCATCAGCGCGGCGCTGCGGCGATTGCGGGCCATCTTCAACGACCCTCTGCTGGTGCGGGACAAGAACCGCATGGTCCCGACGGCACGCGCGCTTCAGGCCGTGGAGCAGGCACGTGCGGCGCTGGGCCTGATCGACGGGCTGCTGAGCGTCGGCAAGGAATTTGTGGCCGAGACCACGCAACTGCGCTTCACCATCGCCATGCCCGACTATCTGGCACCGCCCTTCATGGCGCGTGTGGTCCAGCTCATGCGTGCGCAGGCACCGGGCGCGAGGCTGGTCCTGCTGCCGCTGGGCCAGAACTTCGACTACGAGCAGGCCCTGCAAAGCGGCGAGGTGGATATCGTCATCGGCAACTGGCCGAGCCCGCCCGAGCATTTGCACATGTCCACGCTGCTCGAGGACGAGGTGGTCTGCCTGCTCGACGAGAAGCATCCTCTGGCCGGGCCGGGCCGGCTTACGGCCGAGCACTATCTGCAGGCCGCGCATGTGGTGTTCACGCCTTACTCGCCCGATCAGCGCGGCGTGGTGGAGAGCAGTCTGGGCACCATGCGCGTGAGCCGTGACGGCCGCGTGCAATGCTCGCATTTCTCGCTGGCTCCGGACTTGCTGGTGGGCACCGATCTGCTGCTGACCACCAGCCGCCATTTCGCGGCCTATCATGCAAGGCGGCTGCCGCTGGCCATGGTGCCTCTGCCCATGGGCAACCGCGTCATGCGCTTCTACCAGCTCTGGCATTCGTCCCGGCACCGGGATGCCTCCCATATCTGGCTGCGCGCTCTGCTCAATCAGGCCTCGCAGGTGCTGACGGCATCGACGTAGCCGGCTGCTATACGGGCTATAACAAGCCAGCACTGTGAGGCGGGAAACGTGCTTCCTACACTGGCCTCATGACTAGCACCACTACCTCCTCCATCCCCACGCTCGACGAGCTCAACGTCATGACGCACGCAGACTTTGCGGCCGCGCTCGGCGAGGTTTTTGAATACGCCCCCTGGGTGGCCGAGGCAGCCGCGCAGCAGCGCCCCTTTGCCAGCCTGGACGCACTGCACCAGGCCATGCTGGCCGCCGTGCATGGCAGCCCACGTGAGCAGACCCTGCACTTTCTCTGTGGTCACCCCGAGCTGTCGGCCAGCGCCGTGCGCTCCGGCACGCTGACCGTTGACTCCCAGCAGGAGCAGCAAAGCGCGGGCCTGGGGGATCTGGCGCAGGAGCAGGGCGAGCGCCTGGCCGAGCTGAACCAGGCCTATCGCACGCGCCATGGCTTTCCCTTCATCGCCTGCGTGCGCCACTACACGCGCGCCGGCCTGTTTGCCGAACTGGCCTCGCGCACTGAGCGCGGCACCGAGCAGGAGTTTGCCGAAGCCCTGCGCCAGATCGGCTTCATCAGCCGCCTGCGCCTAGCGCAGCGCGTGAGTGCTGGCAGCCTGCAGGCCGCCTGAGCCCCTATCGCCGCCCAAGCCCCGCAATGCGGGGCTTTTCTTATGCTGGCTGGAGGGGGAGCCCTATGTCGGGGGGCGCTGCCCATGTGCAGCAGATGCCGCATGGAGCGTGCTGGCGCGGCCCTGGCTGCCTACTGCCGCAGTGGGAGTTCTCGGCGCTGGCTGAAATCCCCGGATGCTTGTGATTGAATTCGGGTTTAGACCTTATTTCTCGTTTTCATGATCGTCAGAGATCGCCCGTCGGGCTTCAAGCTGCTGTGGATTGTCCGGGGCTCGGTGCTGCAACGCATCAAAGGCGTGCTTGCCGTCAATATCGTGCTGGCCATCATTGTCACCGTGGCGCATGGCACGCTGTTCCACACCAAGATCCCCATCACGCCGATTCCGTTCACCCTGATCGGCCTGCCGCTGGCGATTTTTCTGGGCTTTCGCAACAACACCGCGTATGCGCGCTACTGGGAAGGACGCAAGCTCTGGGGCGAGATCGTGATCTATGCACGCACGCTGGCCCGCCAGTGCCTGAGTCTGATCGAGCTCGATCACCCCATAGACCCGCGCCAGCGGGCCAGCGATGTGCGGGTGCGCATGGTGCACCGGGCCGTGGCTTTTTCTCATGTGCTGCGGGCCCAGCTGCGCAGCCTCAAGGACGATGTGGCGGCCCAGCAGTGGCTGACTCATGCCGAGTGGCAGCGCCTGCAACTGCTGCCGCTGAATCAGCGCACCGATGCGCTGATGCTGGCCATGGGCAAGGATCTGGGCCAGTGCGTGCGCGAGCAGCGCATAGACCCCTGCCTGGCCGTGGAGCTGGACCGCACCCTCAATGGCTTCACGACGGCCGCTGCCTCCTGCGAGCGCATCCGCAATACGCCGATTCCGTTTTCCTACACCTTGCTGCTGCACCGCACGGCCCATCTGTACTGCTTTTTGCTGCCGTTCGGCCTGGTGGACATCACGGGCTTCATGACGCCGTTTGTCGTAGCCATCGTGGCCTATACCTTCTACGGTCTCGATGTGCTGGGTGACGAGCTGGAAGAGCCGTTCGGCATGGAAAGCAACGACCTGGCACTGGACAGCATCTGCCGCAGCATCGAGATCAGCCTCAGCCAGTCGCTGGGCGACCCCCAGGTTCCGGCGCCGCTCAAGCCGGTGGACTATCTGCTGACCTGAGGTCCTCCAGAATGCAAAGCCCTGAACTCGTCATTCAGGGCTTTGTTCTTGATGGCGGCTGGAGCCAGTGCTGGCTAGACCGTGGCGCGATCTTCGTCCACGGCCTTTTGCCAGGCCTGGTACAGGTCCTCGCCGGCATCGCGCACGCGGTGGCTGATGACGGGCAGTTCGCGCCGGCCTTCGGGGCGAGCCAGTTCCTCATAGCCGCGCGCAGCCGACAGGTCGTAGGGCTCGCCGTCTTCGTTGGAGTAGGCGAAGTACACCTGCTTCACGCCGGCCAGCAGCATGGCGGTGTGGCACATGGAGCAGGGATAGCCGCTGGCATACATGACCGAGCCGGACAGATCCGTGCTGCCCATGGCCTTGGCGGCAATGCGCAGGGCCTGCATCTCGGCGTGGGCCGTGGGGTCGCACAGATCATCGACCTGGTTGACGGCGCGCGCCAGGACCTTGCCGTCACGCACCAGCACGGCGCCGAAGGGCCAGGTCGCGGATTCGCGGCCCTTGACATTGCCCATGGCCAGGCGAATGGACTCCAGCAGATACTTTTCGCTGTCTTGCTTGCTCATGCATGTCTCCTTGATCTTGTGAATGGCGCAAGGATCATAGGAAGAGCAGCAGGGTCCATAGTGCATGCAGGAAGCAAAACAGCACGCCGAAGCGTGCTGTTGACTTTTAGTTTTGGGTTGAATGCAGTTGCCGTGATCTTGATGAATGTTGATGCAGGCTTTCAGGCAAAGACGCCGGCGCTGTCCTGCATATGGGCCGATACCGTACCCAGGTGGTGCAGGGTGTCGCCACCCGTCATCTCCATCTGGGTCAGTCGCTTGAAATAGTGGCTGCCCACATATTCGTCCGTCACGCCGATGCCTCCATGCAGCTGCACGGCCTGCTGGCCCACATAACGCATGGACTGGCCCAGCTGCACCTTGGCGCGCGCGATGGCGACATGGCGCTCCTCGGCAGGCGCCACCAGCTTGAGCGTGCCGTAGTAGCTCATGGAGCGGGCCAGCTCCAGCTGCATCTTCATATCGGCCACGCGGTGGCGCAGGGCCTGGAAGCTGGAGATCACCACGCCGAACTGCTTGCGCTGGTTCATGTACTCGGTGGTGAGCTTGAGCGTCTGCTCCATCACGCCCACGCCTTCGGCGCAAAGAGCGGCATTGGCCACATCCTGTGCCAGGGTGAGGGCAGCCACGCCATTGGTGGTGATCAGGGTGGCCGATGCGGCATGGCAGACCAGATCGGCCGCGCGTCCCTCATCCTGCGTGGCATAGGGCTTGGTGGCGACGCCTTCGCGGCCGTTCTCGACGAGGAAGAGCGCAATCTTGCCGTCGAGCTGGGCCGGCACGATGAAGGCGTCGGCCTGGTCGCCCGCTGGAACAATGTTTTTCCTAGCATCTACCGTATATCCATCGCCGGATTTGGAGGCCTTTGCGGCGCAAACATCAATCTGGTAGCGCGCCTTGCGCTCCTGCGATGCGAGCACCACCAGCTTTTCACCGCTGGCGATGCGGGGCAGCCAGGCTTGCTTGACGGCTTCGTCGCCGAACTGGCCGAGCAGGGCGGAGGCCACGAAAGCCTGGGTCAGAGGCTCCATCACCAGACCGCGGCCCAGCTCCTCCATGACCACCATCACATCAACCGCGCCCTGGCCCAGACCGCCATATTGCTCGGGCACGGTGAGAGCCGTCAGGCCCAGCTCGGCCAGCTCGTTCCAGACCTCGCGCGAGAAGCCGCCTTGTTTGGCAATGCTCTGGCGGCGCTCAAAGGTATAGCCCTTGTCCACCCAGCGGGCCACGGCATCGCGCAGTTGTTGCTGGTCGTCGGAAAAATCGAAATCCATATTTGTCTCCTGCTGCTGAAGCGAGTGCGCCTTGCGCACCATCACATTCAGCGAAGCTCTAGCAAGAACCCCCTCCCGGAGGGGGCACGGGGTAGCAGTGCGAGTTCACGCAAGCGAAATCTCCGCGCTGCCGCCAGTTCCGAATCAGCCCAGCACCGTCTGCGCGACGATGTTTCGCTGCACCTCGTTGGAGCCGCCATAGATGGTGGTCTTGCGCATATTGAAGTAGGTCGCGGCCAGCGGCGCATTGCCCAGCACATTGCCGGGAAAGTCGCCCTGGTAGCCGGCTTCCATGGCTTCCTGGATATAGGGCAGGGAGTAGGGGCCTGCGGCCAGCATCATCAGCTCGGAGTAGCGCTGCTGAATCTCGCTGCCCTTGATCTTGAGCAGGCCGGCGATGTCCAGCGGGTTCTTGCCCGACTTCATCGCCGAGAGCACGCGCAGCACCAGCATTTCCAGCGCGATCACATCGATCTCCAGCAGGGCGATCTGATCACGGAAGCGCTGGTCTTCCCAGACGCCTTCGGTCTTGGCGATGCGCTTGAGGCGCTCCAGCTCGCGCTTGGCACGGTTCACATCGGCGATGTTCGTGCGCTCGTGGCTGAGCAGGTGCTTGGCATAGGTCCAGCCCTTGTTTTCCTCGCCGATCAGCTGGTCGGCAGGCACTTGTACATTGTCGAAAAAGACCTCGTTGACTTCGTGCGAGCCGTCCAGCAGCTTGATGGGGCGCACGGTCACGCCCGGCGACTTCATGTCGACCAGCAGGAAGCTGATGCCGGTCTGGGGCTTGCCCTCGTTGCTGGTGCGCACCAGGCAGAAGATCCATTCGCCGTACTGGCCCAGCGTGGTCCAGGTCTTCTGACCGTTGACGATGTATTTGTCGCCCACGCGTTCGGCGCGGGTCTTGACGCTGGCCAGGTCCGAGCCCGAACCCGGTTCGGAATAGCCCTGGCTCCACCAGACTTCGCCGCTGGCGATGCCGGGCAGAAAGCGCTGATGCTGCTCCGGCGTGCCATAGGCCATGATCACCGGCGCCACCATCACGGGGCCGAAGGGCACGATGCGCGGCGTGCCGGCGAGTGCGCATTCTTCCTCGAACAAATGCTTTTGTACGGCGCTCCAGCCGGGGCCGCCGAATTCCTTGGGCCAGCCGTAGCCGAGCCAGCCTTTTTTGCCCAGAATCTTGGCCCAGCGCTGCATGTCCTCGCGCGTCAGGTGCAGATCGTTGCGCACCTTGTGCGCAATATCCTCGGGCAGATTTGCCCGCACCCAACTGCGGATCTCTTCGCGAAAAGCCTGTTCTTCAGGGGTGAATGCCAAGTCCATGCGTTGTCTCCTGCAAATGCTGGAGATTTGTAGCACGCACGTTCTTTTTCTGGCTGTCCGGGTTGCGACAAATGGCGGGAAACCCCAGGGATGAGTCCCCGAACGGCTGCGCCGCTTCTCCCAAGGGGGACGACAGCCTCGCTGCGGGACGGCTCTTGCTGGTCGTTTCTGATCGGGAGTGTGCCCGCTTGTGGTGACTGTGAACTTTGGATCTTGATTGAAAAAGGCCACCAGCGCTTATTGGATGAACGCTGGCAGCTATCAGTTTCTGTCGGGATTCATTCAGCCGGGGCAGCAGGCGGTTCCACGCCCAGCGATTCGCACAGCATCTGCACGGTGGCGCGCAGCTGGGCGACTTCGGTTTCGAGCGCATCCACACGCTGCTGCAGGGCCGATGCATTGCCGCCTGTGCTGGCGCTGCTGGTGCTTGCCAGGGCGTTGACATCCACCGGACCGCAAAGCAGATGGGCCCAGCGCTGTTCGCGGGCACCAGGGGCGCGCGGCAGCTGCACGACCAGCGGACCGCCTTTTTCCTCGCTGCGTTCGCGCAGTTCGTCGAGAAAGGCTTCGACCGAGGAGATGTCGGCAAAGCGGTGCCAGCGCTCGGAGTTGATGCGCAGCTCGCCAGCGGTCTGGGGGCCGCGCAGCATCAGCAGGGCCAGCAGCACGGCAGATTGGTCAGGCACGCCAATGCCGCGCGGGAAGTTGTGCTCCCAGCGCGTGGAGCGCACGCTGCTGATCTGCACCGACAGGGTCTTGAGGCGCAGGCTGTCCAGTGCCTCCTGGGCCTCGCCCTCGCTGACCTCCATCACCGGGTCGCGGCTGGACTTCTGGTTGCAGCCCGTGACCAGGCTGTTGAGCGTGAGCGGATAGCTGTCGGGCACGGTGCGGGCCTTTTCCATCAGCGTGGCCAGAACGCGGGCTTCGATGGCGCTCAAAGGGGTGTTGCGTGGGTCAAACGGCATGGGGTCTCCTCGAAAGTCTTAGGGCAGCGCACAGGAACTGGTGCAAACCCGATAGGGTTTGTCCGTCAATGCGACAATCGCCGCCCATGAAAAACATCGTGATCCTCATCTCGGGCGGCGGCTCGAACATGGCTGCCATTGTGCGTGCATCCCAGCAGCAGAACTGGGCAAAGCAGTACAACGCCCGCGTGAGCGCCGTGGTGAGCAACAAGGCCGAGGCCAAGGGCCTGGTGTTCGCGCGGGACAACGGCATCGCCACCGAGGTTCTGGATCACAAGCAGTTCGACAGCCGCGAGGCCTTTGATGCCAAACTGACGCAGGTCATCGATCGCCATGCGCCCGATCTGGTGGTGCTGGCCGGTTTCATGCGCATTCTCACGCCAGGCTTTGTTGCGCACTATGAGGGCCGGCTGATCAACATCCATCCCTCGCTGCTGCCGGCCTTCACCGGTCTACACACCCATCAGAGAGCGATCGATGCGGGCTGCAAGTTTGCGGGCTGCACCGTGCACCGCGTGACGGCCGAGCTCGACGTGGGCCCCATCCTGGAGCAGGCCGTGGTGCCCGTGCTGCAGGGTGACACGGCCGAGCTGCTAGCTGCACGCGTGCTGGTTCAGGAGCACATCATCTATCCGCAAGCCGTGCTCAATCTGATCAAGGCTTGATCAGATTTGATGGCTTCTATCCCTTTATAGGTAAGCGATAGAGCCTGTCTTTATGCTGATTTCTGCTCCTCGGCGGGCAGGCGGCGAAAGCGTGGCCGCTCCACGCCGTCGATTACCACCGTCTCGTTGAACATGGTGGCCGGGCGCACCCACAGGCCACGCTCGCCATAGAGCGCGCGATATAGCGTCATGGGCTCCAGCGTCTCGCTGTGGCGCACCGTGCCTATGACTTCATAGCGCATGCCTTTGTAGTGTTCGTAGAGACCGGGCTCGGTGGTGATGAGTGCAGGCAGATCGTGGTCGGACATGTTGCTTTAAAAAGATGAGCTGTCAACGCTTGAAGGAAAAGGGCTGAAGCCTGTTTTTACTATGAATCGTTTGGAGCAGGCCGGCGTCATAGATTTCTGGTGCCAGCCAGGGCCAGGGCGAGAGTGGGACAATTGCGCCCATGCATCCCAAAGCCCTTCTCGACGCTTGCTCTGAACTCGTCAAGCGCGCCCTGACATTTGAACACCCGGCCGATGCCGTGGTGTCCCGCTTTTTCCGCGAAAACCGCTATCTGGGCCCGCGCGAGCGCGCCACCCTGGCCGAAACCGTCTACACCGTGCTGCGCAAGAAGCTGCTGTTCGAAGCGCTGGCGCATTCGGGCAGCGGCGCACGTGAGCGCCGGCTGGCCATCCTGGGCTTTGCCGCCGTGCTGCGCGAGCAGGCCAAGAAGGAAGGCAAGGTCAAGAACAAGGACGGCCAGGACAGCGAGACCTTTATCAAGGCCGCGCTGACGCCCCAGGAACTCAAGTGGCTGGCTGCCTGCGACGGCGTCAAGTCCGAAGAGCTGATGGAGGCGCACCGTCACAATCTGCCCGAATGGCTGGTCGAGCCGCTCAAGGCCCAGCTGGGCGATGGATTCTGGGCACTGGCCGCCAGCATGGAGCAGGCAGCTCCATTGGACCTGCGTGTCAACACGCTCAACGACAAGCGCTCCGATCTGCGCAAGGAACTGGAAAAAGCCGGCATCAAGGCCGAGCCCACGCCGTTCTCGCCCATCGGTCTGCGTGTGGACGGCAAGCCTGCGCTGGCCAAGATTGATGCCTTCAACCGCGGCGCCATCGAAGTGCAGGACGAAGGCTCGCAACTGCTGGCACTGATGCTGGATGCCAAGCGTGGCGAAATGGTGGTGGACTTTTGCGCCGGCGCCGGCGGCAAGACCCTGGCCATTGGCGCGGCCATGCGCAACACCGGCCGCCTGTATGCCTTCGACGTCTCGGGTCATCGCCTGGATGCGCTCAAGCCTCGTCTGGCGCGTTCGGGTCTTTCCAATGTCCACCCTGCCGCGATTGCCCACGAGCGCGACGAGCGCGTCAAGCGCCTGGCCGGCAAGATCGACCGCGTGCTGGTCGATGCTCCCTGCTCGGGCCTGGGTACGCTGCGCCGCAATCCCGACCTCAAGTGGCGCCAGAGCGTCAAGGCCGTGCAGGAGCTGACGCAGAAACAGGCAGCCATCCTGGAAAGCAGCGCGCGCCTGGTCAAGGCCGGCGGCCGTCTGATCTATGCCACCTGCTCCATCCTGCCAGAGGAAAACGAAGCCATTGCCGAAGCCTTCAGCGCCGCTCACCCCGAGTTCGTTCCGATGGACGCGGGCGAGGTGCTTGAGCAGCTCAAGATTGCCGACGGCGACAAGCTTTGCAGCGGTGGTGACGAGGGTCGACGCTATCTGCGTCTGTGGCCACATCAGCACGAGACAGACGGGTTTTTCGCCGCTGTTTGGGTGAAAAAGGCGTAACTTCGGTGCAAATCCGGTATCTGCTGTCGGGGAATCGACAACAGACCGGTCGGCGGCTCACATAAAATGGCACGACCGTGCTTATCGAGTGGGCGCGGTTTTTTGCCAAAGGCTTTGTTATTTATGTCGCTGGATATCGCCTCGATCTGGAATGCCGTCGTGGATTGGATGGCCAATGGCCTGTGGGATCTGACGTGGTGGCAATTGCTGCTCTACACCCTGATCACCACCCACTTCACGATTGCGGGTGTCACCATCTATCTGCACCGCAGCCAGGCGCATCGGGCACTGGATCTGGGGCCTGTTCCCTCGCATTTCTTCCGCTTCTGGCTCTGGCTGGGCACGGGCATGGTGACCAAGGAATGGGTAGCCATCCACCGCAAGCACCACGCCAAGTGCGAGACCGCAGATGACCCGCACAGCCCGCAGACGCGCGGCCTGGGCAAGGTGATGCGTGAAGGTGCCGAGCTGTACCGCGCCGAGGCCAGGAACGAGGAAACGCTCAGGAAATACGGTCACGGCACGCCCGATGACTGGATGGAGCGCAATGTCTACCGCCATTCGGTGATGGGCCCCTCGCTGATGCTCATCCTGAATGTGGCGCTGTTCGGCGTGATCGGCCTGTCGATCTGGGCCGTGCAGATGGTCTGGATTCCATTCTGGGCTGCGGGCGTGGTCAACGGCGTGGGGCATTTCTGGGGCTATCGCAACTACGAGGCGACGGATGCCTCCACCAATCTGGTGCCCTGGGGCCTCATCATCGGCGGCGAAGAGCTGCACAACAACCACCATACCTTTCCCACTTCGGCCAAGTTCTCCGTCAAGCCCTACGAGTTCGATATCGGCTGGGTCTATATCAGCCTCATGCAGAAGCTGGGCTGGGCCAAGGTCAAGAAAACCCCGCCGCGCCTGCGCATGGGCGTCGTCAAGCCCGTGGCCGACGAGCTGACGCTGGAAGCCATCATTGCCAATCGCTACGAGGTCATGGCCCGTTATGCGCGCGGCGTGCGCACGGCGGTTCAGCACGAGCTGGACCTGCTCAAGCAGAAGCAGGCACAGAAGTCGGATGTTTCCCTGCTCAAGGGCGTGCAACGCTGGCTGCACCGCGATGCCGACAAGGTGCCCGAGCGTGCCCAGAGCCAACTGGCGCAGGCGCGCGCTGCGCACCCGGTGATTGACCAGATGCTGGTCATGCGCGAAGAGCTGCGTCAGCTGTGGCTCAACACCAGCCTGAGTCGCGAGCAACTGACCGGTCAGCTGCAGGCCTGGTGCCAGCGCGCCGAGGCCAGCGGCATTGCGGCACTCAAGGATTTCTCCGTCAAGCTGCGCGCTGCCCACGTCTGAGGCCGAGCTTGCCAAGCTGCTGCCAGATTCTGGCAAGCGCGAAGCTCAGGCCTTTTCCCTCTTCAAGCCGCTTCGCTGTCCGGCTTTGCTGTATCCGTGCCACCGGATATTGAATCCAGGCCGCACCTGCCGGCGTGCTCAGCTGCACCCAGGTGCGACTGGGGCAACGCCAGCTTTGCCCGGTTTGCAGCACCATGACCTGACCGAAGTGATTGTCGGTAAAGCTCAGCGGCCCGATGGCCAGACGCAGCGGCCCTTGCTGGCAGAACAGTTCGCTGCCTGGTTCAAACAGCAGCGATGCAGCTTGGCCGCTGTTGAGGCTATGTATTTTCGAGGGGAAGTTCGGCTGTGACATGGTGGCTGGAGGTCTGTGATTCAGACCTCAAGCGTAGGGAAGCACGGCTTGGCAGAACAGGCACAGCAAGCGTTCCGTGCAGGCGTAGCAGCGTGGATTTCGGTGCATCTGTTCCGGTATGTTTGCTGACAATCTGTATCTGTTGCAGAACAGGGCTTGCTGGCATGATGCCTGCCCGGTCCTGCGTTTTTGTCATCATGCTGACTTCCACCACCTCCGAATCACAGCCTGCCGATCATGCGACAGGCGATGTGCTGCTGCCGCTGTATCAACGGCTGGCCGCGCACTACAGCAAGGCCATGGAGCTGGGGAGCCTGAAGCCCGGGGAGCGCATGCCGTCGGTGCGCGAGCTGATGGCGCGGCATGACATCAGTCTCTCGACGGCCTTGCAGGTGCTGCGTTTTCTGGAAGCGCAGGGTTGTCTGGAGGCCAGGCCCCGCGTGGGCTACTTTGTGTGCGCGACGATGACGGGCGATATTCCTCTGACCAGCGAACCGGACCTGAGCCAGCCGCTGTCTCCCGGCGCGCATGCGCATTTCGTGGGCATCAACGAGCATATTTCTCTGCTGCTCGAGCGCGGCCGTCAGGCCGAGGTCTATATGGACATCGGTGGCTGCACGCCGCCTGCCTCCTTGTTCGATCATCACTATCTGAACAAGACCGTCACCAGGCTGCTGCGCGAGCATCCGACGCTGCTCTCGCAGGGGCGCTCTCTGCTGGCCAATCAGGGCAATCATCCGCTGTTTCAGCAGGCCATGGCCAGACGGGCGCTGGCCTCCGGTATCCGTGTTGCGCCTGTCGATGTGCTGGCAACCACCGGCAATTCCGAAGCGGTGAGTCTGGCGCTGGCTGCCGTGGCATCACCCGGGGATATGGTGGCCGTCGAATCGCCAACCTATTACGGCCTGCTGCAAGTGGTGGAGTCCTTGCAGCTGAAAACGCTGGAAATTCCCTGCAGCCCGCGCACCGGCATGTCCATCGAGGCGCTGGAGCTGGCTTTTCAGACCCAGCCGCGCCTGAAGGCCGTGGTGGTGGTGCCGGATCTGCAGATGCCGCTGGGCGCGCGCATGCCGGACGAGAAAAAGGCCAGACTCGTGGCCCTGTGTGCAGCCCATGGGGCGGCGCTGATCGAGGACGACTCCTATGGTCTGTTTGTCGAAGGGCTGCCGGTGAAGCCGCTCAAGGCCTGGGACAGTGTCTTCGGGCATGTGATCTATTGCCAGGCCTTCAACAAAAGTCTGGCGCCGGGCCTGCGCCAGGGCTGGATGAATGGCGGCCAATGGCATGGCCGTATCCAGATGCTGAAATTTGCACAAAGCCGCAATACCCAGACGCTGGGGCAACTGGTCGTGTCCGAGGTGCTGGGGTCACCCACCCATCAGCGCAGCCTGGAAAAGCTCAGGCAGCAGCTCAAGCGACAGCGCGAGGCCATGGCCAGACTGGTTGCACGTCATTTCCCGCTGGGCACGCGCATGAGCCTGCCAGGCGGCGGCCTGTGCCTGTGGCTGGAGTTCCCCGCGCAGATGTCAACCTCGGACCTGTTCACGGCAGCCCTGGCGCGCGGCATACGTATTGCGCCGGGCAGCATGTTTTCCAACTCCGGCAGGTATGAGCACTGCATGCGCCTAGCCTGCACCCATCCGGTCGACGAACTCATGGAGAGGGCGATGCAGGATCTGGGCGCGATGGCCTGCCGGCAACTGGGGCAGAGTCCGCGCAGCTAGCTCTGGCCGGGGTTCTTTACTTCGTCGGCTGACCGGCCATGCACTTGCTCAGGAATTCACGGGCCTTGCCGCCTTCCTTGTAGAAGGTGCTGATGACCTCCTTGCCTTCCACAGAGACCTTGAAGCGGGCTTCTTCCTCTTCCCCAAGCTCCTTGACCAGTGCTTCGGGGCCGCCCAGCGCATAGACGATGGCTCCCCATTTGCCATTGGACATGGTGTAGTTGATGGCGCCGACCTCCTGGGGCCGGTCCTGGTTCTGGGTCAGAGTGGTTCTGATCTTGCGCGGGCTGGCGGGCTGGGGAATGTCCATGCCCAGAAAGGTCAGCAGGGCACCGTTGTGCTTGGCCGTGGGGCCGGAAAGCTGAACGGCACCGGACATGCTGCCAAAGATCGCCGCACATTCAAGACCGGAGCGCGGGTTTTTCTCGTCATGCGAGAACATCCAGTAGCCCTTGCGCAGTTTCTGATACTGCGGGTCTTGTGCAATTCTCTGTCCTTCCTTGATCAGCTCCTGCCCCTCGCGCAGCAGCTCCAGCTGGCTGCGCGCCAGACCGCCCAGGGCATCGGCGGGCGACGGTTCGGCGCGTTGGGTGGCGGCGGGCGCCGAGCTGAACTGCTCGCAGACGGGCACCGAGGCCAGACCCGGTGAGCCGCCTGTCATGCCGACCTGGCGCTGGCCGGGGCCGGGACCCGTGGGGCAGATGAAGGTCTGGCCGAAGACGGCTGGCGACACGGCAAGCGAAAAAAGCAATGTGCTCAGCGTCCTGTGATTCATGTGATCCATCCCTGTTCGTTGCAAACTGCCAAGTATAGGGAGGGTCACTGCGTCAGCTCTCGCGCCGCGACAGGAGTCGCAAAGGCATGAAAAAACCGCCTGCACTTGCGTGAGGCGGTTTTTCAAGAAACAGGCCGAATTACTTCAGCTTGGTTTCCTTGTACTCGACGTGCTTGCGAGCCTTGGGGTCGAACTTGATGATCGACATCTTTTCAGGCATCGTCTTCTTGTTCTTGGTCGTTGTGTAGAAGTGACCGGTACCAGCAGTGGAAGCCAGCTTGATCTTTTCGCGTCCGCCTTTAGCAGCCATGGTGTTTCTCCTTCAGGAAATTAAGCTTGGCCACGAGCGCGCATGTCTGCGAGCACGGAGTCGATACCGTTCTTGTCGATCAGGCGCAGAGCAGCGCTGGAAACGCGCAGGCGCACCCAACGGTTTTCGCTCTCCACCCAGAAGCGGCGGTATTGCAGGTTGGGGAGGAAACGACGCTTGGTCTTGTTGTTGGCGTGGGAAACATTGTTGCCCACCATGGGCTTCTTGCCCGTAACTTCACATACGCGTGCCATTGGGACACTCCGATAGTTGAATCGGCCGCCGGCTCTGGAATCCTGCAGGAGCAGGAGGTGCCGACAACCTCACCTCGCCAGTTTGTAATGGGTGGCGGTAGCCCGATTGCGGAAGTCCCGAAGCACGGTAAAGCGCGAACCTGGAATTCAGCAAAGTCTGCGATTATAGCGTTTTCGCAAAAAAGCCCCTGGTGCCGGCCAAAACTGGCCAAACCCAAGGGCTTTTGCGCCGAACATGCGCTAACAACCGCTCAAACGCCGAAGCGTCTTGGCGTCATCAGGATTCCTGTTCCAGGAAGCGCTGGGCGTCCAGGGCCGCCATGCAGCCGGTGCCGGCACTGGTGATGGCCTGGCGGTAGACATGATCCTGGCAGTCGCCAGCGGCGAATACGCCGGGCACGCTGGTCTGGGTTGCAAAGCCCTTGAGACCGCCCTGGGTGATGATGTAGCCGTTTTCCAGCTCCAGCTGACCCTGGAAGATGTCGGTGTTGGGGTGGTGGCCGATGGCGATGAAAGCGCCTTGCAGCTTGACCTCTTCGGTGTGGCCGTCCTGCGTGCTCTTGATGCGGATGCCGGTCACGCCACTCTGGTCACCCAGCACTTCATCCAGTGTGAAATGGGTCTTGAGCTCGATCTTGCCTTCCTCGACCTTTTCCATCAGCTTGTCCACGAGGATGGGCTCGGCCTTGAACTTGTCGCGGCGGTGCACGAGGGTGACCTTGCTGGCAATGTTGGACAGGTAGAGGGCTTCTTCTACGGCCGTGTTGCCGCCGCCGATCACGCAGACGGGCTGCTCGCGATAGAAAAAACCGTCGCAGGTGGCGCAAGCGGACACGCCGCGACCCATGAAGGCTTCTTCGGAGGGCAGGCCCAGGTACTTGGCCGATGCGCCGGTGGCGATGATCAGCGAGTCGCAGGTATAGACGCCGCTGTCGCCGGTCAGGGTGAAGGGGCGCTTGGAGAGGTCAACCTGGTTGATGTGGTCGAAAACGATTTCGGTCTTGAAGCGCTCGGCATGTTCCTGAAAACGCTGCATCAACTCGGGGCCCTGCACGCCCATGACGTCGGCAGGCCAGTTGTCCACTTCGGTGGTGGTCATCAACTGGCCGCCCTGGGCCATGCCGGTAATCAGCAGGGGCTTGAGGTTGGCACGGGCCGCGTATACGGCTGCGGTATAGCCGGCAGGGCCGGAGCCGAGGATGAGAACTTGTGCGTGTTTGGTAGAGGACATGGAGCGGAACTCTGAAAAAAGCAGGCCGACAGCCGGCGCGCGGTCATGAAAACATTGGGAAGATGTGGGAGTATCGCTCCGGATCAAGGTCTGCGCGTGCAGCTGTTTTTAATCACCGGAATTGTTAAAAATGATAGTGATGAAGCGAATCCGGCTGCCGTATGGCAGTTTTGTTGCATGTGCTTGCATTACGCTGAGCGATCGTCTTGGCCGAATGCACCGCTTGGATAAGGGCCTAAGGTAAGCTTGCGCCTGCGTATGACATACACATTGAACGCTTCGAACGCGTCTTCTTCCAGCAAATCAAAATCCCGCGCTGCGACTCCGCGCTATGGAGTGATTCGCTTCAGCCAGGAGGTTTTGCTGTTGATCGGCCTGCTGGCGCTGGTGTTCTGGCTCATGGCCATGTTCACCTACTCGCCGCAAGACGCAGCCTGGTCCACTTCGGGCGCCGGGCAAAAGCCGTTTGTGCACAACTGGATGGGCCGTGTGGGTGCCTGGCTGGCCGATGCCTGCTACTTCGGCTTCGGCATGTCCATCTGGTGGCTGGTGCTGGCCGCCGTGCAGACCTGGGTGACATCGCTGGTGCGCTGGATGCGTGGCGGGGTGAACAAGGACGGAAGCCCTCTGGCGCTGATGCCGCTGTGGCGCCGCCGCTTTCTGTTCTGGGGCGGTCTGGCCATTCTGATGATTGCCAGCTGCGCGCTGGAATGGACGCGTCTGTACCGTTTCGAGAACCTGCTGCCGGGCCCCGCTGGCGGCGTGTTTGGTTACATGATGGGCTTCAACGCCCTCAAATGGCTGGGCTTTGCCGGCTCGGGCCTGATCGGCATCTGCCTGTTCGTGCTGGGCGCAGCCATGGTGTTCGGCTTTTCCTGGGGCAAGCTGGCCGAAGGCCTGGGCGCGCGCCTGGACGGCATGGTGCAGTTTGGCCGCGAGCGTCGTGAAATTGCCAAGGATGTCTCTGTCGGCAAGAGAGCAGCCCGAGAACGCGAGGAAGTGGTGTTTGACCGCACAGAAGGTGCGATTGCTGCACCGGTGCATCAGCCTGTGCAGATCATCGAACCCGTGCTGCAGGAGGCCAGCCAGCCCAGCGCACGGGTGGTGAAGGAACGCCAGAAGCCGCTGTTCACCGATCATCCGGACAGCAAGCTGCCGCAGGTGGATCTGCTGGACCAGGCCCAGCAGCGCCAGGAACTGGTGTCTGCCGAGACGCTGGAGATGACCAGCCGGCTGATTGAAAAGCGCCTCAAGGACTTTGGCGTGGAAGTGCGGGTGGTTGCGGCCATGCCCGGTCCTGTGATCACTCGCTATGAGATTGAACCTGCCACGGGCGTCAAGGGCTCGCAGATCGTCAATCTGGCCAAGGACCTGGCGCGTTCGCTGTCCCTGGTCTCGATTCGCGTGATAGAGACCATTCCCGGCAAGAACTTCATGGCGCTCGAGCTGCCCAATGCCAAGCGCCAGTCGATCCGTTTGTCCGAAGTGCTGGGCTCGCAGGTCTACCACGACGCCAAGAGCCTGCTGACCATGGGGCTGGGCAAGGACATCGTGGGCAACCCCGTGGTCGCCGATCTGGCCAAGATGCCCCACGTGCTGGTGGCCGGCACGACCGGCTCGGGCAAGTCCGTGGGTATCAACGCCATGATTCTGTCTCTGCTCTACAAGGCAGAGGCGCGCGATGTGCGTCTGCTCATGATCGATCCCAAGATGCTGGAAATGTCGGTCTATGAAGGCATTCCCCATCTGCTGTGCCCTGTGGTCACCGACATGAAGCAGGCGGCCAACGGTCTGAACTGGTGCGTGGCCGAGATGGAGCGCCGCTACAAGCTCATGAGCAAGCTCGGTGTGCGCAATCTGGCCGGCTACAACAGCAAGATCGATGAGGCCAAGGCGCGCGAGGAGTCGATTCCCAACCCCTTCAGCCTGACGCCCGAGGAGCCCGAGCCGCTGCAGCGCCTGCCGCACGTCGTCATCGTGATCGACGAGCTGGCCGATCTGATGATGGTGGTGGGCAAGAAGATCGAAGAGCTCATCGCCCGCCTTGCGCAAAAGGCGCGTGCGGCCGGCATTCATCTGATCCTCGCAACCCAGCGCCCCAGCGTGGACGTGATCACCGGCCTGATCAAGGCCAATATTCCGACGCGTATTGCCTTTCAGGTCTCCAGCAAGATCGACAGCCGCACCGTGCTGGATCAGATGGGGGCCGAGACCCTGCTGGGCATGGGCGACATGCTGTACATGGCCAGCGGTACCGGCCTGCCGATCCGTGTGCATGGCGCTTTTGTCTCCGACGACGAGGTGCATCGTGTGGTCAGCTATCTCAAGGAGCAGGGGGAGCCGGACTACATCGAAGGCATCCTGGAAGGCGGCTCTGTCGATGGCGAGGGTGGTGATGACGATGGCGAAGGCGGCGGCGAAAAGGACGAGCTCTACGATCAGGCGGTAGAAATCGTGCTGAAAGACCGCAAGGCCAGCATTTCCTACGTTCAGCGCAAACTGCGTATCGGCTACAACCGCTCGGCCAATCTGCTCGAGCAGATGGAAAAGGCCGGCCTGGTCAGCTCGCTCACATCCAGTGGGCAGCGCGATGTTCTAGTTCCGGCCCGCAGTGAGTGAGCCACGCACAAGAGAGAGAGTCATGAAACGTCTTTTGACTGCAATTTTGATAGCTGGCAGTGCAAGTGCTGCAATGGCTGATGGTCTGAAAAGCCTTGAGTCCTTCATGAAGAATGCCCAGGCGGGCAAGGCCGACTTCACCCAGTCCGTGACCTCGCCACCCAAGTCCGGGCAGGAGGCACGTACCAAGGTGTCCAGCGGCAGCTTCGAATTCCAGCGCCCCGGCAAGTTCCGTTTCAACTACACCAAGCCTTTTGAGCAGCTCATCGTGGCCGACGGCAAGACGCTGTGGCTGTACGACGCCGACCTGAATCAGGTGACGGAGCGTGCCCAGGCCCAGGTGCTGGGCAGCACGCCAGCGGCCATCCTGACATCGGCCACCGACCTCAAGGCCTTGAAGGCCGATTTCGAGCTGGGCAACCAGCCTGACGCCGATGGCCTGGAATGGGTGCTGGCCAGCCCCAGGCAGAAAGGCGGTCAGCTCAAGAGCGTGCGCATAGGCTTCACACCCGAAGGCAAGCTGGCTGCGCTGGATATCGAGGACAGCTTTGGCCAGCGCTCGCTGATGCAGTTCAAGGGCCTGCAAACCCAGGCTTCGCTGCCGGCATCGACCTTCCACTTCACGGTGCCCAAGGGGGCCGATGTGCTCAAGCAGTAAAGATCGCGGCGCGCATCAGCAAAAAGGCCTGAGGATTGTGTCCGCAGGCCTTTTTTATGCAGGAATCGGGTTTGAGCCCTTGTGAGTGGAGCGCAGCCAGCTGCGCTTTGGTGGGGACTGTTGTGATCAGGCGCGCGTGGCGTTTGCGGCACTTTGCTTGTTGCCGATGGCGAAGTCCAGCAGGCCTGCAATCACCAGCACGCCGACCACAGGGGCGACCCAGCCCATGCCCAGGGCGGCGCCGGGCAGCTTGTCCAGCCAGGCGGGCACCAGTGCATCAAGCTTGGCAGCCTTGGCAGCGTCAAACAGGCCGAAGAGCAGGGCGGTGCCCATTGAGGGGATGTAGACGCGCGGTGGCTGATTCCAGCGATGCAGCAGGCTCAGGGCGATCAGGGCGATAGCCACGGGATACAGCCCCACAAGCACGGGCACGGCCACGGCGATCAGCTGGGCCAGGCCCTGGTTGGCTACGGCTGCACTGAAGACCGACAGGCCGATGACCATGGTGCGGTAGGAGATGCCGGTCAGCTCACTGAAGAAGCTGCTGCAGGCCGTGATCAGGCCCACGCCGGTGGTCAGGCAGGCCAGCATGATGACGATGGCGAGCAGCCACAGGCCTGCGGGGCCAAAGGTTTGCTGTACAAAGGCTGTGAGAATCTGCACACCGGTGGTGGCGTTGGCAGCCAGTTGGCTGTTGGTGGCGCCCAGATACATCAGCGAGACATAGACCAGGCCCAGGCAGGTCGCGGCAATGATGCCGGCGTAGATGCAGTATCGGGTGTGCAGCTTGCTGTCGCTCACGCCGGCAGCCTTGATCGCGTTGACGATGACGATGCCGAAGATCAGCGAGGCCAGGGCGTCCATGGTCTGATAGCCCTGCAGAAAGCCTTCGGAAAAGGCGGCCGCCTGCGTGGCATAGGCCTCGGTGCTGAGACTGTATCCATCCACAGGGGCCAGCACGGCGGAGCCGCCGAGAACGGTCAGTGCCAGAATCAGCACGGGCGTGATGATCTTGCCCACGTTGTCCATGAGCTTGCCGGGGAACAGCGACAGCAGCGCCACCGCCACAAAGTAAGCGATGGTGAAGGCCAGCAGCATGGCAGGTGTGTTGCCGACAAAGGGAGCCAGACCCATCTCGAAGGATACGGTGGCCGTGCGCGGCGTCGCAAACAAAGGGCCGATGGTCAGATAGATGGCCACGGCCAGCACCAGGCCGGCAATGCGGCCTATGGGGCTGGTCAAGGTGTCCAGACCGCCACCCACGCGTGCGAGAGCGACTACGCCGAGAAGGGGCAGACCGACACCCGTCAGCAGAAAGCCGGTCGAGGCGCCGAGCAGGTTTTCACCGGCTGCCAGGCCCACCATGGGTGGAAAGATGATGTTGCCGGCCCCGAGGAACAGGGCAAAGGTCATGAAACCGAGGGCAAAAATGTCCCAGGTCTTGAGTTTTTTCATACGCGTAGACTCAGACGTGCAGCGCTGGCACGCCCTGTAGCAGTGTGGAGCCAAGGAAAGTTGCGGATGCTTTCGATTGATTTCTGGCTGATGGCGGTAGCCCTATCAGGCACAGGCATTGCGCGGCGCAGATGAGGCGGCCCGCAATGAATCTAAGCGCGCTGCCAGGCCTGGCTGGCCTGGTTTTTGGCAGGCCGGATGGGGGCAGTACCTCCATGGGGCGAGGGGTGGCCTCGTTAATGGAGAGATTGAATCCGTTGAAACGCTATTTTCTCTTATGAAAAATTCTGATAAGGATGCAAGGGTTAAGGTGGATAAGTATTGACTGCCTTCGGTGTGCAAACAGCCCCAACCCATTTGGATGCGCAACTGGCCGGAGAGTTGGATACTTGAGGGGTCATGGTTACGCACAACAACTCCTCATCTTCAGCCATTCCTCATCAGCCCCTGGCCGAGCGCCTGCGGCCGCACACTCTGGCCGAAGTCATCGGCCAGCAACATGTGCTGGGAGAGGGCATGCCGTTGCGCCTGGCCTTCGAGTCGGGTCGCCCGCATAGCTGCATACTCTGGGGCCCGCCGGGGGTGGGCAAGACCACGATTGCCCGGCTCATGGCCGATGCCTTTGATGCGCAGTTCATTTCCATCAGCGCCGTGCTGGGCGGCGTCAAGGACATCCGCGAGGCCGTGGAGCAGGCGCAGGCCGCCCAGAGCGGACTGCTGCAGCAGCGCACCATCGTGTTTGTGGATGAGGTGCACCGCTTCAACAAAAGCCAGCAGGACGCTTTCTTGCCCCATGTGGAAAGCGGGCTGTTCACCTTCATCGGAGCGACCACGGAAAACCCCTCGTTCGAGGTCAACTCGGCCCTGCTTTCGCGGGCGGCGGTCTATGTGCTGCAAAGCCTGACTCCGGACGACTTGAAGCAGATTGTGGCCAAGGCCCAGGCCATCCAGGCGATTCCTGCGATCGAGGACGAAGCGCTGGAGCGCCTGATTGCTTATGCCGACGGCGATGCACGGCGCTTGCTGAACACGCTGGAGACCCTGTCCATCACGGCCGAGCAGGCCGGGGTGCAGAGCATCACCGATGCCTGGCTGCTCAAGGTGCTGGGCGAGCGCATGCGCCGCTATGACAAGGGCGGCGAGCAGTTCTACGACACCATCAGCGCCCTGCACAAATCCGTGCGCGGCTCGGACCCCGATGCGGCGCTTTACTGGTTTTGCCGCATGCTGGATGGCGGTGCCGACCCGCGCTATCTGGCGCGCCGCATCGTGCGCATGGCATGGGAAGACATAGGACTTGCCGACCCGCGTGCCATGCAGATGTGCAACGATGCTGCTGCGACTTATGAGCGTCTGGGCAGCCCCGAGGGCGAATTGGCCCTGGCTCAGGCAGTGATCTACCTGGCCGTCGCGCCCAAGAGCAATGCCGGTTACATGGCCTACAACAAGGCCAAGGCCTTTGTGAAGGGAGACACTACAAGGCCTGTGCCGCTGCATCTGCGCAATGCACCTACCAAGCTGATGAAGCAGCTGGACTATGGGAGGGACTACCGCTATGCCCACAGCGAGGAGGGCGGCTTTGCGGCGGGCGAGCGCTATCTGCCTGAAGGAATGGAAGATCCGGGCTTCTACCAGCCCGTGGCGCGCGGGCTGGAAATCAAGATCGGCCAGAAACTGGCGGAGCTCAAGGCGCTCAACGACGCCGCTCGTGCGGAAGATGACGAGCCGGCAGGCTTGTAAAGAGCGAGTTGCACAGGTGTTGCAAGACTGGCACTAGTTGAATGCTGCATTTTTTGCGGTGTTTCCAGGGTTTTTCGCTAGATTGAGTGGCAGCACATGACTAAGTGCCTGTATTTATTGGACTTGCATTGCCGATGAAATTGTTGCGTTGCAGCATTTTGAGCCTGCGCACGGGAAACCCCGGCCCTGAGTCCTGAAAACAGCTCCCTAGAATCGATTCACTCTTTTGCGACAAGCGGCCCACAAAGCGGCGGACTGCAGAAGGGGAACCATGGCATCGCTGGCTCCGTCGTTCGGGATGAGAGGCTCGCAGTGTCTCCGTCTTGGATCGAGGGAAGGGGAGCGCGCTTATGGATATCTTGCTGCAGCAGATCATCAATGGTCTGGTGTTAGGCAGCATGTACGCCTTGATAGCCCTGGGCTACACCATGGTGTACGGCATCATTCAGCTGATCAACTTCGCGCATGGCGAGGTGCTGATGGTGGGGGCTTTGACCAGTTGGAGCTGCATCGGCCTGATGCAGGAGGCCATGCCCTATCTGCCGGGCTGGCTCATGCTTTTGATAGCCGCCATCATCGCCTGCGTGGTGGCCGCATCGCTGAACTTCGTGATCGAGAAGGTGGCCTACCGGCCGCTGCGCAACAGCCCGCGTCTGGCGCCGCTGATCACAGCCATCGGTGTCTCCATCCTGCTGCAGACCCTGGCCATGATCATATGGAAACCCAATTACAAGGCTTATCCCACGCTGCTGTCGTCCACCCCCTATGAAATCGGCACGGCGGTGATCACGCCCACGCAGATTCTGGTGCTGGTGGTCACGGCGATTGCACTTGCCACGCTGATGTATCTGGTCAACTACACCAGGCTGGGGCGCGCCATGCGGGCCACGGCAGAGAATCCGCGTGTGGCGGCGCTGATGGGCGTCAAGCCCGACATGGTGATTTCCGCCACCTTCATCATCGGTGCCGTGCTGGCGGCGATTGCCGGCATCATGTACGCCTCCAACTATGGCACGGCCCATCACACCATGGGCTTTCTGCCAGGTCTCAAGGCCTTCACGGCCGCCGTTTTCGGCGGCATCGGCAATCTGGCCGGGGCCGTGGTGGGAGGCCTGCTTCTGGGGCTGATCGAGTCCATCGGGTCCGGCTATATCGGTGACCTGACGGGGGGCGTGCTGGGCAGCCAGTACACCGACATATTTGCCTTCATCGTGCTCATCATCATCCTGACGCTGCGCCCTTCGGGCCTGCTGGGTGAGCGTGTGGCGGACCGTGCCTGAGGAGTGCCCATGAAGAACAACAAGACACTCCACTGGATTCTGGGCGGCATAGGCCTGCTGGTGCTGCCGCTGATCCTGCAGTATTTCGGCAACGCCTGGGTGCGCATCGCCGATCTGGCTCTGCTCTACGTGATGCTGGCGCTGGGCCTGAACATCGTGGTCGGCTACGCAGGCCTGCTGGATCTGGGCTACGTGGCCTTCTATGCCGTGGGCGCCTATATGTTTGCGCTCATGGCATCGCCTCATCTGGCCGAGACCTTCGAAGGCTTTGTCGCCATGTTTCCCAACGGACTGCACACCTCGATCTGGTTGGTGATTCCGTTAGGAATGCTGCTGGCCGCCTGTACGGGTGTGCTGCTGGGCCTGCCGGTGCTGCGGCTGCGCGGTGATTACCTGGCCATCGTGACACTGGGCTTCGGCGAGATCATCCGCATCTTCCTGAACAACCTGGACCAGCCAGTCAACATCACCAACGGCCCCAAGGGCATTGGCCAGATCGACTCGGTCAAGATCTTCGGCTTCGACCTGGCCAAGCGTCATGAGATCTTCGGCTACGACATCGCTTCCGTCACGCTGTACTACTACCTGTTTCTGGTGCTGGTGCTGGCCACCATCGTGATCTGCTACCGCTTGCAGGATTCGCGCATAGGCCGCGCCTGGATGGCGATTCGCGAGGATGAAATCGCCGCCAAGGCCATGGGTATCAATGTGCGCAATATGAAGCTGCTGGCCTTCGGCATGGGCGCTTCGTTCGGCGGTGTGGCAGGTTCTATGTTCGGTGCCTTCCAGGGCTTTGTATCGCCCGAGTCCTTCAGCCTCATGGAGTCCGTGATGATTGTGGCCATGGTCGTGCTCGGCGGCCTGGGCCATATTCCCGGCGTGATTCTGGGGGCCGTGCTGCTCTCGGCCCTGCCCGAGGTACTGCGCTATGTGGCTGGGCCGCTGCAGCAGATGACCGATGGACGCCTCGACGCGTCCATCCTGCGCCAGTTGCTGATTGCCCTGGCCATGATCGTCATCATGCTGATGCGTCCGCGCGGCCTCTGGCCCACGCCCGAGCATGCCAAAAGCCTGGACCGTCAGTCCTGATGACTGCACAGACAAGGAATGTGAACTGATATGGCAGAGAGCACGACTTCAGCGGTCCTTCATGTCTCGGACATCTCCAAGCGCTTTGGCGGTTTGCAGGCACTGTCCGGTGTGAGCATGAAGATTGATAGAGGCCAGGTCTATGGCCTGATCGGCCCCAATGGCGCAGGCAAGACCACATTTTTCAACGTGATCACCGGCCTCTATACGCCCGACACCGGCAAATTCGAGCTGGCCGGAAAGCCCTATGAGCCGACGGCGGTGCACAAGGTGGCCAGGGCCGGCATTGCTCGGACCTTCCAGAACATCCGGCTGTTTGCCGAGATGACGGCACTGGAGAACGTCATGGTCGGGCGTCATGTGCGCACGCATTCCGGTCTGCTTGGTGCGGTGTTTCGCACCAAGGGTTTCAAGGCCGAGGAGGCCGCAATTCGCGCCCGCTCCCGTGAGTTGCTCGACTATGTCGGTATCGGCAAATATGCGGACTTCAAGGCGCGCACCTTGTCCTATGGCGACCAGCGCCGGCTGGAGATTGCCCGTGCACTGGCGACGGACCCGCAGCTGATTGCGCTGGATGAGCCGGCCGCCGGCATGAATGCGACCGAGAAGGTGCAGCTGCGTGAGCTGATCGACCGCATTCGCAACGACCACCGCACCATCCTGCTCATCGAGCATGATGTGAAGCTGGTCATGGGCCTGTGCGACCGCGTGACGGTGCTGGACTATGGCAAGCCGATTGCCGAAGGCACGCCTGCCGAAGTGCAGAAGAATGAAAAAGTGATTGAAGCCTATCTGGGCACGGGAGGCCATTGAAGATGCAGGATCAAGTGCTGGAACAGGCGCAGGCCTCCAAATCCACGGCCCCGGTATTGCTGCAGGTGAAGGGCCTGAAGGTGGGCTATGGCGGTATTCAGGCTGTCAAGGGCGTGGACTTTCAGGTGCATCAGGGTGAACTGGTGTCGCTGATCGGCTCCAACGGTGCGGGCAAAACCACGACCATGAAGGCTGTCACGCGGGGTCTGCCGATTGCCGATGGCGAAATTCTCTATCTGGGCCAAAGCATCAAGGGCAAGGGCGCCTGGGATCTGGTGGCCGAAGGCCTGGTCATGGTGCCCGAGGGGCGCGGCGTGTTCGCACGCATGACGATTACCGAAAACCTGCTCATGGGGGCCTACACGCGCAAGGACAAGGCTGGCATACAGACGGATATCGAGCGCATGTTCGGCATCTTTCCGCGCCTGAAGGAGCGCAAGGATCAGCTGGCAGGCACCATGTCCGGGGGCGAGCAGCAGATGCTGGCCATGGCCCGCGCGCTCATGAGTCAGCCCAAGGTGCTGCTGCTGGACGAGCCGTCCATGGGTTTGTCGCCCATCATGGTGGACAAGATCTTCGAGGTGGTCAGCGATGTCTATGCGCTGGGCGTGACCATGGTGCTGGTGGAGCAGAACGCCAGTCGCGCGCTGGCGCTGGCCGATCGAGGCTATGTCATGGAGTCCGGCATCATCACCATGACGGGGCCGGGCCAGACCTTGCTGAGCGATCCGCGCGTGCGTGCGGCTTACCTGGGAGAGTAAGCCCCGACGAGACTGCCGGCGCTTTCGATCGCAGTGCGCTATCTCGCCGTGACGCTCTGCTGCAGTCAAGGGTGAACCCTAATTCCCTTTAAATTCAAGAAAATGACAAAAAAATGACGTTTTTCATGGCTCTTTGATTGTTTTATTTATTTCTTTTTAGTTCCTTTTAATTCTTTTTTGTCATTGACTAGAATTTGCTTATTACAAAAAGAAGTATTTGGAACGTTTTCGCGTGGCTCAGTGACATGCTCAAGGAGTCGGCGCGTTGGGTGGGCGGATTGCTGCTCTCCGGTGTTGTCTGGAGGAATCACTGGCTTTGTGACAGCGCCTAGCATGGCGAAGAGCTTGTATTTTATTTTTCGTGGTGCCCGAAGGGGTGTCTTGAAGACGCGCTGAAACGCACAATGACTCAAGAGTAAACTCCGCCCGTTTAAGCCGGGAACCATGCACTTTTTTTTGCAGTGAGTCGCCTGGTTTCTTTTCCCCGGTAAGGAGCATTCATGCTGTTTGGCAAGCTATTGCCGCGCGAAGGCAATTTTTTCGAGATGTTCAATCAACATGCGGACCGCATCGTTGAAGCAGCTCATGCCTTCTCGCAACTCGTTGCAAATTACAACGATCCCCATCTGCGCGAAAAATACAACGCTGATGTGGACAACGCCGAGCGCGCAGCCGATCGCGTGACCCATGATGTCACCAAGCTGCTGCACAAGACCTTCATCACGCCCCTGGATCGCGAGCATATCCACTCGCTGATCAACACCATGGACGACGTGGCCGACCTGATTCAGGACTCGGCCGAGACCATGGCCCTGTATGACGTGCGTCACATGACAGACGAAATCACACGTCTGACCGATCTGTGCGTGCGTTGCTGTGAGCGTCTGCGTGATGCCGTCAAGCTGCTGGACCGTCTCTCGGATCCCACGATTGTGGACGCCGCGAGCAAGACCTGCGACGAGATCGACCGCCTGGAAGGCGATGCCGACCGCGTGATGCGCGCGGCCATGAGCAAGCTGTTCCGTGAAGAGCCCGATGTGCGTGAGGTGATCAAGCTCAAGGCCATCTATGAGCTGCTGGAAACCATCACGGACCGCTGCGAAGACGTGGCGAACCTGATCGAGGGCATCGTCCTCGAGAATTCCTGATTCTCGCTGGAGCCCGATCATGGAGCCGGTACAGGCAGCCCTCTGGGTTGTGATTTTGCTGGTGGTGCTCGCCTTGCTGTTCGATTTCATGAACGGCTTTCACGACGCTGCCAATTCGATTGCCACCGTGGTTTCCACGGGGGTTCTCAAGCCTACTCAGGCCGTGGCATTTGCCGCGTTCTTCAACGTTGTCGCGGTTTTTGTCTTCCACCTCAGTGTGGCGGCAACCGTGGGCAAGGGTATTGTTCAGCCGGGCATTGTTGACACCCATGTCGTGTTCGGCGCTCTGGTGGGTGCCATCACCTGGAACGTCATCACCTGGATCTACGGCATTCCCAGCAGCTCCTCGCATGCCCTGATTGGCGGTATCGTGGGTGCGGTGATTGCCAAGGCCGGTGCAGGTGCGCTGATCGCCAGCGGCATCTGGAAGACGGTGGCCTTCATCTTCGTCTCTCCCGTGCTGGGCTTTCTGCTGGGCTCGCTGATGATGGTTCTGGTGGCCTGGATTTTCCGTCGTGCCAGTCCCAATCGCGTGGACAAGTGGTTCCGCCGTCTGCAATTGGTTTCTGCCGGTGCCTACAGCCTGGGTCACGGCGGCAACGATGCGCAAAAGACCATCGGTATCATCTGGTTGCTGCTGATTGCCACGGGCTATGCCAATGCCGGTGATGCCGAGCCTCCCATGTGGACCATCGTCAGCTGCTACCTGGCCATCGGCCTGGGTACCATGTTTGGCGGCTGGCGCATCGTCAAGACCATGGGCCAGAAGATCACCAAGCTCAAACCCGTCGGTGGCTTCTGTGCCGAATCCGGTGGTGCTCTGACTCTGTTCTTTGCCACCTTCCTGGGCGTTCCGGTCTCGACCACGCACACCATTACCGGTGCCATCGTGGGCGTGGGTTCCACGCAGCGCGCGAGTGCCGTGCGCTGGGGCGTTGCAGGCAATATCGTCTGGGCATGGATTCTGACGATTCCGGCCAGCGCCTTTGTGGCATCCATTGCCTACTGGGTCAGCCTGCAACTGTATTGAGTTTTTGTACTCCTTGATTGATAGCTGTAACTGCTTGTCGATCAAGGGCTTAATGGAAAAAAGGCTTCGCGTTGCGAAGCCTTTTTTCATGGCTGAAACATGGAGGTCAAGCTGCAGCCTCTTGCAGACCGAGCATTGCCTGCCGCTGCATCAGGGATTTGAGCTGGCTGACCGGAGTTGGGGGGCTGAGCAGATAGCCCATGAAATGCTCGCAGCCATGCTGCGCCAGCAGGGCACGCTGCTCCAGGGTCTCCACCCCTGCGCCGACGATCGTCATCTGATGGCGGGCAGCCAGCGCGATGGCTGCCTGTACGGCGGCCTCGGCGGCATTGTTGGGGCCCAGGCGCTGCACCAGGGAATGCGAGAGCTTGAGCTGGTTCAGGGGGAGCTGCTGCAGCGCTTCCTGCATATTGGAGCTGCCACCAAAATTGTCGAGTGACAGCCGCACACCCATGGCGCCGATGCGCTTGAGGCTGCTCGCGCTATCCGCATCCAGAGGACTCAGGGTCTGGGCGGAAAGCTCCAACAGCAGCAATGCAGGATCGGCCCCTGTCTGGCTGAGAATGCTCTGCACTTGCTCGGCCAGGTCCGCTTGCCGAAGCTGTTTGGCGCTGATGTTGACGCAGATGGGCAGCCTGTCCAGTTGCGGCTCGGCTTTCCATCTGGCCAATTGTTCACAGGCGGCTTGAATGCTCCAGCGGCCAAGCGGAACGATGATGTCGGTCTCCTCTGCCACGGACAGGAAGATGCTCGGGGGTACCAGACCTCGCCTGGGATGACGCCAGCGCAGCAGGGCCTCCAAGCCGTTGACTTCGCCGCTTGCGGAATACTGGGCCTGGTAATGCAGCTCGAACTGGCCGAGGCGCAGGGCTTCCCGCAGATCCTGCCCCATGCGGCTGCGGTCGTTGGCCGGAACCTGCTGCTCGGGGCTGAAGAAGTGCAGGCCGCGAGCCTCTTCATCGCGCAGACGGTACATGGCGACCTCTGCCTGCTGCAGCAACTCGGTGGCGGAGCGGGAGTGCGGGCCGAACAGGGTGGCGCCTATATTGGCCTCCAGCATCGCGCTTTTGTGGCCGAGCTGGTAGCTGCCGTTCAGGCTTTCCTGCAGACGCTCTCCAAGACGTTCCACCAGCACCGTGGTCATTTCGATATCCGGGGACAGATCCGAGACCATGATGACGAAGTGCGCGGCATCCAGTCTGGCCACGGTATCGCAGGAGCGTACGCAGCCGAGCAGGCGCTGTGCGATGTGCGGAGCCAGGCAGGACTGGCTGTCTCCCGTGCTGGCGGCCGGGCCCGCCACCGGCTCCATGTCTATGGTCAGCAATGCGCCGCGCCAGCCCGTGCGCTCGGACTGGATCATGGCTTGGGACAGCCTGTCCAGCAGCAGGCGCCGGTTGGGCAGATTGGTCAGCACATCGAAGAAGGAAAGGCTTTCTGCCTCGTTGCCATGAGGCAGCAGTTCCTTGCAGGCGAGCACCGTGTAATTGGCCGATAGGGCGTGAGCCGACAGATTGAGCTTGCGTCCATTGGGCAGCTGAAACTGGGCATTGGCTTGCTGGCGCGCAATCAGGGCTTGATGACTTTCGGCGATATGGTTCAGGGCTGGTGCAGCGTTGGCCGGGGCTGCTGTTGCGGCAGCTTGCAGAGCGGCTTGCAGAGGTATGCCTACTTTGAGGGCGGAAGTCAGCCAGGGGAATATCTGCAGATAACCATCATTCCAGCGTTGTGCCCGGTTCTGAGCATCAAGCAACACATAGCCGCTGCTGGTTTGTTCAAGAATGCGGAAAAGCTGTTCTCCGTACACACCCACCAGGCTGGTGGCAGCTGGAAAGGCATTTTGCCCATGCACTTCGGATCTGGCAGACTTTTCGTTGGTTGCAGACATAAGACCTCTTCGGACTGGTGCAGCAAAGCCGTCGTAGTGCGAAAACTGCTTGGATGCAGTCTTTGCAAGAAGTTCGTCAGTTGGGCATTGTGAGTTCTGTGGAGTCGGCAGGCGCTGCTTTGCGCCCAGTAGGTGAAAAATTAGACTTTTGCTTACAAAAGCGGCAAGGCCGAAGCCGCTTCGGAGTGGGTGAGAGCCCCCTGGTTCGGAGAGCTGCAGCTACTGTGAAATCTTGCGCGCCTCTTCGACCTGATATTCAAAGTAGTGCTGGAAGCTGTAGGCGATGCTGGCCATCAGCACGGTGGCACCCAGCATCAGGGACAGGCTTACGGCAAAAATCGTGGTCCATTGGGTGCGCCCTGCAGGCGCGTCGGCATCCATCCATGGATTGAAGAGCCGGTTCCAGTTTCCTTGCTCCATCAGGCCGTAAAGGATGGCGCGCAGGGCGCAGCCTGCTATCGTGAAGCCGAGCAGGGGGATTAGCAGCCAGCTCAGCCTGTCGTCCTGCCCCAACTGCTGCACGCGCTCGATGCCGTAGATGCCAAGTGCAGTGGGAATGGGCAACAGCCAGCCCAGCCAGTCCCCAAGGCCGTGCAGGTAGAAGCGATGCAGCCCCAGTGGTCCGCCGATCAAGGCCAGCCAGGAGGCAATCGTCTTGTTTTTGGGGCGAGGGGCCGGGGTGGTGGCGGGAACAAGTTGGTTCATGGTCTGATGCGCGGGCAGAAAACGAAAGAACCCGTCCATTATTCCCTTCGCGTCAATTACGGGGCTCAGGGCAATTGCGCTTCATTTTCAGGAAGTCCTCTGTGCCGACTATGCTCATTTGCCGCTGCTATAGGCAGATTTGACAGAACTCGATATAATTTCCGGTTTTACGGCGTGTCGCTGGCCGGGTGGTCATGTCGCGTGTCTCAAACGCTGTAAGAAAACCTGCGCAGCTGGTCAAATTTTTTGATGGCACTGGCTGTAACCACCCGAAGGAAACATCATGGTTGTTATTCGTCTCTCCCGCGGCGGCTCTAAGGCTCGTCCTTTCTACAACATCGTTGCAGCTGACAAGCGCGTGCGTCGCGACGGTGCTTTCATCGAACGTCTGGGTTTCTACAACCCTAGCGCTCGTGGCGCCGAAGAAGGCCTGCGTCTGGCTCTGGACCGCGTGAACTACTGGAAGAGCGTTGGTGCTCAAACTTCCGATACGGCTGAACGCCTGATCAAGGAAGCTGCAAAGAAGGTTGCTGCCTAATTTAGGCGGTCGCTCTCTAGGCACCTTTACCAAAGCGGGTTCCGTTGGCTTGCCTGACGGGACCCGTTTTTTATTGAAATTCTGCATTTTCTGCTGATCCCATGAGCCACATGCCTGTTCTTCAAGCCACGAGCTTGCCTGCTGATGCCATTGAAGTCGGTCGCATTGCCGATGCCTGGGGAATCAAGGGCTGGTTCAAGGTGCATGCCTTCAGCAGCGCCCCAGAGGCCCTGTTTGCCGCCAAGGACTGGTTTTTGCAGCCTGCCGAGAAAGGTGCCAAGCATTTCACGGGTACCGTGGTGCTGCCCGTCAAGCAGGCCCGCTTCCATGCCGACACCATTGTGGCAACCTCGCTTGAAGTCGCCGACCGCAACGCCGCAGAGGCTCTGCGCGGTGCCCGCGTCTTTGTGGCGCGCGAGCATTTCCCCAAGACCGAGGATGGTGAGTTCTACTGGGTGGATCTGATGGGGCTGAACGTGGTCAACCGCGAAGGTGTGACCCTGGGGGTGGTCAAGGACTTGATGGCCACCGGCCCGCAGACTGTTCTGGTGCTGGGCTATGAACAGGACGGCAAGGAGCAGGAGCGTCTGATACCCTTTGTCGATGCCTATGTGGATTCGGTGGATCTGGCCGGCAAGAAGATCGTGGCCGACTGGCAGCCCGATTATTGAACTGGAATGCTTTTTTTGCTATTTGGTTTGTAGCTTAAATCGCTTTTATATCAATGCGTTTCGACATTATTACGCTGTTTCCTGAGCTGTTCGCTCCATTTCTTGAGAGCGGGGTGACGCGCCGTGCCTACAGCTCGGGCCAGGTGGCAGTGCATCTGTGGAATCCGCGTGACTGGGCCGACGGCAATTACCGCCGTGTGGATGATCGTCCATTTGGCGGAGGCCCCGGCATGGTGATGATGGCCGAGCCGCTGCAGCGCTGCCTCGAAGCGATTCGCTCGGCACGCGCCGAAGTCGATGCACAGGAACAGGCGGAGCCTGCTCCTGTGGTGTTGTTCTCACCCATAGGTACGACCCTCAAGCATGCCGTGGTGGCCGATTGGGCCGAAAGCCGGGGGGCGGTGCTGCTCTGTGGTCGCTATGAGGGCATTGACCAGCGTTTTATTGATAGAAATGTCACTCATCAACTGAGTCTGGGTGACTTTGTACTTTCGGGCGGTGAGCTGGCAGCCATGGTGCTGCTGGACTCTTTGGCGCGTCTGCAGCCCGGTGTGCTTAACGATGAAGGCAGCTTTCAGCAGGACAGCTTCAATCCTGCGCTTGACGGTTTGCTGGACTGCCCCCACTACACTCGCCCAGAAGTCTGGAATGACCAGGAGGTGCCAGCCGCGCTGCTCTCCGGCCATCACTCCAATATCGAGCGCTGGCGTCGCGATCAGCGCTTGCGCATTACGGCCGAGCACAGGCCCGAATTGATAGAGCAGGCCCGCGAACAGGGGCTGCTCAATGCCAAGGATGAGGGTTTTTTGGCAAAAACAGCGTCCAAGCTATAATTGCAGGTTCTTTGATCCTCTATCCGGCCGCTGCAAGGAAATAGCGGGACAGCTTTCGGGCTGTTCTTGTAATGCAGCAATAGCGCCAATCCCGGCGCTTGCCAATTCTGGCGCGGACAAGATCAAGGTGGACTAAATCATGAATCTGATCCAGACCCTCGAGCAAGAAGAAATCGCTCGCCTGAACAAGACCATCCCCGAATTCGCCCCCGGTGACACCGTCATCGTGAGCGTGAACGTGGTGGAAGGTAACCGTAAGCGCGTGCAGGCTTACGAAGGCGTGGTGATTGCCAAGCGTAATCGCGGCCTGAACAGCGGCTTCACAGTGCGCAAGATCTCCAGCGGTGAAGGCGTGGAACGTACGTTCCAGACCTACTCTCCCCTGATCGCCAAGATCGAAGTCAAGCGTCGCGGTGATGTGCGCCGTGCCAAGCTGTACTACCTGCGTGAGCGTAGCGGCAAGTCTGCTCGTATCAAGGAAAAGCTGCCCCAGCGTGTTAACAAGACTGCTGCTGCAGCCGAGTAATACACGCATCGGAAGTGATTCCGTAAAAGCCGCTACAGTTCGCTGTGGCGGCTTTTTTTATGTCTGCCTTGGTTCGTGATTCTTGCTTTGGGGTTTGGCTGAACACATACATGCCTGCATCTGATAATTCTTCGCTCCCCGTGGTGGGCATTGTTGATCCGCGCAAGGCTCGCCTTCTGGGCATTGATAGCCAGTTGCCGGCTGTGCCGCTGGCTGCTCAGACGCCTCAGGCCTTGCGCACGCGCTTTGCCCAGCCACCGCAGTGGCTGCCCGAGGCCATGCAGGAAAAGCGCATCACGGCCAGGCAGCCTTCCGATGCGGCCGTGCTCGTGCCCATCGTCATGCGCGAGCAGCCCACCGTGTTGCTGACCGTGCGCTCGGCCAGGCTGTCCACACACTCGGGTCAGGTGGCTTTTCCGGGCGGTAAGCGTGACCCGCAGGATGTTTCGGCCGAGGCCACGGCATTGCGCGAGGCGCATGAGGAAGTGGGACTGGCTCCGAAGAATGTCGAGGTGCTGGGTCGCTTGCCCATTTACGTGACGGGGACGGCGTTTCACATCACCCCTGTGGTGGCGCTGGTCCATCCGCAGGCCAGTTATTTCCCCAATCCGGGAGAGGTGGCCGATCTGTTTGAGGTTCCCCTGTCCTATCTGCTCAACCCCGCACATCATGAGCGTCACGCCATGCTGTGGCAGGGGGTGGATCGCGAATGGTTTGCCATGCCTTATCAGGATGGTGAGCAGCAACGCTATATCTGGGGCGCGACAGCGGGCATGTTGCGCAATCTTTACCGTTTTTTGGCGGCTTGAGACAGCAGTTGTAACAAGTCGACAAACAGCGCAGCTATGATGAAGCAATGAGCTTTTTTGCCATCCTGATCGCACTGCTGCTGGAACAGGCGCGCCCGCTGGCCCGATCCAATCTGGTACAGGCCGGTTATCGCGCCTGGACCGTGACCGTGCGCAGCAACTTTGATGCGGGCAAGCCTCTCCATGGCTGGCTTGCCTGGGCGATGGCCGTGCTGCTGCCCAGCGTTATCGTGTTGGGCATATTCTGGGCGCTGATGGAGTTCATAGGCTGGCCTGCAGCCATGCTGTGGAATGTCGCGGTGCTCTATGTCACGCTGGGTTTTCGCCAGTTCAGCCACCACTTCACGCGGATTCGCGATGCGCTTGATGCCGGTGATGAATTTGCCGCCCGTCAGGCCCTGGCCGACTGGCAGCAGGTCGATGCCAGCGAGGTGCCACGCAGCGAAGTAGTGCGCCATGTCATCGAGTACTCGGTGCTGGCAGCACACCGTCATGTGTTTGGCGTGCTGTTCTGGTTTTCGATTCTCTCGGCTCTGGGGCTGGGGCCGCTGGGTGCCATTCTCTACCGCATGGCTGAATATCTGTCGCGTGCCTGGTCGCGCAAGGGGGCGGAAGGTCTTCGGGCACCGACCAGCGAGCGTTTGCAGTCCGCCGCAGCCAAGGCCTGGTATGTGATCGATTGGCTGCCGGCGCGGCTGACGGCGCTGTCCTTTGCCATGGTGGGCAGCTTTGAGGAGGCCATAGACAACTGGCGCGTCTATGCCCAGCGCTTTCCCAATGACAACGATGGCGTGATTCTGGCTGCCACTGCGGGTGCCATCAATGTACGCCTGGGGGGGGAGGCCTTGCGCCGCCGCGATGCGGCTGACGGCGAAGAGGGCGACGATGCGCAGTGGACGGGCAGCGATGTCACTCCGGGGCGAGAGCCGGAAATGGCTCATTTGCGCAGTGTGGTGGGGCTGGTCTGGCGATCGGTCGTGGTCTGGCTGCTGCTGCTGGCCTTGCTGACCTTTGCTCGTCTGCTCGGGTGAGCACCCGGACATCGCCTTCTGTGTGGCAGCAGCTTGGTGCATGAGCGCTCAAGCCGCAGCGGGTCATAGAAGTCCTGTGTTGCGCAGTGCCACATACCAAGGTGGCTCAGGTGCGACGGGCATGCCGGGCACTGTTCAAGGTTCCATCAGCGAGCCGGGCGCTCGTGGTGCTTGGCGCGATAGAAGCTGAGTATGCGTCGCACATATTCACGCGTCTCCGCATAAGGAGGCACACCGCCATACTGTTGCACGGTTCTCTCGCCCGCGTTGTAGGCTGCCGATACCAGTGCCACATCGCCCTCGAAGCGCTCCAGCAGCCAGCGCAGGTAGGCCAGGCCGCCACGCACGTTCTGCTCGGGATTCCAGGCATCGCGCACGCCAAAACGCTCGGCCGTCTCAGGAATGAGCTGCATGAGGCCCTGAGCATTGCGCGGCGACAGCGCCTGTGCCTCGAAATTCGACTCCGAACGCACAATGGCCAGTGCCAGCCGCGGATCAATCGAGAAGCGTGGCGCGAGGCGCTGCACCAGTTCGGCCATGCGTCGCTTCTCCCTGGGCAGACTGCTCACATAGCTGGCTACCACCTCGTGGGGGGCGGCCTCCTGGCTGGCCTCCAGAAACTCCTGTGCGGGCGCATCGCCCTGGGTCAGGCAGTCGGGCAGCCGGTCGCCGGGGAGCTTGCCGGCCAGCAGCAAGCGGGCTTTCTCGTGGCCACGCTGGGCGGCCAGAGCCAGCAGCGTCGTGCCCGTGGCAGGGTCGGGAGTCAAGCCTCGCCCCAGCAACAGCAGCCGGCCCAGCCGGTATTGGGCTTCGAGGCTGCCATAGCGTGCTGCCGCGCAATAGCGCTGCGCTGCGCGCCATGGCTGCCGGCTCAGCTCGGCCTTGTAACCTTCTTCGATCCAGCGAGACAGCGTGGGTGGCTCGTCCTCCCAGCTGGGGGCGGAGTCCGTGCCCTGGGCCCAGGTCAGGCCCATGCCCGCAGACAGCGCGATGGCGAGGGCGGCTTGCAGGCAGGGCTGAAAAATTCTGGGCTTCATGACGTGAACACCGGGTTGTGGCCGGCAGCCAAGCCAGGCGGCGGGCGCTCATCGGGCTTGGAATGGCTGCGTGGCAAACGCTGAAATTGCTCTCATATGGCGCGGCCCTCCGGCTTGGCTGGCCTCGCGCTCAGTAGCGGGGCTCCTGACTCAGTTCATCGAACAGCTCGCCATAGATCCGGTAGCGGTTGGCACTGATGGAGTGGGGGCTGTCCTGCGCTTCAACCTGGGCCATGACAGCGCAGCCAGGCTCATGCAGATGGGTGCAGTTGTAGAACTTGCACTGGTCCGCCAGTGCGCCGATGTCGGGCATGCAGGCTGCCAGTTGCGTGGCGGCAATGTGATAGAGGCCGAACTCCTGAAATCCTGGCGAGTCGATGATGGCGGTGGTGCGTGCCTCATCCACCCAATACAAGGTGGTGCTGGTGGTGGTGTGCTTGCCGGTGTTCAGCGCCTGCGAGATTTCGTTGGTCGCCACCCTGGCGTCGGGCAGCAGCAAGTTGATCAAGGTGCTCTTGCCTACGCCCGAAGGACCGAGGACCAGTGTGGTCTTGCCTTGCAGCAGACCGATGATGGCGTCGCGATCCTCGTCGTCTGCATCTTCCAGCGACAGCGGCAGCACCATGTAGTGCGGTGAAGCGTTCGCGGCATCACGCATGGTCCGGTAAGGCTCCAGCCGCTGCCAGGCGCGCAGGAAGGGCTCTTCCAGGTCCATCTTGTTGAGCGCAATGATGGGCTTGATGTGTGCGGCCTCGGCGGCGATCAGCGCGCGGGCAAGCTGCACTTCGCTGAATACCGGCTCGGCGGCTATCAGAATCAGGAGCTGGTCCAGGTTGGCGGCAAAGGTCTTGGTGCGGATGTCATCCTGGCGGTAGAAGACGTTGCGGCGCTCCACAATTTTTTCGATCGTGCCCTCATCGCCCTGGCCGGGTGGGGGAGCCAGCCATTGCACATGGTCGCCCACCACGGCCTGGCTTTTCTTGCCGCGCGGGTGGCAGATGCGGCGTTCGCCGTCCGGGGTCTCGACCACGCAATGGCGGCCATAGCTGGCGACCACCAGGCCTGTCTGGGTGTCGCCTGTTGCTTGGGCGCCTGGGCGCCGTCCTTGTTTTGCCATAAGGATCAGGCCGGATTCAGCAGTGCTTCGATGCGGCGCGCGCAATCGATGTCGGTCTCGGAGATGCCGCCCACATCATGGGTGTTGAGGCTGACCTTGCAGCGGTTGTAGCCGACTTCCAGATCGGGGTGGTGGTCCTGCTGATGGGCAACCAGGGCCAGCGCGTTCACAAAGGCCATGGTTTCGTAGAAATTCACGAAACGGAAGGTCTTGCTGATGGCCGCGTTGCCGGCCAGCAGCTCCCAGCCCTCAAGGGTTGCCAACTGCTCTTGCACTTGCTCTGTGCTCAGGGCGCTGCGCTTGAGTTGGGACCAGTCTTTCTGTTGCAGTGTGGGTGTGCTCATGTCTGAAATCGTTGTGGTGTTACAAGCTGCCTGCAGGAGCCGGCATGCGCGCCAGGCGATCCACGGCAGGAGGGTGTGAATAGTAAAAGCTCACATACCATGGGTCTGGCGTGAGTGTGGAGGCATTGTCCTCGTAAAGCTTGAGCAGTGCCGAAGCCAGTTGTGCACCATCGGCCTGCTGCATGGCATAGGCATCGGCCTCGAACTCGTCGCGGCGCGACATGGCGGACATCAGCGGCGTGACGAAGAAGCTGAACACCGGCACCGCCAGCATGAACAGCAGCAGGGCCAGCGCATTGTTTTCGGCAGCCACGCCGATGTTCGGACCCAGCAGCACAGAGACTCCGAGTCCCGTGTAGAACCAGAGTTGCTGGCTGAGCCAGCCCAGCAGCGCAAAGCCTAGCAGCGAGACGCCGAACATCAGGACCATGCGCTTGCTGATGTGCTTGTGCTTGAAGTGACCCAGCTCGTGAGCCAGTACGGCTTCGACTTCGCCGGGGCTGAGCTGCCTGAGCAGGGTGTCAAAGAACACCACGCGCTTGGAATTGCCGAAACCCGTGAAATAGGCGTTGGCATGCGCCGAGCGGCGGCTTCCGTCCATCACGAACAGTCCCTTGGCCGCAAAGCCGCAGCGTTCCATCAGCCGGGTCACGCGGCTCTTGAGGCTTTCATCGGCCAGCGGCTCGAACTTGTTGAACAGCGGTGCAATAAAGCTGGGGAAAATCCACATCAGCAGCAGATTGAAAGCCGTCCAGGCGCCCCAGGTCCAGAGCCACCACAGCGGGCCGGCCCCGCCCATGAGCCAGAGAATCAAGGCCGCCAGCGGCAGGCCGATGATGGCGCCCACCAGCGTCGACTTGAGCAGATCGGCCAGCCACAGGCCTGGCGTCATCTGGTTGAAGCCAAAGCGCTGCTCCAGTTTGAAGGTCTGATAGAGCGACAGGGGAAGCTCGATCAGCGCCGAGATCACGGCAAAGCTGGCCAGCAGCGCCAGCTGCTGCCACAGGCCGGGGTTGATGAATTCCAGCAGCCAGCGGTTGAGCCAGTCCAGCCCGCCCAGCAGTGTCCAGCACAGCAGCACGGCGGCCGACAGCGTGATGTCGATCAGCGACACCCTGGCCTTGGCCAGCGTGTAGTCGGCCGCCTTCTGATGGGCGGACAGGCTGATGCGATGGGCAAATGCCGGTGGCACGGCGCCGCGGTGGGTGGCCACATGGCGCACCTGGCGCGAAACAAGCCACACGCGCAGCAGCCATTGCAGGGCCACGGCCGTCGCAAACAGCAGCGAAAGTGCCAATGTGAAATCTAGTCTGGAAGCCATGTATTGGCAGTGTAGGCGACAATTTGCGCCATGTCTGAAGCTTCCTGTACGAATTCCGTCAGCGCCGCCCCCGTGGCCGCTACTCCACCGGTTCTGCCCAAATCCGATCTCAATATGGTGTGGCTGGACTGCGAAATGACGGGGCTGAACCCCGACCGCGACCGCATCATCGAGATTGCCGTGGTGGTCAGCAGCTCCGATCTGCAGATTCGCGTCGAAGGCCCGGTATTCGCCATTCATCAGTCCGACGAGCTGCTGGGCGGCATGGATGCCTGGAACAAGGGCACGCATGGCAAAAGCGGCCTGATCGACAAGGTCAAGGCTTCGACCATCAGCGAAGCCGAGGCGGAGGCCGCGCTGATTGCCTTTCTGGGCAAATACGTGCCCAAGGGCAAGACGCCGCTGTGCGGCAACAGCATTGGTCAGGACAGGCGCTTCATGGAGCGCTACATGCCCAAGCTCAATAATTTCTTTCACTATCGCAATATCGATGTGAGCACGCTCAAGGAGCTGGCCAAGCGCTGGAAGCCCGAGGCCTATACCTCCTTCAAGAAGGCGCAGCGCCACACGGCCCTGGCCGATGTGCACGAGTCTATCGACGAGCTGCAGCATTACCGCCAGCAACTGCTCAGCGTCTGATGGTGCGGTGGCGGTTCGGTATAGCCCTGCCACTTGCGGGAAAACCCGGTACATGCGACAATGCACTGCTTACCCGATCAATGGGTAATTTTTGCGCATCTCCATCACACACCGGGTTCTTACTTGCGTGCAACGGCCTGCCCAGCGCCGACACGACAAGCCATAACACCCATCTGCCCCGTTTTGCGAACGGGCCAGTCAAAGTCTGACGGTGGATGTTGATAACCAACCGTCAAAGAAGCGAGCAGCACGCTGACTGCGTCGCTTTTTGCGTGAGCTATTCATGACAGAAAACTCCCTGGAGCAGGGCCAAGTGGCCGCTGCTGATATTGCTTTGTCTTCTCCCGAACTCGATTCCCGTCTGGACGCCATGCTGGCCGACATGGACGCGGAAGATGCCGCTGTCGAAGAAACCCAAGCCGCTGGCGAACCCAATGGCTTCGTCGAACTGGGTCTGGCCCCTGAACTGATCCAGGCCGTGACCGACCTGGGCTATACCCAGCCTACCGCTGTGCAGCTGCAAGCCATTCCCCTGGCCATGGGCGAAGGTGCCGATGCCGACGGCTTCATCGACCTGATGGTCTCCAGCCAGACTGGCTCGGGCAAGACCGCTGCCTTCCTGCTGCCCGTGCTGCACACCCTGATCAAGCAGCGTGCCGTGGCCGATGCGGCCGCCAAGGCTGAATTCGAGCGCCTGTGCGCCGAAGCTGCGGCCAAGGGCGAGCCCGCTCCCAAGCGCAACAAGCGCAAGGACCCCACCAACGCCCGCAACTTCAAGGCCGCCGTGCCCGGCGCCCTGGTGCTGTGCCCCACGCGTGAGCTGGCCCAGCAGGTGGCGCATGACGCCATCGAGCTGGTCAAGCACTGCCGCGGCATCCGCATCGCCAACGTGGTGGGCGGCATTCCTTACCAGCTGCAAATCGCCAAGCTGCAGAACGCCGATCTGGTGGTGGCCACTCCCGGCCGTCTGCTGGACCTGCAGCGCTCCATGCAGATCAAGCTGGACAAGGTGCAATTCCTGGTGGTCGACGAAGCCGACCGCATGCTGGACCTGGGCTTCTCCGACGATCTGGCCGAAGTCAATCAGCTGACTGCCGAGCGCAAGCAGACCATGATGTTCAGCGCCACGTTTGCTCCCCGCATTCAGCAACTGGCCATGCGCGTGATGCATGACGGCGGTGCCAACGTGAAGAAGATCACGATTGCCACGCCCCAGGAGAAGCACGCCAACATCAAGCAGGCACTGTTCTGGGCCGACAACATGCAGCACAAGCGCAAGCTGCTCGACCACTGGCTGCGTGACAGCAGCATCAACCAGGCCATCGTGTTTGCGTCCACCCAGGTGGAATGTGACGGTCTGGCCAACGATCTGCAGCAGGACGGTTTCTCTGCCGTGGCCCTGCACGGTGCTCTGAGCCAGGGCCTGCGCAACCGCCGCCTGATGGCGCTGCGCAACGGCCAGGTGCAGATCCTGGTGGCCACCGATGTGGCTGCTCGCGGTATCGACGTGCCCACCATCACCCACGTCTTCAACTACGGCCTGCCGATGAAGGCTGAAGACTATACCCACCGTATCGGCCGTACCGGTCGTGCGGGCCGCGAAGGCGTGGCCGTGACGTTTGCGGAATTCCGCGACCGTCGCCGCGTGTTCGACATCGAAGGCTATACCCGCCAGCAGTTCAAGGCCGAGACCATTCCCGGCATGGAACCCCAGCAGCGTTTCCCCGCCTCTGGCGAGCGTGACGGTCGTCGTGGCGGCGGCGCCGGTGGTCGCGGTGGCTTCGGTGGTCGTCGCGATGGCGAAGGCTACGGCCGCAAGTCCGGCTTCGGCAGCTTCGGCGGCGGCCGTGGCAATGATCGCGGTGGTTTCGGTGGCGACCGTGGCGGTGACCGTTTCGGTGGCGATCGCGCCGGTTTTGGTGCACCTCGCGGTGATCGCTTTGCCGATCGCGGCGGCGATCGTGGTGGTGATCGCGGCTTCGGCGGTGGCCGTCCCAGCTTCGGTGGCGAGCGTCAAGAGCGCAGCTTCGAGCGTCGTGATGATCGCGGCAGCTTTGGTGGCGATCGCGGCGGTTTCCGTGGTGGCGAGCGTCAAGAGCGCAGCTTCGGCGGCGGCGAATCGCGTGGCGGCTTCGGTGGTGGTGCCCAGCGCCGTGAAGGCGGCGATTTCGGTCGCAAGAGCTTTGGCGGTGGCCGTGAAGGCGCTCATGCCGGTGCTCCCCGCGAAGGCGGCTTCCGTAGTGGTGAATCGCGCGGCTTCGGCGGCGGCGATCGTCGTCCTGCCTTTGGTCAGGGTGCCGGCAAGCCTTATCAGCCCCATGGCGAACGTGGTGGCGAGCGCAGCTTCGAGCGCAAGCCCCGCGCACCGCGTCGTGACGAGCGTTGATCGCTGATTCGGGCTGCGGCCCGAAGCATGAAAAAAGCCGGCTCTTGAAGTCGGCTTTTTGTTGCCCGTACAGGGCTGAGATAGCTCTTGAAAAGAGAGCTTCTAGCGCATGTCATTCAAGGCTTTCAGATACTTTTCAATCTGAAGTCTATGAATGACGTGCGGTAGCAGCTCCTTTTTAATGCTCGGAGGCATGGCGGCCGATGTCCGGCCAGCGGTGGTGCAGATAGATCCAGGCGACCAGACCGATCAGCATCATCAGAATCGAGCCCGTGGCCAGCAGTGCGGCCGAATGCATGACCAGCGGTGCAATCACGCCGGCCACAAAGCCGTTGGCCACCGAGCCCACCACAGCCTGCAGCGAGGAGGCCAGGCCGCGCCGCGCAGGGTGGATGTCCAGCACCAGAAGCGTCACCACGGGCACCATCAGCGCCCAGCCGTAGGCGAACAGGCTGATGGGAATCAAGGCCCAGCTCACATGGGCGGGCCAGATCAGATTGGCCACCAGATTGATGATGGAGGTCACGCACATCACCAGAAAGCCGTGGCGGATCTGGCGCTTGGGCGGGATGCGTCCGGCCAGGCGTCCGCTGGTCCAGCTGCCGGCCATGATGCCGCCGATGGTGGCGATGAAGAACCAGAAGAACTGCGTGGGCTCCAGCTGCAAGATATCGCCCAGAAAAGCCGGGGCCGACAGCAGATAGAGAAACATGCCGTTGAACGGAATGCCGCTGGCCAGGGCCAGCAGCAGAAAGCGCGGATCGGTGAGCAAGATGCCATAGCCCTGCATCAGCGGTCTGAACTGGAAGGGCTGGCGTTTTTGCGGCGGCAGCGATTCGGGCAGAAACTTGACGTTGATGAGCCAGAGCAGCACGCCCACGATGCTCAGGAACCAGAACACGGCCTGCCAGCTTAGGTGCACGAACAGCCAGCCGCCAATCACGGGAGCCAGCGCCGGCGCAACGCCGAAGAAGATGGTGATCTGCGCCATCACGCCCTGGGCCTGGGTCGGCGGAAAGATGTCGCGCACGATGGCGCGCGAGACCACGATGCCGGCACCGGTGGACAGGCCCTGCAGCGTGCGGAAGATCACCAGCTGGGTGATGTTTTGCGACAGCGCGCAGCCGGCCGAGGCGATGGTGAACATCACCAGTCCCCAGAGGATGACGGGGCGGCGTCCGAAGCTGTCGGCAAGGGCGCCATGAAACAGGTTCATGAAGGCAAAGCCCAGCAGGTAGGCAGACAGGGTCTGCTGCATTTCTACGGGGGTTGCGCCCAATGCCTTGGCAATGCCCGAGAAGGCGGGAATATAGGTGTCAACCGAGAACGGGCCGAGCATGCCGAGAATGGCAAGCAGCATGGCCAGAGTCCAACGCGGTCCGCGCCAGAACGTGGAGAGGTCGTTTTGCATAGTGAGTCTTGGGTGGGCAAATACTGCCCGGGGATGCCTGCATGATGCCTGATATGGCGCGGCTCCGGTGTCGGCACCCATGCTTTTGCAGATTCGGCGGCGCTTGGGCGCGGCCAAGAAAAAAGCCAAAGTTCCTGAGAACTTTGGCTTTTGAATT